>NZ_LFZP01000022.1:0-3740 GCF_002925705.1 Burkholderia anthinoferrum
TCCCGAACAGGACCGTGAAACGACTCTACGCCGATGATAGTGCGGATTCCCGTGTGAAAGTAGGTAATCGTCAGGCTTCCTAAGCCAAGAACCCCCGCCTGACAAGGCGGGGGTTTTTGCATTTTGGCATCCCAAAAAGCATGCGCCGAGCCGCGCCCGTTCCATCCGCGCTCCTGCGACCAAGCTGTCCCTCGGAACGAAACCTCTCGATTTGATACGATCGACGTGTCGTCGGCGACGGCATTCGTCGCCGTTCGTGTTCGAAACCAGGGCTTGATGAAGAGGGCAGGGAATGAATATCGGCGACGCGTCGCGCGAATCCGGGGTCAGCGCGAAAATGATCCGGTACTACGAACAGGTCGGCCTTCTTGCGCCGAGCAAGCGGACCGATGCCGGCTACCGGATCTACGGCGCGGACGAAATCCATATCCTGCGATTCATCCGTCAGGCGCGGCGACTCGGCTTTCTGGTCGAGGACATTCGCAAGCTGCTGATGCTTTGGCAGGATCGCTCGCGCGCCAGCGCCGAAGTGAAATCGATTGCTCTCGAGCACGTGGCCGAACTGGACAAACGCATCGCCGAACTCAGCGACATGCGCGACACGCTGGCCGATCTGGCCGCGCACTGCCATGGTGACGGGCGGCCTGAATGCCCGATTTTGGCGCGCCTCGCCGACCCCGTCGATGAACCAAATTAGTGCGCTTCCTCGAGCCGCAAAACGGGCCCCGACTACATTCCTATAAAAATCAATGAGTTATAGGTGGTCGGTGCGGCTCCATTCCAAATCGGAATGGTTCCCATGCAAGTATTTCACTAGCATCTTGGTGCGGCGTCGCTATAATTCGGGATAACCCTATACGGGAAATCCCTGAATATCGATTCACCAGGGGTCCCTCTTCCTTGGAGAACGTCATGATCGCCTACATCGTCGAAAAGCTGAGCAACTGGTTCGAGTCCGCAGAACGTGAGCGCCGTGAGGCTTACCTCGCCACGTCGTCGGACATCGTTCAGCTCGAGCGCCGCATCCGCTCGCTCGAAACCAACGGCTACTCGCTGTAATCGGAGTGACCGTCGGGTGCCGAGCGGTACCGAACGATAAGCAAGCCCCGTATTGACGGGGCTTTGTTTTTTTGTGCGCCGGATCTGGCGAAATCGCCGGTGCAGCGCTATGGTATGGGCCTACTTTTCATCGGGAAGGACACGATCATGCGTGTGCGTGTCGATGTGCGACGCAGTACCTGCGCGCGTCTCGTTCTGGGCGCGGCAATGCTCGTCCATGGCTTCGCGGTAGGTGCCGCGACGTCGTCCAGGCCGCTCGTGCTCGATACCCAGCGCGGTATCCAGGACGGCAGGGGCGGGTTGGTGTTGCAGACGGCACCGTTGTCTTCGGAGCCGATCGTCGAGCCGGCAGGCATGCGGGCTCCAGCCGGGCAGGGACCGAATACGTCGGTTCCGCTGTTCGTCGCGCCGTACATCAATGTTCCCGCATGGAACGGGCAGCCGGCCAACCAGCCGAGACTGGCGCCCAGACCGCAACCGTAACCGCCGGTCGCCCGATCAGTTGCCGCGGTGCTCGATCTGGCAGCGGGCGCCGCTATCCTGTCCCAGCTTCTCGACCAGGTAGGGCAGGACCTCGTTCATGCTCTGGGCGAGCGTATATGGCGGATTCAGGATGAACATCCCGCTTCCGTAGAGGCCCAGTCCATCGGTCGGCGGATTCGACACCGTCAGCGTCAGGTGGAGCCAGTTGTTCGGCTGCAGGCGCTTCAACTGCTCGGGAAAGCGTTGCGATTCCGTCCGCGTGACCTGCGGATACCAGATGGCATAACAGCCGGTCGCGAAACGCTTCAGGCATTCCGTCACGCAGCTCACCGTGCGCGCGTAATCCTTCTTGTCCTCGTAGGACGGGTCGATCAGTACGAGTGCGCGTCGCGGCGGCGGCGGCAGCAGCGCCTTGATACCTTCGAAGCCGTCGCCGGCGAAGATCATCGCGCGTCGCCCCGCATCGCGAAAATTGTGGCGCAGCACATCGATTTCCGTCGTATGCATTTCGAACAGACGCATCCGGTCCTGCTCGCGCATCGACCGCCAGGCGATGTACGGGGAGCCCGGGTAGAAGTGCAGTTCGCCGTCGTCGTTCAGCGCGCGGACTTCATCGATATAGTCGCCCAGCGCTTCCGGAAGGCTCTTTTCGTTCCACAGCCGGCCGATGCCGGTATCGAATTCCGACGTCTTCGCTGCATAGCCGTCGCGCAGCGAGTACACGCCGGCGCCCGCGTGCGTATCGATGTACCAGTACGATTTGTCTTTCTTGTTCAGGTAGCGCAGCAGCTGGACGACGACGGTGTGCTTGAGCACGTCCGCGTGGTTGCCTGCGTGAAAACCGTGACGATAACTGAGCATGGCTGGCTGCCTGAAACGAAAGGTGAATCGATTAAAAACGGTCGAACGTGCGCGGCCGTCAGGCCGGGCACCGATGCGGCCGCGTATTGTACGCGAGTGGTCGCGAGTCGCCTTACTCGTATGCGTCGCCGACTACCGCCTCGATGCGCTGCTTCACATCCGGCGTCAGCTTCGCGGCAACGTCGAGCGCGCGCATGTTGTCGCCGATCTGGTCGACCCGCGAGGCGCCCGTGATGACCGAACTCACGCGCGGATTCGCGAGCACCCACGCAATGGCCAACTGGCCGGTGCTGCAGCCGAGCTCGGCGGCGATCTCGCCGAGCCGTTCGACGATGTCGTTGGCGGCCCGATCGGTCAGGCGTTCGCGCATCCAGTCGTAGCCTTGCAACTGCGCGCGGCTGCCGGCCGGCACGCCGTTGCGGTACTTGCCGGTGAGCAGGCCCGACGCGAGCGGGCTCCAGGTCGTGAGGCCGAGGCCGTAATCGTCGTAGAGCCGCGCATATTCCTGTTCGACCCGGGTGCGGTGGAACAGGTTGTACTGCGGTTGTTCGACGACCGGCCTGTGCAGATGATGCCGCTCGGCGATCTCACATGCCGCGCGGATCTCGTCGGCGCTCCATTCCGACGTGCCCCAGTACAGCGCCTTGCCGCGCACGATCATGTCGCTCATTGCCCAGACGGTTTCCTCGATCGGCGTATGCGGATCGGGGCGATGGCAATAGACGAGGTCGACATAGTCGAGCTGTAGCCGGCGCAGCGAGCCGTCGATCGCGTTCAGCAGGTATTTCCGGTTCAGCGTGTGATACTGGTTCGGGGCTTCCGCGAGCCCCCAGAAGAACTTCGTGGACACGATATAGCTGACGCGCGGCCAGTCGAGCGACTTGAGCGCGTGGCCCATGATTTCCTCGGATTTGCCGCCGGCGTAGACCTCGGCGTTGTCGAAGAAATTGACGCCCGCGTCGCGTGCCGCGGCGAGGCATTCGCGCGCGACCCGCTGGTCGACCTGGTTGCCGTACGTCACCCACGAGCCGAGGGAAAGCTCGCTGATCTGCAGGCCGGAGCGGCCTAGCCGTCGATAGTGCATGAGATTCTCCTGCTGAACGGAACCGACCTTAAGCTTAGACGTTTTGCGCGCGAACGGCGGGTCCGATCGGGCACAATGGCGGCTGGCACGCCGATGCGATTTCGCGATGCGCGCGGATGCGGCGGGCGCGTGTTTCATCGATCCGACAACGGGAGGAGACGGACATGGCAGCAGATCTGAATGGCAAGACCGCAGTCGTCACGGGCGCCGCGAGCGGCATCGGCAAGGAAATCGCGCTCGAGCTCGCCAAGGC
>NZ_LFZP01000081.1:0-3559 GCF_002925705.1 Burkholderia anthinoferrum
GAAGGCGGTCTGCAGGCGGGCGATCACGTGATCGTGCAGGGCGTCGACAAGGTGCGCCCGGGCGCGACCGTGAAGACCGTCGCCGCGCAGCTCGCCCCGGCGCCGGACGCCGCATCCGCCACATCGGCAGGCGCCGCGCCGGCAAGCGCCGCGCCGGCGACTACCGCGGCCAGCGCCGCAGCGAGCTCGGCCGCCGCGTCGAGCGCGCAATAACAGGGAGTCCGTTTCATGGCCAAGTTCTTTATCGATCGCCCGATCTTCGCGTGGGTGATCGCGATCGTGCTGATGCTGGCCGGCGTCGCATCGATCTTCAAGATGCCGATCGCGCAGTATCCTACGATCGCACCGCCGACGATCCAGATCCAGGCGAACTATCCGGGCGCTTCCGCGAAGACCGTGGAAGATACGGTCACGCAGGTGATCGAGCAGCAGATGAGCGGTCTCGACAACTTCCTGTACATGTCGTCGACGAGCGACGATTCGGGCAACGCGACGATCACGCTGACCTTCTCGCCGGGCACGAACCCGGACGTCGCGCAGGTGCAGGTGCAGAACAAGCTGTCGCTCGCGACGCCGAACCTGCCCCAGGTCGTGCAGCAGCTCGGCATGCAGGTCACGAAATCCAGCAGCAACTGGCTGATGTGGTTCGCGTTCAACTCCGAGGACGGCCGGATGTCGAAGGAGGATCTGACGAACTACGTGGCGTCGCACGTGCTCGACCCGCTGAGCCGCGTGAACGGCGTCGGCCAGACGCTGCTGCTCGGTTCGCAGTTCTCGATGCGGATCTGGCTCGACCCGGTCAAGCTGACCAACTACAGCCTCACGCCGACCGACGTGACGGCCGCGATCACGCAGCAGAACGTGCAGATCGCGGGCGGCCAGATCGGCGGCACGCCGGCGAAGCCGGGCACCGTGCTGCAGGCGACGATCACCGAATCGACGCTGCTGCGCACGCCCGAGCAGTTCGGCAACATCCTGCTGAAGGTCAACCAGGACGGCTCGCAGGTTCGCCTGAAGGACGTCGGCCGCGCGGCGCTGGGTTCGGAGAACTACACGTTCGACACGAAGTACATGGGACAGCCGACGGCCGGCCTCGGTATCCAGCTCGCGACCGGCGCGAATGCGCTGGCGACCGCGAACGCGCTGCGGGCCAAGATCGACGAGCTGTCGAAGTACTTCCCGCATGGTCTCGTCGTGCACTACCCGTACGATACGACGCCGTTCGTGCGCCTGTCGATCGAGGAAGTGGTCAAGACGCTGATCGAGGGCATCGTGCTCGTGTTCCTCGTGATGTACCTGTTCCTGCAGAATCTTCGGGCGACGATCATCCCGACGATCGCGGTGCCGGTCGTGCTGCTCGGCACGTTCGCGATCATGGGTATCGTCGGCTTCTCGATCAACACGCTGTCGATGTTCGGCCTCGTGCTGGCGATCGGCCTGCTGGTCGACGATGCGATCGTGGTGGTCGAGAACGTCGAACGGGTGATGGCCGAGGAGGGGTTGTCGCCGAAGGAGGCGACCCGCAAGGCGATGGGGCAGATCACCGGCGCACTCGTCGGCGTGGCGCTCGTGCTGTCGGCGGTGTTCGTGCCGGTGGCGTTCTCCGGCGGCTCGGTCGGCGCGATCTATCGTCAGTTCTCGCTGACGATCGTGTCGGCGATGGTGCTGTCGGTGCTGGTCGCGTTGATTCTCACGCCGGCGCTGTGCGCGACGATCCTGAAGCCGATCGAGAAGGGGCATCACGAAGAGAAGAAGGGTTTCTTCGGCTGGTTCAACCGGACTTTCGATCGCAGCCGGGATCGCTACACGAGCGGCGTGAACCACGTGATTCGGCGCTCGGGCCGCTGGCTCGTGATCTACCTCGCCGTGTTCCTCGCGGTCGGCGTGATGTTCGCGCGCCTGCCGAAGTCGTTCCTGCCCGATGAAGACCAGGGCTACATGTTCATGATCGTGCAGACGCCGTCCGGCTCCACGCAGGAAACGACCGGCAGGACGCTCGACAACATCAACACGTACCTGACCACCGCGGAGAAGGATGTGGTCGACTCGGTGTTCACGGTCAACGGCTTCAGCTTCGCGGGCCGCGGCCAGAACGCCGGCCTCGTGTTCGTGAAGCTGAAACCGTACGAGCAGCGCCAGCGTTCGGACCGGAAGGTGCAGGCGCTGATCGGCCGGACCTTCGCGCACTATTCGACGTACAAGGACGCGATGGTGATTCCGTTCAACCCGCCGTCGATTCCCGAACTCGGCACGGCCGCGGGCTTCGACTTCGAGCTGACGGACAACGCCGGCCTCGGTCACGAAGCGCTGATGGCCGCGCGCGGCCAGTTGCTCGGGATGGCCGCGAAGGATCCGGCGTTGGCGCTGGTGCGCCCGAACGGCCTGAACGATACGCCGCAGTACAAGGTCGACATCGATCGCGAGAAGGCGAACGCGCTCGGCGTGACGGCCGCGGCGATCGACCAGACGTTCTCGATCGCATGGGCGTCGCAGTACGTGAACAACTTCCTCGATACCGACGGCCGGATCAAGAAGGTGTACGTACAATCGGACGCGCCGTTCCGGATGACGCCGGAGGACATGAACATCTGGTACGTGCGCAACAGCTCGGGCGGGATGGTGCCGTTCAGCGCGTTCTCGAGCGGCCACTGGATCTACGGGTCGCCGAAGCTCGAGCGTTACAACGGCGTGTCGTCGATCGAGATCCAGGGGCAGGCCGCGCAAGGCAAGTCGACCGGCCAGGCGATGGCCGCGATGGAAGCGCTCGCGAGCAAGCTGCCGGAAGGCATCGGCTATTCGTGGACGGGGCTGTCGTTCCAGGAAATCCAGTCGGGCTCGCAGGCGCCGATCCTGTATGCGATCTCGATCCTCGTCGTGTTCCTGTGTCTCGCGGCGCTGTATGAAAGCTGGTCGATTCCGTTCTCGGTGATCATGGTCGTGCCGCTCGGCGTGGTCGGCGCGCTGCTCGCGACGATGCTGCGCGGCCTCGAGAACGACGTGTTCTTCCAGGTCGGCCTGCTGACCACGGTAGGCCTGTCCGCGAAGAACGCGATCCTGATCGTCGAGTTCGCGCGCGAGCTGCAGGCGGGCGGGAACATGGGGCCGGTGCGCGCGGCGATCGAGGCGGCGCGCCTGCGGCTGCGTCCGATCCTGATGACATCGCTCGCGTTCATGCTGGGCGTGCTGCCGCTCGCGATCAGCAACGGCGCGGGCTCGGCGAGCCAGCACGCGATCGGCACGGGCGTAATCGGCGGGATGATCACGGCGACGTTCCTCGCCATTTTCATGATCCCGATGTTCTTCGTGCGGGTTCGCGCGATCTTCAGCGGCGAGACCGAAAACGTCGACGATGCATGGCGTCTCGTGCAGGGCGACCTGCAGCGCGGTCACGACGACGCACACGATTCGAAGGGGCAGTAACGATGCGAAAACATGCTTTGACCGCAACCGCGGTCGCACTGGCTGCCGCGCTGTTTGCCGCCGGCTGCACGATGGCGCCGCATTACAAGCGGCCCGACGCGCCCGTCGCGCAGGCGTACCCGGCCGGCGGCGTCTACGC
>NZ_LFZP01000010.1:0-3525 GCF_002925705.1 Burkholderia anthinoferrum
GGCCGCTGCACGCAGAAGGACAACATCCGCTTCGACGGGCTGTCGCGCGTGTCGCACGTGACCGATGCGACCGACTGGCGCGTCGAATACCCGTTCGTCGTGCTGACGCCCGACACCGAAGCCGAGATCGCCGCGCTGATCAAGGCGTGCTTCGAGCTCGGCCTGACCGTGATCCCGCGCGGCGGCGGCACCGGCTACACGGGCGGCGCGGTGCCGCTCACGCCGTTCTCCGCGGTGATCAACACCGAGAAGCTCGAACAGCTCGGCGCGGTCGAGCTCACCGAGCTGCCGGGCGTCGCGCACAAGGTGCCGACGATCTTCTCCGGCGCGGGCGTCGTCACGCGCCGCGTGACCGAAGCGGCGGAAGCGGCCGGCTACGTGTTCGCGGTCGATCCGACCTCGCTCGACGCCTCGTGCATCGGCGGCAACGTCGCGATGAACGCGGGCGGCAAGAAGGCCGTGCTGTGGGGCACCGCGCTCGACAACCTGGCGTGGTGGCGGATGGTCGACCCGGACGGCAACTGGCTCGAAGTCACGCGCCACGAGCACAATCAGGGCAAGATCCACGACATCGCGGTCGCGCGCTTCGAGCTGAAGTGGTTCGACGGCGCGTACGCGCCGGGCGAGAAGCTGCTGAAGACCGAGATGCTCGAGATCGAAGGCCGGCGCTTTCGCAAGGAAGGGCTCGGCAAGGACGTCACCGACAAGTTCCTCGCCGGCCTGCCGGGCGTGCAGAAGGAAGGCTGCGACGGGCTGATCACGTCCGCGCGCTGGGTGCTGCACAAGATGCCCGCGCACACGCGCACCGTCTGCCTCGAATTCTTCGGCCAGGCGCGCGAGGCGATCCCGAGCATCGTCGAGATCAAGGACTACCTGTTCGAGACGTCGAAGCAGGGCGGCGCGATCCTCGCGGGCCTCGAGCACCTTGACGAGCGCTACCTGCGCGCGGTCGGCTATGCGACCAAGAGCAAGCGCAACGCATTCCCGAAGATGGTGCTGATCGGCGACATCGTCGGCGACGACGCCGACGCGGTCGCCCAGGCGACGTCCGAAGTGATCCGGATGGCGAACGGCAAGAGCGGCGAAGGCTTCGTCGCGGTCAGCGCGGAGGCGCGCAAGCGCTTCTGGCTGGACCGCAGCCGCACGGCGGCGATCGCGAAGCACACGAACGCGTTCAAGATCAACGAGGACGTCGTGATCCCGCTGAACCGGATGGGCGAGTACACCGACGGCATCGAGCGGATCAACATCGAGCTGTCGCTGAAGAACAAGCTGCAGCTGGTCGACGCGCTCGAGGCGTTCTTCCGTGGCGGCAACCTGCCGCTCGGCAAGACCGACGACGCGAACGAGATCCCGAGCGCGGAACTGCTGGAAGACCGCGTGCAGCAGGCGCTGGAGCTGCTCAGGCGCGTGCGCGCGCGCTGGGAATTCGTGCGCGACCGGCTCGACCAGCCGCTGCGCGAGGCGCAGCACTACCTGGTGCAGCTCGGCTACGAGGCGCTCGCGGAGAAGTTCGCCGACCGCGCGGACGAGCAGCCGGGCGCGACCGTGTTCCACGTCACGCAGGACCGCACGGTGCGCATCTCGTGGAAGCAGGAGATCCGCGCGGAACTGCGCGCGATCTTCAACGGCGGCGCGTTCAAGCCGATCCTCGACGAAGCGCAGGCGATCCACAAGCGCGTGCTGCGCGCGCGCGTGTTCGTCGCGCTGCACATGCACGCGGGCGACGGCAACGTGCACACGAACATCCCGGTCAACTCCGACAACTACGAGATGCTGCAGGACGCGCACGCGGCCGTCGCGCGGATCATGACGCTGGCGCGCTCGCTCGACGGCGTGATTTCCGGCGAGCACGGGATCGGCATCACGAAGCTCGAGTTCCTGACCGAGGACGAGATCGCCGAATTCCGCGCGTACAAGCAGCGTGTGGACCCGAACGGCCGCTTCAACAAGGGCAAGCTGCTCGAGGGCGCCGATCTGCGCAATGCGTACACGCCGAGCTTCGGGCTGATGGGCTACGAGTCGCTGATCATGCAGCAGTCCGACATCGGCGCGATCGCCGATTCGGTGAAGGACTGCCTGCGCTGCGGCAAGTGCAAGCCGGTGTGCGCGACCCACGTGCCGCGCGCGAACCTGCTGTACAGCCCGCGCAACAAGATCCTCGCGACGTCGCTGCTGGTCGAGGCGTTCCTGTACGAGGAGCAGACGCGCCGCGGCGTGTCGATCAAGCACTGGGACGAGTTCAACGACGTGGCCGACCACTGCACGGTGTGCCACAAGTGCGCGACGCCGTGCCCGGTGAAGATCGACTTCGGCGACGTGACGATGAACATGCGCAACCTGTTGCGCAAGATGGGCAAGAAGAAGTTCAACGCGGGCAACGCGGCGGGCATGTTCTTCCTGAACGCGACCAATCCGCAGACGATCAACGTCGCGCGCGGCGTGATGATGGGGGTGGGCTACAAGGTGCAGCGCTTCGCGAACGACATGCTGAAGAAGGTCGTGACGAAGCAGACGCAGCACCCGCCGGCGACGACGGGCAAGCCGCCGGCGGTCGAGCAGGTGATCCACTTCGTGAACAAGAAGATGCCGGGCAACCTGCCGAAGAAGACGGCGCGCGCGCTGCTGGACATCGAGGACAACAAGATCGTGCCGATCATCCGCAACCCGAAATCGACGACCGTCGATTCGGAAGCGGTGTTCTACTTCCCGGGCTGCGGCTCCGAGCGGCTGTTCTCGCAGGTGGGGCTGGCGACGCAGGCGATGCTGTGGGAGGCGGGCGTGCAGACGGTGCTGCCGCCGGGCTACCTGTGCTGCGGCTATCCGCAGCGCGGCTCGGGCCAGTACGACAAGGCCGAGAAGATCGTGACGGACAACCGCGTGCTGTTCCACCGGGTGGCGAACACGCTGAACTACCTGGACATCAAGACGGTGGTGGTGTCGTGCGGCACGTGCTACGACCAGCTCGCGGGCTACGAATTCGACAAGATCTTCCCGGGCTGCCGGATCATCGACATCCACGAGTTCCTGCTGGAGAAGGGGATGAAGCTCGACGGCGTGACGGGCACGCGCTACATGTACCACGACCCGTGCCACACGCCGATCAAGACGATGGACCCGGTGAAGCTGGTCAACGAGCTGATGGGTTCGGAGAAGGACGGCTACAAGATCGAGAAGAACGATCGCTGCTGCGGCGAATCGGGCACGCTGGCGGTCACGCGGCCGGACATCTCGACGCAGGTGCGCTTCCGCAAGGAAGAGGAGATCCGCAAGGGCGCGGCGAAGCTGCGTGCGATTCCGGTGGTGGCGGGCGACGCGGCGGCGCCGGCGGCAGCGGCCGCGGCCGGCCCGGACGTGAAGATCCTGACGAGCTGCCCGTCGTGCCTGCAGGGGCTGTCGCGCTACGGCGAGGACGCGAATCTCGAAGCGGACTACATCGTGGTCGAGATCGCGCGCCAGGTGCTCGGCGAGAACTGGATGGCCGATTATGTCGCACGCGCCAACCATGGCGGGATCGAGCGCGTG
>NZ_LFZP01000080.1:0-2401 GCF_002925705.1 Burkholderia anthinoferrum
AAAGAGACTCGTGAGCGCATAGCTCGCCGCGAGGCCGCAGCCGAGCGCGAGCATCGGCGACCACGCGAGCCAGTTGCACCATACGGATACCGGCGCAATCAGCTTGCTGTAACGAACCCAGCCGATCGCGCCGTACACCGACGCACCGCCCGATTTATGCGGAAACAGGCTGGAAATCTCCGCGTAGGTCGCGCTTTGAATCAGCCCCATCGTGATCGCGGCGATCCACACGGCCCACGCCGGGTGGCCGATCGTCGCGGACACGCCGCCGATCGTGAACAGCACGCCGGCGGGCACGCCGCTCGTGACCCAGAACGCGTCCTTCCAGCTGAGGCCGCGTTGCAGCGTGTGGCCGCCGGCATCGTGCGGCGTATCGGCCGCGACGTCGGCGGCATGGCGGATGGGCGATCCTGCATCGTTCATGGTGCTTGCTCCTGAGTGGTCGAGTTCCCGGCCGGCGGGACCGGCAAGCGGATCGGGCAGGGTGCAGGCATTGTCGAATGCGCGGCTGCGTGAAATGAATCGGCCCAGTCTGAAAATCGGCCGGTGCTCGGACCGGTCCGAGCCGGCGCATATTTTTTCACTCGCCGATCGTGCCGCCGCGAACCGCGACGATAGCGATCGCCAATCGAGCCGATATGAATAAGTCAATTCACGGCCGGCTTACATGCGAATTACAGTGAGGCCCCATTTCAAACATGGAGTCGACAGATGTACAACACGCAAGCCGCATGGCGTACCGCTTTGCTGGTATGCGCGACCGTCCTGACCTTCGACGCGAGCGCATCGACACTGACACGCGACAACGGCGCGCCCGTCGGCGACAACCAGAACTCGCAGACGGCCGGCCCCGGTGGCCCCGTCGTGCTGCAGGACGTCAACCTGATCCAGAAACTGCAGCGTTTCGACCGTGAGCGCATTCCGGAGCGCGTCGTGCACGCGCGCGGCACCGGCGCATACGGACACTTCATCGCGACCCGCGACATTTCCGACTACACGCAGGCGAAGGTGTTCGCGCCGGGCACCGACACGCCGGTGTTCGTCCGGTTCTCGAGCGTGATCCACGGCGGCACGTCGCCGGAGACGCTGCGCGACCCGCGCGGCTTCGCGACGAAGTTCTATACGTCGGAAGGCAACTGGGATCTGGTGGGCAACAACCTGCCGGTGTTCTTCATCCGCGACGCGATCAAGTTCCCGGACATGGTTCATTCGCTGAAGCCGGCGCCGGACACGAACATCCAGGATCCGAACCGCTTCTTCGATTTCTTCTCGCATCAACCCGAAGCGACGCACATGCTCACGCGCCTTTATTCGGACTACGGCACGCCGAGAAGCTATCGCGAGATGGACGGCAACAGCGTGCACGCGTACAAGTTCGTCAACGCGCGCGGCGACGTGCACTACGTGAAATTCCACTGGAAGAGCTTGCAGGGCGAGCACAATCTCGACGCGAAGGAAGCCGAGCGCATTCAGGGCAAGGACTTCAATCACATGACGCGTGATTTGCAGGCGGCCATTGCCGCCGGCAACTTCCCGAAATGGGATCTGTATATCCAGGTGCTGAAGCCCGAGCAGCTCGCGCGCTTCGAGTTCGATCCGCTCGACGCCACGAAGATCTGGCCCGACGTTCCCGAGATCAAGATCGGCACGATGACGCTCGATCGCAATCCGGCGAACATCTTCCAGGAAACGGAGCAGGCCGCGATGGCGCCGTCGAATCTGGTGCCGGGCATCGAGCCGTCGGAAGACCGGCTGCTGCAAGGCCGCCTGTTCGCGTATGCGGATACGCAGCTGCATCGGGTGGGCGTGAACGGGCTGCAATTGCCGGTGAATCGCCCGCGCGCCGACGTGGCGAACCACAACCAGGACGGCGCGATGAACGGCGGCATGACCAAGGGCACCGTGAACTACGAGCCGAGCGCGGCGAAGGATCTGTCGGCGGATGCGCGGTACAAGTACAGCCGGCTGCCGCTGACCGGCACGACGCAGCAGGCGCCGATCGCGCGGACGCGGAACTTCGCGCAGGCCGGTGCGTTCTATCGATCGCTGCCGGAGAACGCGCGCAAGGATCTGATCGCGAATCTCGCGGGCGATCTGGGGCAGGTGAAGGACGAGAACGTCAAGTACACGATGCTGTCGTATTTCCAGAAGGCCGATCCGGAGTACGGCCGCAGGATCGCGCTGGCCGTCAATGCGGATCCGCGGCGCGTCGAGGCGCTGGCTGCGCGGCTGGCGGACTGACGCAAGGTTGAACCCATGATGAAAACGGCCAGTCGCGAGACTGGCCGTTTTCGTTTGCTACGTGAGCGGCGTGAAGCCGTCGGTCACGCGAGATCGAAGCGGTCGAGGTTCATCACCTTGTTCCAGGCGGCGACGAAGTCGCGCACGAACTTCTCCTTCG
>NZ_LFZP01000042.1:0-2176 GCF_002925705.1 Burkholderia anthinoferrum
TCACGCGAGATCGAAGCGGTCGAGGTTCATCACCTTGTTCCAGGCGGCGACGAAGTCGCGCACGAACTTCTCCTTCGCATCCGCGCTGCCGTACACCTCGGCCAGCGCGCGCAACTGCGAGTGCGAGCCGAAGATCAGGTCGACGCGCGTGCCCGTCCACTTGACCGCGCCCGTCGCACGATCGCGCCCCTCGAACACGTCGTTCGCGCCCGACACCGGCTTCCACTCCGTACCCATGTCGAGCAGGTTCGCGAAGAAATCGTTCGTCAGCGTGCCCGGACGATCGGTGAACACGCCGTGCTTCGAGTCGCCGACGTTCGCGCCAAGCACGCGCAAGCCGCCGACCAGCACCGTCATCTCCGGCGCCGTCAACGTCAGCAGCTGCGCCTTGTCGACCAGCAGCGCCTCGGCCGGCGTCTTGTACGCGTGCTTCAGGTAGTTGCGGAACCCGTCCGCCACCGGCTCGAGCACGGCCATCGCGTCGACGTCGGTTTCTTCCTGCGACGCATCCATCCGGCCCGGCGCGAACGGCACCGTGATCGCGACACCCGCGTTCTTCGCCGCCTGCTCGACGCCGGCCGCGCCGGCCAGCACGATCAGGTCGGCCAGCGACACCTTCTTGCCGCCCGTCTGCGCATCGTTGAACGCCTTCTGCACGCCTTCGAGCGTTTCGAGCACCGCCGCGAGCGCCGCCGGCTGGTTCACTTCCCAGTCCTTCTGCGGCGCGAGACGAATGCGCGCGCCGTTCGCGCCGCCGCGCTTGTCCGAGCCGCGGAACGTCGCCGCCGACGCCCATGCGGTCGACACGAGCTGCGACACCGACAGGCCGGTGGCCAGCACCTTCGCCTTCAGCGCGGCGACGTCGGCGGCGTCGATCAGCGGGTGATCGACGGCCGGGATCGGGTCCTGCCACAGCAGGTGTTCCGCCGGCACGTCCGGGCCGAGATAGCGCGAGCGCGGGCCCATGTCGCGGTGCGTGAGCTTGAACCATGCGCGTGCGAACGCGTCGGCGAACTCGGCCGGGTTCTCGTAGAAGCGGCGCGAGATCTTTTCGTAGGCCGGGTCGAAACGCAGCGACAGGTCGGTCGTCAGCATCGTCGGGCGATGCTTCTTCGACGCGTCGTACGCATCGGGAATCACTTCGCCGGCATCCTTCGCGACCCACTGGTGCGCGCCGGCCGGGCTCTTCGTGAGCTCCCATTCGTAGCTGAACAGGTGCTTGAAGAAGTCGTTGCTCCACTGCGTCGGCGTCGACGTCCACGTGACTTCGAGGCCGCTCGTGATCGTGTCCTTGCCCTTGCCCGTGCCGAACGTGCTCTTCCAGCCGAGACCCTGCTGCTCGATGCCCGCGGCTTCCGGCTCGGGGCCGACGTTCGAGGCCGGGCCGGCGCCGTGCGTCTTGCCGAACGTGTGGCCGCCCGCGATCAGCGCGACCGTTTCCTCGTCGTTCATCGCCATGCGCGCGAACGTCTCGCGGATGTCGTGCGCGGCGGCGACCGGGTCCGGGTTGCCGTCCGGGCCTTCCGGGTTCACGTAGATGAGGCCCATCTGCACCGCGGCGAGCGGGCTTTCGAGCTCGCGCTTGCCGGTGTAGCGGCTGTTCGGGCCGCCGCTCAGTTCCAGCCAGATCTTTTCCGAGCCCCAGTAGACGTCGTCCGGCTCCCACGTGTCGACGCGGCCGCCGGCATAGCCGAAGGTCTTGAAGCCCATCGATTCGAGCGCGACGTTGCCGGTCAGGATCAGCAGGTCGGCCCACGAGATGTTGCGGCCGTACTTCTGCTTGATCGGCCACAGCAGGCGGCGGGCCTTGTCGAGGCTGACGTTGTCCGGCCAGCTATTGAGCGGCGCGAAGCGCTGCTGCCCGCCGCCGGCGCCGCCGCGGCCGTCGGCCGTGCGGTAGGTGCCGGCGCTATGCCACGCCATGCGCACGAACAGGCCGCCGTAGTGGCCGAAGTCGGCCGGCCACCAGTCCTGCGAGGTCGTCATCAGCGCGTGCAGGTCCTGCTTCACCGCGGCGAGATCCAGCTTCTTGAACGCTTCTGCGTAGTCGAAATCCGGGTCCATCGGATCGGACAGCGCCGAATGCCGGTGCAGTACGTTCAGGTTCAGCTGATTCGGCCACCAGTCCTTGTTCGTCGTGCCGCTGCCTGCGGTGTGGTTGAACGGGCACTTCGAT
>NZ_LFZP01000014.1:0-1954 GCF_002925705.1 Burkholderia anthinoferrum
TCCGGCGGCTCGGTCGGCGCGATCTATCGTCAGTTCTCGCTGACGATCGTGTCGGCGATGGTGCTGTCGGTGCTGGTTGCGTTGATTCTGACGCCGGCGCTGTGCGCGACGATCCTCAAGCCGATCCCGCAAGGGCATCACGAAGAGAAGAAGGGCTTCTTCGGCTGGTTCAACCGCACGTTCAACAACAGCCGCGACAAGTACCACGTCGGCGTGCACCACGTGATCAAGCGCTCGGGCCGCTGGCTCATCATCTATCTGGTCGTGATCGTCGCGGTCGGCCTGCTGTTCGTGCGCCTGCCGAAGTCGTTCCTGCCCGATGAGGACCAGGGCCTGATGTTCGTGATCGTGCAGACGCCGTCCGGCTCCACGCAGGAAACGACCGCGAAGACGCTCGCGAACATTTCCGACTACCTGCTGAAGGACGAGAAGGAAATCGTCGAATCGGCGTTCACGGTCAACGGCTTCAGCTTCGCGGGCCGCGGCCAGAACTCGGGCCTCGTGTTCGTCCGCCTGAAGGATTACGCGCAGCGTCAGCATGCGAACCAGAAGGTGCAGGCGCTGATCGGCCGGATGTTCGGGCGTTACGCGGGCTACAAGGACGCGCTCGTGATTCCGTTCAACCCGCCGTCGATTCCGGAGCTCGGTACCGCTGCCGGCTTCGACTTCGAGCTGACGGACAACGCCGGTCTTGGCCACGACGCGTTGATGGCCGCGCGTAACCAGTTGCTCGGGATGGCGTCGAAGGATCCGACGCTGCAGGGTGTCCGTCCGAACGGCCTGAACGACACGCCGCAGTACAAGGTCGACATCGACCGCGAGAAGGCGAATGCGCTGGGCGTGACCGCGGATGCGATCGACCAGACGTTCTCGATCGCATGGGCGTCGAAGTACGTGAACAACTTCCTCGATACCGACGGCCGGATCAAGAAGGTGTACGTGCAGGCAGACGCGCCGTTCCGGATGACGCCGGAAGACATGAACATCTGGTACGTGCGCAACGGGTCGGGCGGGATGGTGCCGTTCAGCGCGTTCGCGACCGGTCACTGGACGTACGGTTCGCCGAAGCTCGAGCGCTACAACGGCGTGTCGGCGATGGAAATCCAGGGGCAGGCCGCACCGGGCAAGTCGACCGGTCAGGCGATGGCCGCGATGGAAACGATCGCGAAGAAGCTGCCGGTCGGTATCGGCTATTCGTGGACGGGCCTGTCGTTCCAGGAAATCCAGTCCGGTTCGCAGGCGCCGATCCTGTACGCGATCTCGATCCTCGTCGTGTTCCTGTGTCTCGCGGCGCTGTATGAAAGCTGGTCGATCCCGTTCTCGGTGATCATGGTCGTGCCGCTCGGCGTGATCGGTGCGCTGCTCGCGGCCACGATGCGCGGCCTCGAGAACGACGTGTTCTTCCAGGTCGGCCTGCTGACGACCGTGGGCTTGTCCGCGAAGAACGCGATCCTGATCGTCGAGTTCGCGCGCGAGCTGCAGCAGTCGGAGAAGATGGGGCCGATCGAGGCCGCGCTGGAAGCGGCGCGCCTGCGGCTGCGTCCGATCCTGATGACGTCGCTCGCGTTCATTCTCGGCGTGCTGCCGCTCGCGATCAGCAACGGCGCGGGCTCGGCGAGCCAGCACGCGATCGGCACGGGCGTGATCGGCGGGATGATCACGGCGACGTTCCTCGCGATCTTCATGATCCCGATGTTCTTCGTGAAGATCCGTGCGATCTTCAGCGGCGAGAAGGAAGACGTCGACGAGGCGCTGCGCCTGGCTCAGGAGCACTCGCACCACGAAGAGAAGCCGGGCAACGGCGACGAAGGCAACAAGGGACAGTGATGATGCAAAAACACGCTTTGACTGCAATCGCAGTCGCGCTCCTTGCCACGGGCTGCACGATGGCGCCGCATTACAAGCGGCCCGACGCGCCCGTCGCGCAGGCGTACCCGGCCGGCGGCGTCTACGC
>NZ_LFZP01000025.1:0-1953 GCF_002925705.1 Burkholderia anthinoferrum
GAATCGGTTCTTCACGAAACCCGTCAGTTCGCGCCGCCCGCGGCGCTCGAGAAGACGGCGACCATTTCCGGCATGCCGGCCTATCGCGCGCTCGTCGCCGAGGCCGAGCAGGATTACGAAGGCTTCTGGGCGCGCCTCGCGCGCGAGGGCCTCACGTGGCACAAGCCGTTCACCAAGGTGCTCGACGAGCGTAACGCGCCGTTCTACACATGGTTCGACGACGGCGAGCTCAACGCGTCGTACAACTGCCTCGACCGTCACGTCGAAGCCGGCCACGGCGAGCGCGTCGCGGTGATCTTCGAGGCCGACGACGGCACCGTCACCCGCGTCACCTATGCCGATCTCCTCGCACGCGTGTCGCGCTTCGCCAATGCGCTGAAGAAACACGGGATCGGCAAGGGCGATCGCGTCGTCATCTATATCCCGATGTCGATCGAAGGCATCGTCGCGATGCAGGCCTGCGCGCGCATCGGCGCGACGCACTCGGTCGTGTTCGGCGGCTTCTCCGCGAAATCGCTGAACGAGCGGCTCGTCGACGTCGGCGCCGTGGCACTCATCACCGCCGACGAACAGGCGCGCGGCGGCAAGACGCTGCCGCTCAAGAGCATCGCCGACGAGGCGATCGCGCTGGGCGGCTGCGAAGCGGTCAAGAGCGTGATCGTCTATCGCCGCACCGGCGGCAAGATCGACTGGCATGCGGGCCGCGACCTGTGGATGCACGAGCTGACCGACGGCGAATCCGACCGCTGCGAGCCGACCTGGGTCGGCGCCGAGCATCCGCTGTTCATCCTGTATACGTCGGGCTCGACCGGCAAGCCGAAGGGCGTGCAGCACAGCACGGGCGGCTACCTGCTGTGGGCCGCGCAGACGATGAAGTGGACCTTCGACTGGAAACCCGACGACGTGTTCTGGTGCACGGCCGACATCGGCTGGGTCACGGGCCATACGTACATCACGTACGGGCCGCTCGCGTGCGGCGGCACGCAGGTCGTGTTCGAGGGCGTGCCGACGTATCCGGACGCCGGGCGCTTCTGGAAGATGATCGGCGACCACAAGGTCACCGTGTTCTACACCGCGCCGACCGCGATCCGTTCGCTGATCAAGGCGGCCGAAGCCGACGACAAGGTTCATCCGAAGAGCTATGACCTGTCGAGCCTGCGCATCATCGGCACGGTTGGCGAGCCGATCAATCCGGAAGCGTGGATGTGGTACCACAAGCACGTCGGCCACGAGCGCTGCCCGATCGTCGATACGTGGTGGCAGACCGAAACCGGCGGCCACATGATCACGCCGCTGCCGGGCGCGACGCCGACCGTACCGGGTTCGTGCACGCTGCCGTTGCCGGGCATCATGGCCGCGGTGGTCGACGAGACGGGCCAGGACGTGCCGAACGGGCAAGGCGGGATTCTGGTCGTCAAGCGTCCGTGGCCCGCGATGATCCGCACGATCTGGGGCGATCCGGAGCGCTTCAAGAAGAGTTATTACCCGGAAGAACTCGGCGGCACGCTCTATCTGGCTGGCGACGGCACCGTGCGCGACAAGGAGACCGGCTACTTCACGATCATGGGCCGGATCGACGACGTGCTCAACGTGTCGGGCCACCGGCTGGGCACGATGGAGATCGAATCGGCGCTGGTGTCGCACGAACTCGTGGCCGAGGCGGCGGTGGTCGGCCGCCCGGACGACACGACGGGCGAGGCGGTCGTGGCATTCGTGGTGCTGAAGCGTTCGCGCCCGGAAGGCGACGAAGCCGTGGCGCTCGCGAAGGCGCTGCGCGACTGGGTCGGCAAGCAGATCGGGCCGATCGCGAAGCCGAAGGACATCCGCTTCGGCGACAACCTGCCGAAGACGCGCTCGGGCAAGATCATGCGGCGCCTCTTGCGCTCGCTCGCGAAGGGCGAGGCGATCACGCAGGATACGTCCACGCTCGAGAATCCGGCCATCCTCGAGCAG
>NZ_LFZP01000082.1:0-1728 GCF_002925705.1 Burkholderia anthinoferrum
CATGTGAGACGGCCGGACGAAAATTGCATCTACCTGCCCGCTTGCAGCGGTAAGCATCCCGGTGCCAACGACCAATCGTAAGCGGTCTATAAAGCACGCCTCTCTAGGTCCCTGTCACGTCACACTCGGTTAAGATCGGCTTGCGGTGGGGCAGCGGACGCCCTCGACAGCAGGTTGTCTCTCGACGCGGCAGACTCTTCACTCATGCTATCAACCGATTTCGAAGCAAACCTCATCGCCCTTGCGCGGGAGTCGTCATGGTTTTGGCCTGCTCTGGTTGCGGTCCGAACCTTGAACCTCCCCTCTTGGTGCATCGGCGCCGGTGCGGTCCGGAACCTCGTATGGGACTCGCTGCACGGACTGGATACGCCGTCGGCATTGTCGGACATCGATGTTGCGTACTTCGATAGCACCGATCTTTCTGCGGAGCGTGACGCGACGTTTCAGTCTCTGCTAGCTCACACGCACCCCCAGTTCCCGTGGGAGGTGACCAATCAGGCCGCAGTTCATACTTGGTTCGAGGCAACATTTGGTCACGCTGTGCCGCCTTTCAGGTCGTTGGAGGCCGCCGTTGCGTCGTGGCCAGAGTATGCGACTGCAGTCGGGCTGACACTGCTTCCCGACGACTCAATCAAGGTCACCGCACCGTATGGGTTAGACGATTTGTTCGCTATGGTGGTCCGTCGGAATCCCGTGCGAGTCAGCGTCGCCACGTATCGAGAGCGAGTGGCACAGAAGCAGTATCGCAATCGTTGGCCACGCGCGGTCATCGTTCCTTGCTAATCGCACGTATGTCGCTTGCCTGACCACTAGACAGATTGTCTCGTGAAGCCCAAGGTAGTAGGGCTGCGTAGTCGTCAGCTGTTGACGCCTGTGGCAGTTTGCCAAACAGCCAAGCAAGATAGCGATACGGATCTATGCCGTTCGCCTTGCACGTCTCGACGAGGGAGTAAAGGTTGGCGCTGGCCTGCGCGCCGGCGACCGTATCGGAGAACAGCCAGCCCTTGCGGCCGACGACGAACGGCCGTATCGCGTTCTCACACAGGTTGTTCGAGATCGGCCAATTGCCATTCTCGACGTAGCGGACCAGCTTTGGCCACTGTCCGTTCATGTACTGCAATGCCTTGCCGAGCAAACTCGAGGGCACGACGCCCGGCAGATGCTCGATCAGCATGCGCACGATGATGGTGAGCACGCGGACGCTGTATCGGATACGCAATCGCTGCCGCCGCTCTGGTTTCCATTGTGCACTGCGTGCTTCGGCCGCGAACAGCTTGCCGATCAGCATCACGAAGCGCGTCGCCAGCAGATCCGGCGAGCGTGCTGCTTTCGGCACAGACTCCTCGGCTTTGATGAAGCCGCGGCGCACGTGGGCCCAACATCCGAGGTGCACGAGCTGGTGATCGTGGGCGATGCCGTTGTAGAGCTCGTATCCGTCAGTCATCAATGCAGTGCCGGGCTGCACACCAGCATAGAGCTTCTGCGCATGTTGGGCACCGCGCCCGGGCGAGTAAGAGAACATCCGCACGGGCGGCCCTGAGCCGTTGACCTGAGCCCACAGGTAACTCTTCGCCTGCGGCCTTCGTCCCGGTTCTTTCAGCACCTGGAACGTTGTCTCGTCGCCGTAGATCAGGTCCGACTCGAGCAGCGTGTCGCGCATCAGGTTGATTACCGGCTGCGTGGCCAGTCCCACCCGCACCACGCTGGCGGCCAGCGTATTCGACGAGA
>NZ_LFZP01000034.1:0-1649 GCF_002925705.1 Burkholderia anthinoferrum
TACGGCCCGCGCGAATCGATGGAATACGACGTCGTGATCGTCGGCGGCGGCCCCGCCGGGCTGTCGGCGGCGATCCGGCTCAAGCAGCTGGCCGCCGAGAAAGGCGCCGAGATCGGCGTGTGCGTGCTCGAGAAAGGTTCCGAGATCGGCGCGCACATCCTGTCGGGTGCGGTGATGGACCCGCGCGCGATCACCGAGCTGTTTCCCGACTGGAAGGAACGCGGCGCGCCGCTCGACGTCGAGGTGACGGAAGACCGTTTCCTGTTCCTGTCCGAGAAGAGCGCGGTCACGACGCCGAACTGGGCGCTGCCCGACAACTTCAAGAATCACGGCAACTACGTGATCTCGCTGGGCAACGTCACGCGCTGGCTCGGCCAGCAGGCCGAGGCGCTGGGCGTGGAAATCTTCCCTGGCTTCCCCGCCGCGGAGATCCTCTACAACGACGACGGTTCGGTCAAAGGCGTCGCGACCGGCAACATGGGCGTGGGCAAGGACGGGGAGCCGACCGAGAACTTCCAGCTCGGCATGGAGCTGCACGCGAAGTACACGCTGTTCGCCGAAGGTTGCCGCGGCCACCTCGGCCGCCAGTTGATCGCGAAGTTCAAGCTCGACGCGAACGCGGATCCGCAGGCGTACGGGATCGGCATCAAGGAACTGTGGGAAATCGATCCGGCCAAGCACAAGCCGGGCCTCGTGATCCACACGGCCGGCTGGCCGCTGAAGTCCGATACGTACGGCGGCTCGTTCCTGTATCACATGGACAACAACCAGGTCGTGGTCGGCTTCGTGGTGGGCCTCGGCTACACGAACCCGTACCTGTCGCCGTTCGAGGAATTCCAGCGCTACAAGACGCATCCGTCGATCCGCGCGTTCCTCGAAGGCGGCAAGCGCGTGTCGTACGGCGCGCGCGCGATCACGGCCGGTGGCCTGCTGTCGCTGCCGAAGACGGTGTTCCCGGGCGGCGCGCTGATCGGCGACGACGCGGGCTTTTTGAACGCATCGCGGATCAAGGGCAGCCATGCGGCGATCAAGACCGGGATGCTGGCGGCCGATGCGGCATTCGACGCGGTGCAGGCCGGGCGTCAGTCGGATGAGCTGAACGCGTACCCGGACGCGTTCAAGCAATCGTGGCTGTACACGGAGCTGTACCGCGCGCGCAACTTCAAGCAGTGGATGGCCAAGGGCCTGTATCTGGGCACGCTGATGGTCGGGATCGAGCAGAAGGTGATGGGCGGCAACGTGCCGTGGACGCTGCATCACCAGCACGCTGACCACGAGATGCTGAAGCCGGCGTCGCAGTGCGAGCCGATCGAATATCCGAAGCCGGACGGCAAGCTGACGTTCGATCGCCTCTCGTCGGTGTTCATCTCGAACACGAACCACGAGGAAAACCAGCCGGCGCACCTGACGCTGAAGGACGCGAGCGTGCCGGTGAACGTGAACCTGCGTACGTACGCAGGGCCGGAGGCGCGTTTCTGCCCGGCGGCGGTGTACGAGTTCGTGAAGAACGACGACGGCGGCGATCGGCTCGTGATCAACGCGCAGAACTGCGTGCACTGCAAGACTTGCGACATCAAGGACCCGACGCAGAACATCGTGTGGGTCACGCCCGAAGGCGGCGGCGGGCCGAATTACCCGAACATGTAACG
>NZ_LFZP01000013.1:0-1592 GCF_002925705.1 Burkholderia anthinoferrum
GGAGGCGGTCTGCAGGCGGGCGATCACGTGATCGTGCAGGGCGTCGACAAGGTGCGCCCGGGCGCGACCGTGAAGACGGTCCCCGCGCAGCTCGCGCCGGCGGCCGATGCCGCCTCGGGCGCCGCTGCCCCCGCCGCGCCGGCCGCTGCCGGGTCCGGCGCCGCCGCCGCTTCCGGTGCCGCCGCATCGGGCGCCGCGCCGGCGAGTGCTGCCGCTGCTTCGAGCGCGCAATAACAGGGAGCCTGTTTCATGGCAAAGTTTTTTATCGATCGCCCGATCTTCGCGTGGGTGATCGCCATCATCCTGATGCTGGCCGGGGTTGCGGCGATCTTCACGCTGCCGATCTCGCAGTATCCGACGATCGCGCCGCCATCGATCCAGATCACCGCGAACTACCCGGGCGCTTCCGCGAAGACGGTGGAAGACACGGTGACGCAGGTGATCGAGCAGCAGATGAGCGGTCTCGACAACTTCCTGTACATGTCGTCGACGAGTGACGACTCGGGCAACGCGACGATCACGCTGACCTTCGCGCCGGGCACCAACGCCGACATCGCGCAGGTGCAGGTGCAGAACAAGCTGTCGCTCGCGACGCCGGTTCTGCCGCAGGTCGTGCAGCAGCTCGGTCTGTCGGTCACGAAGTCGAGCAGCAGCTTCCTGCTGGTGCTCGCCTTCAACTCCGAAGACGGCAGCATGAACAAGTACGACCTCGCGAACTTCGTGGCGTCGCACGTGAAGGATCCGATCAGCCGGCTGAACGGCGTCGGTACCGTCACGCTGTTCGGCTCGCAGTACGCGATGCGGATCTGGCTCGACCCGAACCGCCTGACCAACTACGGCCTCACGCCGGTCGACGTCAGCTCGGCGATCACCGCGCAGAACGTGCAGATCGCGGGCGGCCAGATCGGCGGCACGCCGGCGAAGCCGGGCACCGTGCTGCAGGCGACGATCACCGAATCGACGCTGCTGCAGACGCCCGAGCAGTTCGGCAACATCCTGCTGAAGGTCAACCAGGACGGCTCGCAGGTTCGCCTGAAGGACGTCGCGCAGATCGGCCTCGGCGGCGAAAACTACAACTTCGACACGAAGTACAACGGTCAGCCGACCGCGGCACTCGGTATCCAACTCGCGACCAACGCGAACGCCCTCGCGACCGCGAAGGCCGTG
Source organism: Burkholderia anthinoferrum (assembly GCF_002925705.1). Taxonomy (NCBI): domain Bacteria; kingdom Pseudomonadati; phylum Pseudomonadota; class Betaproteobacteria; order Burkholderiales; family Burkholderiaceae; genus Burkholderia; species Burkholderia anthinoferrum. Next base: position 1,168 of record NZ_LFZP01000013.1, read on the forward strand.
CGCGCGAAGATCGACGAGCTCGCACCGTTCTTCCCGCACGGCCTCGTCGTGAAGTATCCGTACGACACGACGCCGTTCGTGAAGCTGTCGATCGAGGAAGTGGTCAAGACGCTGCTCGAAGGTATCGTGCTCGTGTTCCTCGTGATGTATCTGTTCCTGCAGAACCTGCGCGCGACGATCATCCCGACGATCGCGGTGCCGGTCGTGCTGCTCGGCACGTTCGCGATCATGTCGATGGTCGGCTTCTCGATCAACACGCTGTCGATGTTCGGTCTCGTGCTCGCGATCGGCCTGCTGGTCGACGACGCGATCGTGGTGGTCGAGAACGTCGAGCGCGTGATGGCGGAAGAGGGGTTGTCGCCGAAGGAGGCGACCCGCAAGGCGATGGGGCAGATCACCGGCGCACTCGTCGGCGTGGCGCTCGT
>NZ_LFZP01000067.1:0-286059 GCF_002925705.1 Burkholderia anthinoferrum
GCGCGCACGATCGCGCTGACCCCGTTCGGGCCGACGTCGAGCCGGGACAGGAGCTGCTCGAAGTAAGCGAGATCGATCGCGACGACCGCGATCCCGTCGAACGCATGATCCGGCCGCTCGATGCGCCGCGACAGCGCGATGGATTCCTTGCCGTCGCGCGAGCGTGCGCGATAAGGCTGGGACACGTAGAGCCCGACGTTGTCCGCATCGCGATGGACCTTGAAGTAGTCGCGATCGCCGAAGTCCCACTGCCGGGTCGCGCCGCAGCACCCGTCGATCAGCCGGCCGCGCCTGTCGGTCACGCCCATGCCGGTCACGTATTGCGCCGCGGTGCGCTCGAACAGCAGGTCGTGCCGCAACCCCGCGTCCATGCGCTGCACGGCCGGTTGGCCGAGATTGGCAGCCAGCGCGATCAGCGCGTTGTTCGACGTTTCGACCGTCCGCGCGATCTGGCTCGCGAGCACGGCCGCGACGTTGCGCGACGTCTCGTGCGCGTGCACGACGACTTCGCTGCGCGCGGCCCACAGCGTCACCGCGCTGATCCCGAGCGCCGCGAGCGACATCAGCGTGCCCAGCGCGCCGACGACGAGCGGGTGGCGTCCGGCCCAGTCGGCGATTTTCTCGATCGAAGTGAAGGCGGGCATGCTCGCGTGCGGTATCCGATGCCGGCTGCAATTGCGCCGGGCAAATCCGGGTTAACGGCACGGGTAACGGAAAATCGAGGCCGACATGGCCGCCGGCGGACGGCCGCGGCATCGCGAGACGCGGCGGCGCGTGCGGCCACTCCCGGAGCGGTGGAGATTCCGGTCGATTGATAACCATATCGCATCAATCATTCCGAAAATCGCACTTATCGTTTCATCAATACCGCGCCAACATGCCGGAAAACGACAATCGACCCGCCCCTCCCGCGTATTCCAGGATTTTCAGGAGACACCCCGATGCATCCCTCGTCCAGCCTTCCGGCCGAACGTTCGAAGGCCGCCGCGATCTTTCGCGTCACGGCCGGCAATTTTCTCGAGCAGTTCGACTTCTTCCTGTTCGGCTTCTACGCCACGCAGATCGCCAACGTCTTCTTCCCCGCGCAAAGCGAATTCGCGTCGTTGATGATGACCTTCGCCGTGTTCGGCGCCGGCTTCCTGATGCGGCCGCTGGGCGCCATCGTGCTGGGCGCGTACATCGACGAGGTCGGCCGCCGCAAGGGCCTGATCGTCACGCTGTCCATCATGGCGAGCGGCACCATCCTGATCGCATTCGTGCCGGGCTACGCGACGATCGGCCTGCTGGCGCCCGTGCTCGTGCTGATCGGCCGGCTGCTGCAGGGCTTCTCCGCGGGCGCCGAACTCGGCGGCGTATCGGTCTATCTCGCCGAGCTGGCGACGCCGGGCCGCAAGGGCTTCTTCACGAGCTGGCAATCGGCGAGCCAACAGGTGGCGATCGTCGTTGCCGCGGGCCTCGGCTTCGCACTCAATCAGTCGCTGAGCGTGGCGCAGATCGCCACCTGGGGATGGCGCGTGCCGTTCTTCGTCGGCTGCATGATCGTGCCGTTCATCTTCATGCTGCGCCGCAACCTGGAGGAAACCCGGGAATTCAAGGCGCGCAAGCATCGCCCGGGCATGAAGGAAGTGTTCGGCACGCTGGTCCAGAACTGGGGCGTCGTGATCGCCGGCATGATGCTGGTCGCGATGACCACCACGAGCTTCTACCTGATCACCGTCTATGCACCGACCTTCGGCAAGACGGTGCTGCATCTGAGCACCGCCGACAGCCTGCTCGTGACGCTCTGCGTCGGCGTGTCGAACTTCGTGTGGCTGCCGATCGGCGGGGCGCTGTCCGACCGGATTGGCCGCCGGCCGCTGCTGGTCGGCATGACGATGCTCGCCGTCGTGACCGCCTACCCGGCACTGTCGTTCCTCGCTCACGCGCCGTCGTTCGCGAACATGCTGCTCGTCCTGCTCTGGCTGTCGTTCATGTACGGCATCTATAACGGTGCGATGGTCGTCGCGCTCACCGAAGTGATGCCGGTGCAGGTGCGCGTCGCGGGCTTCTCGCTCGCGTACAGCCTCGCGACGGCCGTGTTCGGCGGCTTCACGCCGGCCATTTCGACCGGGCTCATTCACATGACGGGCGACAAGGCCGCACCGGGCTACTGGATGAGCTTCGCCGCGGTGTGCGCGCTGCTCGCGACGTTCGCGCTCTATCGTCGCCACGCGGCGACGTTGACGCCCGCGCATTGATGTCCCGCTCATCCGGAACGTTCACTCGTACCCACGAATCCGCACGACCACGACCACGACCATGAGAAATCCGCTTCTGAAATTCTGCGCGACCGCGCTCGTCGCCACCGCGGCGGTGGCGGCCAACGTCCACAACGTACAGGCCGCCGAACTGCACGTGATGAGCTCGGGCGGCTTCACCGCCGCCTACAAGGTGCTCGGCCCCCGGTTCGCGTCCACGTCGGGCAACACGCTCGCGACTGCGCTCGGCCCGTCGATGGGCAAGTCGCCCGAAGCGATTCCGAACCGGCTCGCGCGCGGCGAGCCCGCCGACGCCGTGATCATGGTCGGCTACGCGCTGGACGATCTGATCAAGCAAGGCAAGGTCATCCCCGAATCCCGCGTCGAGCTGGCCGATTCGCGCATCGGCATGGTCGTGCGCGACGGCGCGGCGAAACCCGACATCAGCACCGCCGAAGGCCTCAAGCAGGTGCTGCTGCACGCGAAATCGATCGCCTATTCGGACAGCGCGAGCGGCGTGTACGTCGAGCGCGAGCTGTTCAGGAAGCTCGGCATCGAGGAGCAGGTGAAGTCGAAGGCGAAGATGATTCCGCGGATTCCGGTGGCGTCGGTCGTCGCGAACGGCGACTACGAAATCGGCTTCCAGCAGGTCAGCGAGCTGCTGCCCGTCAAGGGCGCGACCTTCGTCGGCAAGATTCCCGAATCGCTGCAGTCCGTCACGCGCTTCGCCGCAGGCATCCCGGTCGGCGCGCAGCACCCGCGGGAAGCGAAGGCGCTGCTCGACTATCTTGCGTCGCCCGACGTGCAGGCCGACGTGAAAGCGACCGGCCTGGATTCCGTTTCCGCACATTGAGCCCGATCGACGGAAGGCTTGGCGTCAGACCGCCTTCCCGTCACCGCCCCCGTTCGCGGCGGCAGCGTCTTCATCGGCCGCGTCCGCCGACGCCGGCCCGGCCACGGCGAGCCGCCGCACCAGCCGCGTACGATCACACGCGCCTTCCCACGACGACACGAAAATCACCGCGCACGCATTGCTGATCACGCTGGTCAGCGCGCGCGCCTCCGACATGAAGCGATCGATGCCGACCAGCAGCGCGACGCCGGCGACGGGCAGGTCGGGCATCACGGCAAGCGTCGCGACCAGCGCCACGAGCCCGCTGCCGGACACGCCGGCCGCTCCCTTGGACGTGAGCAGCATGATCGCGAGCATCGTCGCGATCTGCGGCGCGGAAAGCGGGATGTCGCACGCCTGCGCGATGAACAATGCCGCGAGCGTCAGATAGATCGCGGTACCGTCCAGATTGAACGAATAGCCGGCCGGCAGCACGAGCCCCACCACGCCCTTGTCGCAGCCGAGCGCTTCCAGCTTGACGATCAGGCGCGGCAGGACCGGCTCCGTGGACGAGGTCGCGAGGACGATCAGCAACTCCTCGCGCAGGTAGCGCAGGAGCCGCCACAGCGCGAAGCCGTGCAGCCGCGCGAGCGGCGCGAGCACCAGCGCGACGAACAGCACGCAAGCCACGTAGAAGCACACCATCAGCTTCGCGAGCGAGCCGACCGAGCCGATGCCGAAGCGGCCCACCGTGAACGCCATCGCGCCGAATGCGCCGAGCGGCGCGAGCCGCATGATCATCGCCAGCACGCGAAAGACGACCTGGGCGATGCCGTCGATCAGCGCAAGAACGGGCCGGCCGGCGCGCGGGTGGGCATTCAGCGAGAAACCGAACAACAGCGACAGCAGCAGCACCGGCAACACTTCGCCGGTCGCGAATGCACCGAGCATCGTGTCCGGAATCACGCCGAGCGCGAACGCCACGAGGCTGCGTGGCTCCGCATGCCTCGCATACGGCGCCAGGATGCTCGCATCCAGATGATGAACGTCGATGTGCATGCCGGCGCCCGGTTGCAGCACGTACGCGGCGGCGAGCCCGAACGCGAGCGCGGCGGCCGTCAACAGATAGAAGAGGGCGAGCGCCCGCACGATCGTGCGGCCGATGGCCCGCCCGTCCGACAACGACGTGATGCCCGACACGATCGTGCAAAAGACGATCGGGGCGATGGTCATCTTCACGAGCGCGACGAACGCGTCGCTGAGCGGCTTGAACATCGCGCCTGCGGCCGGCCACGCGTGACCGATGCCGATGCCGAGCATCATCGCGAGCAGGACCTGCACGTAGAGCGATTTGAACAGCCGGGCCCACCTCACGATGCCGTCTTCCTTCGTTTGCGTGCCGTCTTCGTCATGCCGATGTGCCGTTGCCGGCGGCGCCGCCGCGCTTCGCGTCGACGATCATCCGGTGAAACGCCTCGGCGGCCGGCGTAAGCGAGCGCCCGCGCCGTTTGACGATGCCCACGCGCCGTTTCACGGCCGGCTCGACGAGCGGCACGCTCGTGAGGACAGGGTGGTCATGCCCCGGCATCGCCATCGACGGCACCGCGGCGACGCCGAGCCCCGCCTCGATCAGGCCGAGCAGGGTCGTGACGTGGCGCGCCTCGCACACGCTCGGCTTACGCGGCGCGACGGCCGCCAGCGCCTGGTCGAGCAGCAGGCGGTTACCGGAAGTCTTGTCCACCGACACGTAATCGTGCTCGTAGAGTTCGCTCCAGGTCACGCGCTTCCGGCGCGCGAGCGGGTGGTCGCGACGACAGGCGGCGACGAACCGTTCCTGGAGCAACACCTTGAACTCGATCTCGGCCTCCTGGCTGCCGAGGAAGCTCACGCCGAAATCCGCCTCGCCGCTGATGACGGCGCCGAGCACGTCGTTCGCGCTGGCGTCGAGCAGTTTCACCCGGATGCGCGGAAAGCGCTGATGATAGCGGGCGATGATGGGCGGCAGGAAGTAGTAGGCGACCGACGGCACGCAGGCGATCGTCACATGGCCCAGGCGGCTCGACGACACGTCGCGGATGCCGAGCAGCGCGGCGTCGAGATCGTCGAGCAGTTGTTCGGCGCTCTGCGCGAACACGCGGCCGACGGTGGTGAGCGCGACGCGGCGCGTGGTGCGCTCGAAGAGCCGCACGCCGAGCGCGTCTTCGAGCTTGTCGATCCGGCGGCTCAACGCAGGCTGGGAAAGGTTGACCGCATCGGCGGCCTTGCGGAAACTGCCCGTTTCCACCACCGCGCGAAACGCCTGCAAGTCCGTCAAATCGAAGTTGATGCTCACGGGTGAATCTCCGCCACTCAGGATGCGCAGCATTTTGCATGATTCCGCCGGCATCATGCGTGCGGCGTCGTCCGTGCGGCGGCGATCGCGCGGCGCGGGGTGCCGCCGGGCCGGTCACGATGCCGAGGGCCGCGCCGCGAATCGATCGTTCCGCGCCGCTTCCTGATGTACCGTATCGCTTTTGGCCGGGCAATGCTTCGGCGCGGCGCCGGCCACTCGGGCGAGCCGCTCTCTTCAACGGATTCCAGCATGCGCATTCCACCGCTCAAGGCCATCATCGCGTTCGAAAGCGTCGCCCGGACCAAAAGCGTCAACCGCGCGGCGGAAGAGCTCGGCCTGACCGCGTCCGCCGTGAGCCATCAGCTCAGCAACCTCGAATCGCAGATCGGTCAGCCGCTGTTTCAGCGCGCCGGGCGTGGCCTCGTCCTCACGCCGACCGGCGAGCGCTATCTGGCCGACGTCACCGGCTCGCTGGCCGACCTGAGCCGCGCGACCGAGCGCGCGTCGAGCCGCACGGAAGTCGATATCCTGCGCGTGCATTCGAGCCCGAGCTTCGGGCTGATGTGGCTGCTGCCGCGACTGTCGTCGTTCCAGGAGGCGAACGGCGATATCCAGCTGAACCTCGCGTGCTCATACGAAAACGTGTCGTTCTCGAACGGCTTCTACGACATCGACGTCCGGCACGGCTACGGCAACTGGGACAATCTCGAGGTCCGGACCGTGCGCGGCGAATTCATCGCGCCGCTCGCGTCGCCGCGCTATCTCGAACGGCATTCGGTGAACGCGCCGGAAGACCTGCTCGCGCATCGTCTGATCTATTCCGAAACGCCGCTGGTCCAGTGGAAACAGTGGTTCGGGCGGACCGGCGTCCCGCTTGCGGCCCAGAAGACCTTCGATTTTTCGTTCGACCGTTCATACATGTCGCTCGAAACCGCCGCGCTCGGCCTCGGCATCGCGCTCGAAAGCCTGATGCTCGCGTCGGTGAAGATCCGCGAAGGGCTGCTGGTGCCGGTCTTCGGCGCGGCCCACGCGGTCGAAGTCGGCGCGCATCATCTCGTGTACCCGCGGCAGAACGCGGAACTGCCGCGCGTGAAGCGCTTCCTTGCCTGGATCGAGCGGGAGGTCGCCGCTCACGAGCGGGCGGATTGAACGACACGTCCGGCGGCCCGCCCCCGATATTGCGGTGCAGCACCGGCAGCCGGCCGATATCTGAAATTTTCTCAACTATGGCTGAACGTTTCCGCGTTGATGCGGGTGCCCGGTGAGCCGACACTCCGGACAACACATCAACACAGGAGACAAGCGATGTTGCTCGACAACCAGGCCATCATCGTGACCGGCGCCGCGTCGCCACGCGGTATCGGCAAGGCCACGGCCCGCGCGCTGGCCGCGCAGGGCGCACGCGTGGCGATCCTCGACCTTCGCCGCGAAGACGCGGAAGCGGCCGCCGCCGAACTCGGCCGCGACCATCTCGGCCTCGCATGCGACGTCACCGACCGCGACGCATGCGTTGCGGCCGCCCACGCGGCGCTGGAGCACTTCGGCCGCATCGACGGCCTCGTGAACAACGCCGGCATCACGCAGCCCGTGCGCACGCTGGATATCTCGGCGCGCGACTTCGATGCGATCGTCGACGTGAACCTGCGCGGCACGCTGTACATGTCGCAAGCGGTGCTGCCCGCGATGAAGGCGCAGCGCGGCGGCAGCATCGTCTGCATGTCGTCGGTCTCCGCGCAACGCGGCGGCGGCATTTTCGGCGGGCCGCACTACAGCGCCGCCAAGGCCGGCGTGCTCGGCCTCGCGAAGGCGATGGCGCGCGAATTCGGCGCCGACCGGATCCGCGTCAATTCGATCGCGCCCGGCCTGATCCAGACCGACATCACCGGCGACAAGCTGACGCCCGACATGCGCGAGGACATCATCAAGGGCATTCCGCTCGGCCGGCTCGGCGATGCCGCCGATGTCGCCAATGCGTGCCTGTTCCTGCTGAGCGACCTGTCGAGCTACCTGACGGGCGTCACGCTCGACGTCAATGGCGGGATGCTGATTCACTGAGAACGGCGCCGCCCGATAAGCGGCGCCGACCATCATGCACCCGGGACAACCCGGGGCCATGGCAGGAGACAGACATGAGAGCAAAGTACCCCGCATCGCCGGTTCAGGGCGAGACGCTGCAACGGGACGACGCGCAGACCTTCGAGACCGCCACATACGCGAAGGTGGCGCGCAGGCTGATCCCGTTCCTGATGTTGTGCTACCTCGGCGCGTATCTCGACCGCGTCAACGTCGGGTTCGCGAAACTGCAGATGCTCAACGACCTGCGTTTCAGCGAGGCCGTCTACGGCATGGGCGCGGGCATCTTCTTCCTCGGCTATTTCGTGTTCGAGGTGCCGAGCAACCTGATCCTGCATCGCGTCGGCGCGCGCCGCTGGCTCGCGCGCATCATGCTGACGTGGGCGGTGATCTCGGCGAGCTTCGTGTTCGTCAAGTCGCCCACCGCGTTCTACGCGCTGCGGTTTCTGCTCGGCGTCGCCGAAGCGGGCTTTGCGCCGGGCGTGATCCTGTACCTCACGTACTGGTTCCCGTCCGCGCGGCGCGCGAAGGCGCTGTCGCTGTTCTTCATGGCGATTCCGCTCGCCGGGATCGTCGGCGGGCCGCTGTCGGGCGCGATCATGCATGCGCTGCACGGCGCGATGTCGCTGGCCGGCTGGAAGTGGCTGTTCCTGCTCGAGGCGCTGCCGTCGTTCGTGCTGGGCTTCGCGATCCTGCTGTATCTCGACGACGGCATCGCCGGCGCGACATGGCTGACCGACGCCGAAAAGGCCTTGCTCGCACGCAACGTATCGGCCGACGCCGAGCACACCACTGCCCATGCATCGATCCGTACGTTCGTCGCGGACCGTCGCCTCTGGCTGATGGCGGCGATCTACTTCTGTGTCGTGCTCGGGCAATACGGCCTCACGTTCTGGCTGCCGACGATCATCCGCAAGGCGGGCGTGGCCGATCCGCTGTGGGTCGGCCTGTTGACCGCGATTCCGTATGCCTGCGCAATCGTCGCGCTGCCGCTGATCGGCATCAGCGCGGATCGCCGCCGCGAGCGCCGTTTCCATCTCGCGGTGCCGATGCTGGTCGCGGCGGCGGGCTTCGCGACGTTGCCGATGCTCGGTAGCGTCGGCGCGTCGATCGTATGCCTGAGTATCGCGTCCGCCGGCATCCTCGCGTCGTCGTCGCAGTTCTGGTCGCTGCCCACCGCATTGCTGGGCGGGATGTCGGCGGCAGCCGGCATCGCCGCGGTCAACTGCTTTGCCAACCTCGCGGGTTTCTTCTCGCCGGCGATCGTCGGCTGGCTGAACGACCTGACCGGCAAGTCGACCGCGGGACTCGTGTTCATCGCCATCGCGATCACGGCCGGCGCGCTGCTGGTGTTCCTCGTGCCCCGATCCGTCAACCGCTGATTCGATTCGTATTCCTTCCCACATGGAGATATCGATGGAGACCGAAACCATTCATGAACCGGTCACGCTCGCCGAGCGCGCGTACCGCATCCGAAGAAATGCCGTGCTGATGGGCGAAGTGCAGGGGCAGGGCTATGTCGGCCAGGCGCTCGACATCGCCGACGTGCTGGCCGTCGCGTATTTCGGCGCGATGCGCTATCGCGCCGACGATCCCGAATGGGAAGGGCGCGACCGCTTCCTGCTGTCGAACGGGCACTACGCGATCGCGCTGTACGCGGCGCTGTTCGAAGCCGGCATCCTGCCGGCCGCTGAACTCGAAACCTATGGCAGCGACGACAGTCGCCTGCCGATGTCCGGCATGGCGAGCTACACGCCCGGCATGGAAATGTCCGGCGGCTCGCTCGGGCAGGGGCTGACGATCGCGGTCGGCCGTTGTCTCGGCCTGAAGCGCAACGGCTCGGATGCGTTCGTCTATACGCTGTTCTCGGACGGCGAGCTCGACGAAGGCGCGATCTGGGAAGGGTTGATGTCGGCCGCGCACTGGAAGCTCGACAACCTGATCGCGATCGTCGACGTGAACAACCAGCAGGCCGACGGCCCGTCGACCCAGGTCATGGCGTTCGAGCCGCTGGTCGACAAGCTCGAGGCGTTCGGCTGGTACGTGCAACGCGTGGACGGCAACGACATCGATGCGGTCAAGCGCGCGTTCGACCACGCGCGCCGGCATCACGCGCCGCAGCCGCGCATCATCGTCTGCGACACGAGGATGGGGTGCGGCGTGCCGTTCCTCGAAGCACGCGAGAAAAGCCATTTCATCCGGGTCGATGCGCACGAGTGGCAACTCGCGCTCGATGCACTCGAAGCAGGGAGACACGCATGAGCACCGTCGACAACAAGCCGCGCCTGAAGACCTCGGCGATGATCGCCTCCATCGCGGCGGAAGGGCAGGCGACCCGCGCCGCGCCGTTCGGCCATGCGCTGACCGAACTCGCACGCACGAACGGCAACGTGATCGGCATGACGGCCGATCTCGGCAAGTACACCGACCTGCACGTCTTCGCGAAGGCATTTCCCGAGCGTTACTACCAGATGGGCATGGCGGAGCAATTGCTGATGGGCGCCGCGGCGGGATTTGCGCACGAAGGCGCGCAGCCGTTCGTCACGACCTATGCGGTGTTTGCAACGCGCCGCGCGTACGACTTCATTCATCAGGCGATTGCCGAGGACAATCTCGATGTGAAGCTCGTCTGCGCGCTGCCGGGGCTCACGACCGGCTACGGGCCGAGCCACCAGGCCGCCGAGGATCTCGCGCTGATGCGCGCGATGCCGAACATGACCGTGATCGATCCGTGCGACGCGCTGGACATCGAGCAGATGGTGCCGGCCATCGCCGCGCACAACGGGCCGGTGTATGCCCGTCTGCTGCGCGGCAACGTGCCGGCCGTGCTCGACGAATACGATTACCGTTTCGAACTCGGCAAGGCCAAGCTGCTGCGCGACGGCAACGACGTCCTGATGATCTCGTCCGGCATCATGACGATGCGTGCGCTCGAGGTCGCGAAGGCGCTCGAAGCCGACCGCGTCGACGTCGCCGTGCTGCACGTACCGACAATCAAGCCGCTCGACACGGCGACCATCGTCCGCGAGGCCGGGCGCAAAGGGCGCATGGTCATCGTCGCGGAGAACCATACGGCGATCGGCGGGCTTGGCGAAGCGGTGGCGACCACGCTGCTCGGGGCCGGCGTTACCGTGCCGTTTCGGCAGATCGCCCTGCCGGATGCGTATCTCGCGGCGGGCGCGTTGCCGACGTTGCACGAGCGGTACGGGATCTCGGTCGGCGCGATGCGAGCGACTATCAGGTCGTGGCTCGGATGATCGGCCGACCGTCCTGGCGTCGCGTGCGCCGTTCGCGATCCGAATCGCTGCTTGACCCGGCTTGATTACGTCTGACATACCGGTCCGACACGACGGACCGTCGCTGGATCCACGCGACCGCGAGTTCGAGCGCCTGGTCGCATGCTTCGCGGGTATCGGCGAAGTCGCCGTCGACGCCGAGCGTCCGGGTTTCCCCGTCGCGATCCGTGAGGATCGCCGCCGCCGAGTAGCGGCCCGTCTCCGTGTCGGTCACCACGGCCCGGACCTCATATCCGCCATGTTCGAGCGTCCTGTTGGTATGCATCGGGTGCCTCCTGCAGGAAAATTCGACAGGTGTGACGACGCGCTGGCGCCGCCGCGAAAGCGGGGCGCCAGCACTTCATGCCGCAAGCGCAAGCGCGGGATGCCGGCAAGCGTCGCGGGTCGCGCCGGTCGATGAAACGCGGCCGGCGCGTCCGCTTATGCCGCCGTCACCTGGATGCGCCGCGGCTTCGCTTCTTCGCGCCGCGGGATGCTCAGTTTCAGCACGCCGTCGCGCAGTTGCGCGTCGATGCGCGACACGTCGAAGTCCGGGCTGAGCGTAAAGGCGCGCGAGAAGTGCGGATGCTGCACTTCGCCGTGCTGCAGGCGCAGCCCCGGTGGCGTCGGAATGACGGCCTCCGCTTCGATCGCAAGGCTGCCGTCATGCACGCGGACGTCGAGCTTTTCGCGCGGCACGCCCGGCAAGTCCGCGTACAACGTGATGCCGTGCGTATCCTCGACGATGTCGACGGCTGGCGCAATCCGCGTGCGCGGCGTGTCGCGCCGAGCCGGTTCGCGGCTCGTCACGGCCGTTCCGGTATCGGCCGAACGGGTCGTCAATTCAGTCGTGTTGGTGTCACTCATGATGTCCTCCGTCATGCGTTCGTGACGTTGCGCCGTGTTTTACTGGACCGTAATCGCCCGCGGCTTCGATGCTTCCGACTTGCCGACGGTGATCGTCAGGCAGCCGTTCGTATAGCGGGCCTCGATCTTGTCGGGGTCCGCATGCGGCGGGAGTTCGACCACGCGGCGGAACGCGCCCATGAACCGCTCGTTCGCGTAGACGCGCCGCTCGTCGTCGGCCGTGGCGCCGTCCGGGGGCGTGCGCTCGCCGCTGATCGTCAGCAGCCGGCGATCGACCGAGATGTCGATCTTCGCGGGGTCGAGACCCGGCGCGAACGCGACGATCTCGACCGTATCGTCGGTGCTGCCGATATTGACCGGTGGAAACGCACCGGGCCGCGGGGCGCGCAGGCTGGCCGGAAAACCCGTGAACATGCCGGCCATCTGCCGTTGCAGGCGGTCGAATTCCGCCAGCAGATCGGAGGGGAAGAAGATATCGCTCATGACTCGCTCCTGTTGTACCCCTGCGGGGGATGAACCGGACCACGCGCTCCAGTTCGTCCATCCGCGATGAGGGTCGCTGACTAACAAATCGAAACACGCAGCGCGTAAACCGCGACTGCCTTGAGCGATACCTAAAATAGGATACGCCGACCGAATTTCAAGAGGGGAGTGCACGCGATCCGCACGTAGTCGGTCACGCGGCGCGTGGCCGGCTTGCTGCCGCGCATCGGCGGCTGGTGGAGAGAGCGGGCACGGAGAGGAAGAAGGCGGAATTTGCAACGCATGCGAATAGACGCGGCGGCGTGACTACGCCGTCGCGCCGGTTTCGTGCGCTCAACGCGCCGGGCCCGACGGCGGCTTCACTTCGGAGAGATCGTCCTCGCGAACCTCGGCCTGACGCACCGTGGTACCGTCTTCGCCGGTTTCTGAAATATCGGTTTCGAAGGTCGACTGCCCGTCATCGGGCTTCTGGGCAGGTTTCGCGTCGCCGTCCTGTTTGTCCGGCTGTTGCTGTTGACGTGTCATTTTGCGCTCCTTGTCGCAACGGGGAATGTTGCGCACCTTGCAATGAGCAAGGCGCGGGCCGCGCGCATGCGGATCCCGACTCGAGCGGTACGGCCCCATTCGTTGTCGCCGAAAAGTGACGCCGCTGAGCCAGGGACTGCTGCCGGCGATTACGTCCATCGTGGAGGTCGGGTCGCGCCTGCTCCTTTCCGGCCACGCGGCGCGAGCCGCGCGGCGATCACCGCGGCCCGCCGCCACCGCGCGGGCTATTGCGCCCCCGTCGTCCGCATCCGCTTCGTATTCGGCAACGGCGCGTGCTGCATCGGCCCCTTGACGAGTTCGCTCATCGCGTCGCGGATCCAGCGGTTGGCCGGCTCGTGATGAAAGCGCGGATGCCAGTGCAGATAAAGCTCGTACGTGGGGGCGGCAGTCAGATCGCGATGCTGGCGGGCCTGCGCGCGTGCCGATCCGGACAGTCTCGTCACGACGATCCGTGAACGAATCGCCGTGTACGACATCACGCCGGAGCCACGCTTTACGCGTCTTTCAGCCAGGGCATTTCCACGGGCGACACGACCAGCTGCCGGAATTCGCGTTTCAGATCGAAGATGAATCCGACCAGAATCATCGAGTCGGCGTAAGGAATCGGAAAGACTTGCGGATTTTCCGGCGTACGCAGCGGGCGCTCCGGCGTGTCCGCCGTCGCCGCTGCGTCTTCACGAACGCTTTCCAGGTCGTCTGCCATGGCCGGGCCACCGGCTTTCAGCACGCGGCTACGCAGGTCGCTGAAGGGTTCGATACGGGCGGCGTCTTCGTGGTATTCGGGCACTTCATAAACGAACCAGGACATTGTCGTCTCACATGAGAAGGGGCGCCATTCTAACGCTACGCGAGAATCCAACGAAAATCGAGGCCGCCCGCTTCTCCAGGCATGTCTACGCGCTCTGCGAAGTCGTCGGATCTCAGGCGGATCGCGGCAATGTCACGCTTCGGATAAAGCCTGATGCGCCGCGCGAACAACCGCGTCGACCGTAATGTCGAACTTGTCGTACACATCCTTGATTTTCCCGGACTCGCCAAAGCTGTGCATTCCGACGAACCGGCCTTGCGGACCGATGTACCGCTCCCATCCCAGTTCGACGGCCGCCTCGACCGCGACTCTCGCAGGGGACGTGCCGAGCACGGCCCGTTGATAATCGCGTGGCTGTTCCTCGAAGAGCAGGCGGCACGGCATCGATACAACGGCTGTCGGCACTCCTTCCTGTTGCAGGATGTCGCGCGCCTGGACGGCGAGGTCGACCTCCGAACCTGTCGCGAGCAGCGTGAGTTGGCGCGGCCCGCCATCGGCCTCCCGCAAGACATAGGCGCCCCGCGCCGACTTGTTTTCGTTTCCAGGCTCGTTGCGCAGAAGCGGCACCGGCTGGCGCGACAATGCGAGGAGTGCAGCCCGGCGGGGCTGTTCGAGAATCAGCTCCCAACATTCTGCCGTTTCGACTGGATCGGCCGGCCGGTAGACGGCGAGTTGGGGAATGGCCCGAAGGGCGGCAAGGTGTTCGACGGGTTGATGAGTGGGGCCATCTTCTCCGAGACCGATGGAATCGTGCGTCATCACGAAGATGGATCGCACCCGCATCATCGCGCTCAACCGGATCGCCGGACGGCAGTAGTCCGAAAAACACAGGAAGGTGCCACCGTACGGAATGAGGCCTCCATGAAGCGCGATGCCGTTCATGGCCGCGGCCATGCCGTGTTCGCGCACGCCGTAGTGGAGGTATGAACCTTTGAACCGGCCGGGCTCGATCGCGATCTGGTTCTTTGTCCTCGTATTGTTGGACTGCGTCAGATCCGCGGAGCCGCCCAGCAATTCCGGAATCGCGTCGACGAGATGATCGAGCACCACACCGCTGGCCTTGCGGGTGGCCATTGCACTGCCACTGGCAATAAACGCCTGCCGTGCCGCCGCGATCGCCGCCTGCCAGTTATCCGGAAGCTTTCCGGCATTGCGCCGGTCGAATTCGGTGCGTAGCGCCTGCGGCGCCCGGCGGACACGCTCGTCCCAAGCGAGTCTCGTCTTGCGGCCGCGCGCGCCGATCTCCCGCCATGCTTTCAGCAAGTCATCCGGGATTTCAAACGGCGGCGAATGCCAATCGAGGGCTTGGCGTGCGCCCGCGATTTCATCCTCGCCCGGGGCATCGCTATGGGCTTTCTCGGTTCCAGCCTTCGTCGGAAAGCCGAACCCGATGATCGTCTTGCATGCGATCAGGGTCGGCCGGTCAGGCGTTGCGCGGGCGGTCGCGATAGCGTTCCGGATCGCATCCGTGTCGTGACCGTCGATTTCCAGGACGTGCCATCCCGCCGAGTGAAAGCGCTCGATCTCGTTGTCCGAGACCGCGAGCCGGGTGGCGCCGTCGATGGAAATCGAATTGTTGTCCCAAAACGCGATCAGTCTGCCCAACCGTAGGTGGCCGGCCAACGAAATGGCCTCGTGGCTGATGCCTTCCATCAGGCAACCGTCACCGAGAAATACGTATGTGTAGTGATCGACGAGATCGTCGCCGAAGTGCGCATTCATCACGCGCTCGGCCAGCGCCATGCCGACGGATTCCGCGATGCCTTGTCCGAGGGGACCGGTAGTCAGTTCGATTCCGTCGGCGTGCGAGTACTCCGGGTGACCCGGCGTCTTGCTGCCGACTTGCCGGAACCGCTTCAGCTCGTCAATGGTCATGTCGGCATAGCCGGTGAGATAGAGAAGGCTGTAGAGCAGCATCGACGCGTGTCCGTTGGAAAGGATCAACCGGTCGCGATCGATCCAGTGGGGCGCCGATGCATCGAATTGCATGAACTCCTTGAACAGGACCGTCGCGACGTCAGCCAGCCCCATTGGCGCACCAGGATGGCCGCTGTTGGCTTTCTGTACTGCGTCCATGGTGAGGAAGCGGATACAGTTCGCCAGCGCGCGAAGATGGGGGTCTCGTGGGGACGGTATTGCTTTTGCAGCCGTCCTGGAGTTTGCGGTGGGATCGCTCATCGGTTCTCCTGTTTTGGTCGGGAAAGACGAGGCTGCGGTGCAATATGCATACCTTCTCGACGGTGATGGGGTCTCTGGCTGGTTTGGGATTCGACCCTTTTGTCATACCCGGATTCAGATGTCGTAGCGCCAGCTAAATACAGATGTCGCATGTTTCATCGGCTTTCCATCCTTCAGCGTTGAAGTGCCAGGCCTGAAGCAGCAGGGCGCTTACGTTCACCCGCGGGCCTTCGCAGACCGCCGATTCGATTCAGATTGATGTGTTTGTGAAGCGACCTGCAAGATGGCTGCTTCGATATCAGCTTCCGTGAACGCACGCTGTTTCTTGGCACCGGGTAACGATGCCTTGGCTCGTACCGGTAGCCCTCGATTGGCTCGCGACGGGGAACCCGAGATCCGCCGGTTATCACGCTGCGCCTGAACCGCTTCAGCCACCTGCAGTGCGTGACTCAGACGCTTGTGCTCGATGATCGCGCCTTGATCGACCTCTGCCAGCTTGTCGTAAAGGCGACATCGCAATACCTCGCCATCGGTCCGTATTTCGACCCGGCCATCCGGGTACTCCCAGACGTCGATGTAGCGATGAATCAGCTTCCGATTCTCGAGCGTATCGTCCAACAGATACAGCACCCGGTCGTACAGCACCGTCAGCGACTTCGAAACTCGGCGCGTTTCGCGCCAGGTCAGCAATTGGTCCAGATTCTCGTCACCTCGCAGCGGCCGGTGCGCATTGAAGTCGCTGCGCGGTGGCTTGGCGAAGCGCGCGTTATACATGACGATGAAGGAGGGCACATAAGCATTGGCGTCGGCCACCGTGCTGATGCCGCGCAATCGCATCTCCTTGACCAGCCGGTCCTGCAGCGTCAGGTGTGCTCGCTCGACACGTCCCTTGGCCGAGCTGCTGTTCGCGCAGAACGTGTCGATGTTCAATTCATACATGGCCCGGCCAAACTGCGTCACGCTGCTGCCGGTCTTGCCCGCGGTTGCGCTGCGGAACACGCTGTACTTGTCGCTATAGAACGCCACCGGCTTGCCGTAACGCTCCAGATACGCCCGCGTGGCCTCGAAGTAGCTGAAGGTCGATTCGGTCGCCGTAAAGTGCAGATGCATCAACCGGCTCGTCGCGTCGTCGACGTACACCAGCAGCGTGCAGGCCGGCGCCCGTTCCTCGAACCATCGATGATCGCTACCGTCGATCTGGATCAGTTCGCCCAGGCAGGCCCGGCGCGCTCGCGGCTGGTAGACCTTGGGCGGCCGTTGCCGGCGCGGAATCCAGAGCCCAGCGTCTGTCATCAGCCTTCTGACCGTTTCCTTCGACAACTGCAGCCCATGGCACTCCCAGAGCTTCTCGCAGGCCAGCGTCGGCCCAAAATCGGCGTAGCGCTCACGAATCAGGCTCAAGGCGCGATGAGCGAGATCCTCAGGCAACTGATGGTTGCTGGCGTGGCCACGACGCTGCGAAACCAGCCCGACCGGGCCAGCGGCGCGATACCGGGCGACCAGCCGTTCAATCTGCCGTCGACTGATCCCAAGTCGCTCCGCGGCTCGCCAAGGCATCAGACGCTGCTCGATCACGGCTTCCACGACCTTCAGACGATCCAGCTCCCGCATGCTCATGGTGATCAGTCCAGGTTGGCCCACGATGCGCTCCGGCAGTTCGAACCGCCGCCAGCATGCGCCGAAACCCTCGAACTACGACATTTCAACTTTGCCCAGATGCGACATTACTACTTTGCTCTTACACCTTTTAAATTGATAAACAGCATTATGTAAAATTGCAAGAACCATTGATGAATTGTGGAGCTAACTAGCATTCTTGCGACCGGACGCGAGTCCATTCAAAGAAAGCGAGCCCTGACAGAGCTTTCTGCACCTCCGTCGCCCCTAGATTTCAATGTTTTATCTAAGGGGTAGCGTCGAGTAGGAACAACATAGGTTGTCAAGGATCGGCGTGCCGTCTGGGTTTCCAGCCTGTCATCGGCGGGGCCGTCACCAAGAAAACGTCATGAGGAGGACTCTCCGACCGAATGAACTCGGCTGCCCTTTTGTTATTTCGTTGGGCAGTGTCCAAGTCAATGGGAGGATCAGCGCCATCCCAAATACAATCGACTCTCGCTTCGAATCCGGGGTTACGCCAGATTCCACCTTCGATTCGAGCGACAACCACACCATGTTTGGCTGCTTGCTCGCAAACAGCGATTGCCGCTTCTGCCGTGAGTTTCATCACGATACTGCCAGCAAGGGAGAAAAAATCATTCGATGAATCGTATACGCGGTGATGATCGATATTCATTGTGTTCATTTCCATTTGATCCGACCATCGGGAATCCATGTTGGATCATTCTTCCCGCTCACCTGGAGAACTTCTCCGGTTATGTCATTTACTATGACATAACCATCCGGTGACCCATACACAGTCGCCGGGTCATTTCTGGGAATACCATCCGGAGTCTTCGATGCCCCCCGATTGTCCATCGTCGTCCCTGCAGGGCCATCGTCAACGGTCGCCTGAACCTCTTTATCCGTCCACCCGCGCTCGTCGATCTGCCGCGCGATTTTGTCGTCGATAATGAGATTGCGTGACGCTGGTTTCGGCCATCAGATCGCGCGAGAGCCATCGACCCGATACGTCATATTTCCAACAACCTCTATCAGGCGTGTGCAGCACGTTCGAGCACTTCGCGCGCGGCGCGCCCTAATACCTCTTCCGACCATTGATTCACGCTCTCCCCTGCAACGGCCGCCGCGACGCCTACGGCCGCGTGTGTCTCAGGATTGAGTCGCGGCATCAGCTTTCCAGACGCAGGCTTTTGCGGCGATCGCCCCATGCGTGCGCATTCTTCGAGATAGTGGTCGACGGCCGCATGAAAATCCTGCGTCAGCTCGGCGACCGTCTCACCGTGAAAACTGATCTTGTCGTCGACGCCGAGCACGTGCCCGACAAAAATATTGTCGCGGCCGTCGAAATCGACGCGAGCGTAATAGCCCTTGTACGTCATTGCGTTTGTCATGGCTTTATCTGCTATTCGTTGAACCAGTCGCGCGCATCCTCCACCTGATAGCGCTTTGCCTCGTGGATGCGGGCGATGCAGGTATCGGCGCCCCCCGTTCAGCTTGAAGGCGATGCGCGACCCGGCGCTTGCGTGAATGCTGCCGCCCAGCGCGACAGCCAAAGCTTCGATATCCGCGCACACGATGCCGCCGAAGGTTGGCTTCGTATAGATCGCGGTCAGCGTGCGGGCGCGTTTCGTTTTCATGGGTGGGTGATATCAGAAATTGATATCACCAAACGGGCGAATGATAGCAAAATGGGCTATCTCGCCCTGCTTCCCGGCGACGCGATAGCAGGCCGCTGGCGCCGCCGGCCGTTGGGGCGGTCTCGGGTATTCCTGCGAGGCCGCAAGCCCGGCAGGAGGCGGACGTCGGCCGGTCGGGCCGGGTTAGGGGCCGGGGCAGGTGCACAAGCTCCGACCCCGCGCCCGGAAATCGCAGTCCCCTCCCCGCCGGCCTCTCTCTAAATAGGTCGTTTTTGATGCACCGACGGCCAACCGCGCAAACGCCACCAGCGCGGGGTTCCGGGTACTTCATCTGATCACACCTGCCTCGCCCGAATATCACAAAGTTTCGACGTTATCCACCGCAGTGAGCCGCCTCCGATATTCCCGCCGCACCCGACATAATCATTTAAAATTCCTCACCAAATACCGACTTGATTAACGGCAGCGAAATGAAAAATCAATAATAAAGAAAATATCTTGTAATTATAAAAACGACCTCCTAGCATCCCCCTGCTGTTCGCGACATGTCTTGTTTAAAAGTCATCACTTGATGCATTCCTCGAACAAACCCATTCATAACCTGGGGAATTACATGAAGAAACTGTCCCGACTGCTGCCCATCACCGCGATTACCATCGCGAGTCTCAGCGCTTTTGCCCAGGCCGGCGACCCGCCGGCCGCGGTCGACAAGGCGCTGCAACTGATCCAGCAGAACCCGGCCGCCTTCAGTGTGGCTACCGGCGGCACGGCACGCACGTTGAAGTTCGCGGGGCCGCAAGCAACCGCACCGACCGATGGCGATCAGTTCCAGGTACGTGACGTGATCGTCGATCCCGACGGCACCGAGCACGTGCGCTTCGACCGGTTCCATGCGGGCCTGCCCGTGATAGGCGGCGACGTGGTCGTCCACTCGAGCAACGGGCAACTGAAGCAGGCCAGCGTGACCCAGCTCGCACCGATCAATCTCGCCGGCACGATCGGCAAGGTCGGGAACCGCGCCGTGGTGCGCAACGCACCCGACGTAGGCGCGACGCGGGCCAGGCACATCGCGGCCGCGCGCTTCAACTCGGACGTGCGCCGCGTCGACGACCCGGAACTCGTCGTGTTCGCACGCGACGTCACGCCGACGCTGGCCTATGCGGTACGCGTCTACGGCAAGGCGACCGACACGCACGGCGACGCCGTGCTGTACTACGTCGATGCGCGCACCGGCACCGTGCTCGACGCACAGGACCTGATCAAGACCGCCGCCGCGACCGGCACCGGGCGCTCGCTGTACTACGGCAACCTGACGCTCACGACGGACCAGACCGGCACGAACGCGTACCGGATGCTCGACCCGGGCCGCGGCGGCGGTTCCGTCTACGATGGCCGCGGGCTGAGCTCTGACGAAGTCGAACAGGCGACCGACCTGCCGATCTTCACGAGCAGCACGAACGTGTGGGGCAACAATACGACCACCGACCGGCAGACCGTCGCGGCAGACATCGACTACGGGCTCGCGTTGACTTGGGACTACTACAAGACCACGCACAACCGCAACGGCATCTTCAACGACGGCCGCGGCGTGAAAAGCTACGCCCACGTGGTGTTCAATACCGGCAGCGGCACGACCGGCGCGAACGCGGCATGGCTGTCGTCGCGCGTGATGGCATACGGCGACGGCGAGCCGGGCACGCGCCTGCCGAAACCCGTGGTGTCGGTCGACGTTGCCGGGCACGAAATGAGCCACGGCGTGACCGAGGCCACCGCCAACCTGAACTATTCGGGCGACGCGGGCGGCCTGAACGAGGCGACGTCCGACATCTTCGGCACGCTCGTGAAGTTCTACGCGAACAATCCGAACGATCCCGGCAACTACGTGATCGGGGCGCGCGTGGTGAGCGGCGGCCTGCGGAAGATGTACAAGCAGGATCTCGACGGCCGGTCGTACAGTTGCTATCCGTCCGGCGGCTTCTCGTGGTCGAATCCGCGCCACGATCCGCATTTCACGTCGGGTGTCGGCAACCGCTTCTTCTACCTGCTGTCGGAAGGGCCGACGGTGCCGTCCACCGACACCGGCCTGTCGAGGACACAACTGGTCTGCAACGGCGACACGACCTTCAGCGGGTTGGGCCGCGACAAGGCCGGCAAGATCTGGTACCGGACGCTGACCGTGTACCTGAACGCCAACTCGAGCTACCCGAACGCGCGGCGTGCGTCGATCCAGGCGGCGAATGACCTGTACGGCGTGAACTCGGCCGAAAGCGCGACGGTCGCGCGCGCGTGGAGCGCGGTCGGGGTGAACTGACGGCGTGCGGGTGAACGCGTCGATCGCCGGACGGCGCGTGGCGGGCCTTGCTTCGGAGCAAAGCCATTCGGTCATCGTCACGCGGCGCTCGAGTGAATGACGGGAACATGCCAACCGGCCGCCTGTACGCACAGGCGGCCGGTGGCGCCGCGGGTTTCGCATCACCCCGCCGCGACCAGCGGATTGAACGACGTGTCCCACAACGGCGCGACATGGGCCGGCCCGTCCAGCACGCCGATGCGGGCAAACACGTCCGCGACCTGCTGGTGCTGGGCGACCACGTCGGGCGTCACCGGCAGCAGCGCGTAGTCCTCGCTGCGCTGGTCGAACATCGTGACGAGGTCGGCAACCGGCACGCGCGTCTCGCGATTCTGCGCGATGGCGTAGTCGCGGAAATGCCCGTTCGCCCACGCATACGCACGCCGGAACCGCAGCAGCAGATCGCCCGTTGCCGCGCGGCGGCGCGCGTCGTCGAGCGTGCGCGGATTCGCGTACACCGGAAAATTGCCCGACAGATAGCCCTTCCCCGTTTTCAGCACGCGGGCGCCGTAGCGATTGCGCGCGAGCTGGCCGTTGTAGCCATAGATCGCCCACGCGTCGATGTCGCCGCGATCGTACGCGGACAACCCGTCGGTCGGAGACAGGTTGATCGGCTGGATATCGTCGAAGCTCAGGCCGGCTTCGGCCAGTTGTCGATACAGGAAATAGTGCGAGGTCGTCGCGCGCACGTAGCCGACGCGCTTGCCCTTCAGATCGGCGATGCCACGAATCGGCGTGTCCTTGCGCGCGAGCGTGACCTGGTTGTTCAGGTCTTCGCGCACACGCGAGATGAATCTCACATTGGCTTTCTGGCGCGCGGCGAACACGGCGGGAATTTCGCTACCCGAACCGATATCGAGCGCGTCCGCGTTGAGCGCCTCGATATGCAGCACGCCGTTGTTCAGCTCGCGCCAGTCGATCCGGTACGGCGTGTCGCCGAGCCCGGCTGCCTGCAGCAGCGCGCGCCAGCCGCCCTTGTAGGTCGCGACGCGCAACGTCGTGCCGGCCAGATCGGCGTCGGCGGCCGGCGCGGCGAACGCGGCCAATGGATGCGCCGCCACTGCGGCGCCGGCAAGCAGCAGGCGGCGACGTACTGCCGACATTGACGACATCGGATGCTCCTGTCGATCGGATGGAATAGGATGGAAAGCGAAACCGCCGCGTCAATGCAGCGCCGGAAAGCCGTGGCGCTCGGCCAGCAGTTCGAGGATGCGGCGCGCGTCGGTGACGAAGCGCACGTCGCCGAGCGTCTGCGCATCGTCCGGCGCGGGCCGGTCGCGGCCCAGCACGAGCACCGGCAGACCCTGGTGCGCGTCGTCGAGCGCGTCGATCACCGCAGGCCGCGGCCGCTCGAAGCCGACGCGCTTCACGTCGAGGCGCGCCGCGAGATCGGGCGCGCTCGCCAGCAGCCCCTCGATCGGCAGTCCATGCGGACAGACGAAGCGCTGGCCCGGATGCTTCGGATCGGCAAAGCCCGGTTCCAGCAGAAACAGTACATCGCGACTCATGTCAAACGGCTCCTTTGTCGTTGATCGGCCCAATCGGCAAGCGCGCATGCCGAGCGCCTTGCCGCTCACGAGGCATGCTGGCCCGCGGCCGGATGCCAGACTCTACCGTTGCGCCCCGCACGGTCCTACCAACGTTTTGCGAAATCGATATGCGAACGCGCATAGCGCATCGTCCGGTCGCCGCCTAGCGGTCGTTGCGTAAACGCATCGCCGTGCAAACGACGGGTATTGCGCATATCGAATGATTTCATCGATCGATATGACCGCATACGTGCATTTCCGGCGAGCGACGTTCGCGGTCGGCGCGATGCGTTCGCCGCAGCAGGCGCGCCGGACGCGATCGCGGCGCACCTGCCGGGCCGACGGCAGCGCACATTACAAATCGGCCGCGCAGCGAATTACAAACCACGGATCGGCCGTTCATCGGCGCGTCCATCATCAATAGCATCGTGATCCTCACAAACGTACTGATAAAAACAGAGGATGGTCATGATCAAAAAAACGGTGGTACTGGGTTTGGTTTCGATCGGTTCGGTCGGCGCGCATGCGCAGAGTTCGGTGACGTTGTACGGCGTGGTCGATGCCGGCATCGCGTATACGAACAACCAGGGCGGCGCGAGCAACATCCAGCAGACGAGCGGCAAGCTGAGCGGCAGCCGCTGGGGCCTGAAAGGCGCGGAAGATCTCGGCGGCGGCGTGCAGGCGGTCTTCACGCTCGAAAGCGGGTTCCGCCCGAGCGACGGCGGACTCGGCCAGGGCGGGCGCCTGTTCGGCCGCTCCGCGTACGTGGGCCTCGGCAAGAAAGGCCTCGGCACGCTGACGTTCGGCCGTCAGTACGAGCCGATCACCGATCTCGTCGCGCCGTACTCGGGGCCGGGTTTCTGGTCGCCGGCCACGCACGTGGGTGACAACGACAACCTGAACCAGAGCTTCCGGCTGAACAACGCGGTGAAGTTCCGCAGCGACACGATCGCCGGCTTCACGGCCGACCTGCTCTATGCGTTCAGCAACCAGGCCAATGGCGGTGCAGGCACCGGGTTCTCGAACAACAACGCGTGGGGCGCATCGGCGAACTACGTGAACGGGCCGCTGTCGTTCGGCGGCGGCTATGTGCGGTTCAATCATCCGAATGCGGCGTCGAATACGAGCGGCGCGGTGGGCGGTGCGACCTCGACCACCGGCAACGACTACAGCGGCGCGTTCTTCTACGGGCTGAACGGCGGCGTACTGAAGCAGCAGATCGGCGCGGTGGGCGCGAACTACGCGCTTGGCCGCGCGACGCTCGGCTTCGCGTGGAGCCACACGCAGCTCGACTATCTCGACGGCTCGTCGCGCAAGTTCAACAACTACGACGTGAACGCGCGCTACCAGCTCACGCCGGCGGCCACGCTGATCGGTGTCTATACGTTTACCGACGGGCGCGCGAGCGGCCTGCCGGGCACGAGCGGCCAGACGCTGAAACCGCGCTGGCACCAGTTCACACTCGGGTTCGACTATGCGCTGTCGAAGCGCACCGATATCTACGTGTCGGGCATTTACCAGCTCGCGGCCGGCGATGCGAGCACCTCGACCTCGGGCGGCTATCGCAAGATCGCGGCGATCTCGAACATCGGCAGCGCATCGTCGACGAATCGTCAGCTTGCATTCGTCAGCGGGCTGCGCGTGAAGTTCTGACGGCATGCGCATCGGGCGCGACGCAATCGTCACGATAAGCAAAGCGGGAATCGTTGTTTGCCGCGCCGCGCCCGGTTGCCGAAAATGATCGTTTCCCTGCGCGCGGCTCCCGCGTGCGACACGCGTTCGACCATGACCGATTCCCGTTTCCCTCCCCGTGCGCCGCGCGCCGGCCGACGCGCGGCGCTGCGTCAGCTCGCCGGCGGCTGGGCGGCCGCGATGCTGCCCGCCGGCGGCGCGCTCGCGAGCCCGCCGCTCGATGTGCCGCCGTGGACGCGCGCGCCCGGCGCGCCGCTGCTGTCGCCACCGTACGGCGTGCCGGGTCAGCACGAGCGCGACGTGATCCGTCGCAGCGCCCGCCCCCCTGCGCTACCCGGTTCCGGCTCGTCGATGACGCCGCTCGCCGACCTGTTCGGCGACATCACGCCGAACGGGCTCGTCTACGAGCGTCATCACGCGGGCGTGCCGGACATCGATGCGCAACGCCATCGCGTCGTCGTGCACGGCCTCGTGCGCGAGCCGCGCGTCTTCACGCTCGACGACCTGCTGCGCTTCCCGTCCGAATCGCGGATCCACTTCCTCGAATGCTCGGGCAACACCGGCAGCGAATGGAACGGCCCGAGCGGGTTGCCCGTTCAGTTCACGCACGGGTTGCTGTCGTGCTGCGAATGGACCGGCGTCCGGCTGTCGACGCTGCTCGACGAAACGGGCATCGATCCCGACGCACGCTGGCTGCTCGCCGAAGGCGCGGACGGCGCGGCGATGACGCGCAGCCTGCCGCTCGACCGGATCCTCGAGCGCGCGCTGGTCGTCTATGCGCAGAACGGCGAACGGCTGCGCCCGGAGAACGGCTACCCGGTGCGGCTGATCGTGCCGGGATTCGAAGGCAACACGAACATCAAGTGGCTGCGACGGCTCAAGCTGGTGCGTGCGCCGGAGATGACGCGCGAGGAAACGTCGAAATACACGAACCTGCTGCCCGACGGCTGCGCGCGGCAGTTCGTGTTCGAGATGGACGCGAAGTCGGTGATCACGCGGCCGTCGGCCGGCCATCGGCTCGCCGCGCACGGCTATTACACGATCGGCGGCTACGCGTGGTCGGGCCGCGGCCGGATTCGCGCCGTCGACGTGTCGACCGATGGCGGCCGCACGTGGCGCCCCGCGCGGCTCGCCGGCGACGTACGCGACCGTGCGCTGACGCGCTTCGAGGCCGACTGGGTGTGGCGCGGCGAGCCGGCCGACCTGCAAAGCCGCGCGACCGACGAGACCGGCTACGTACAGCCGACCCGCGACGCGCTCGTCGCCGCGCGCGGCCTGAACTCGCAGTACCACTACAACGGCATCCAGAACTGGCGTGTCGACACGGACGGCGAGGTGCGCAATGCGTAAGCCGCTCGCTTGCCTGCTGGCGGCCTGCACGATGACATCGGGCGCGTTCGGCGCCGGCTTCGGCCTCGGGCAGCCGGTCGATCGCGCGGCGTTCGCCGCGTGGGACATCGACGTCGCGCCGGACGGCAGCGGCCTGCCGCCCGGCGCGGGCACGGTCGTACGCGGCGGCCATGTGTTCGCCGACAAATGCGCGATGTGTCACGGCGCCGGCGGCGAAGGCAGCGTCGGCGATCCGCTCGTCGGCGGCATCGGCTCGCTCGCGAGCGCGAAGCCCAGAAAGACGGTCGGCAGCTACTGGCCCTACGCGACGACGCTGTTCGACTACATTCGCCGGGCGATGCCGTACAACGCGCCGCAATCGCTGAGCGCGGACGACGTCTATGCGGTCACCGCGTACGTTCTCCACCTGAACGGCATCGTGCCCGGCGACGCCCGGCTCGACGCGCGCACGCTGCCGCGCGTGCGGATGCCGAACCGCGACGGCTTCGTGCCCGATCCGAGGCCGGGCAAGCTATGACGCGTCCCGCACCGCTTGCCGCCGCATCGAGCCGCGCACCCGCGTGCGTCGCGCCGCACCTTTCAGCAAGGACCCCGTGATGAGCGATCCCTCCGTCACCGCCCCGCTCGCGCCGTCGCCGTTCGTCGACGTGCGTTCGCCGGCGGATTTCCCCGACAGCCCCGTGTCGCGCACGCTCGCGCAGCCGTTGATGCTCGGGCTGTTCCTGCCGATCCAGACCGGCGGATGGAGCGCATCGACGCTGCCGCGCTCGACCGACTGGACGTTCGACTACAACGCCGATCTCGTGGCGCGCGCCGAAGCGCTCGGCTTCGATCTCGTGTTCGCGCTGTCGCAGTGGCTGCCGAAAGGCGGCTACGGCGGCGTGTTCGACGGTCAGGCGCTCGACTCGTTCATGACGCTCGCCGCGCTGACCGCGCGCACCGAGCGGATCATCCTCGTCGCGACGAGCCACGTGCTGTACGGGCCGTGGCATCCGCTCCATTTCGCGAAGTTCACCGCGACGCTCGACCACATCTCGCGCGGACGCTGGGGCATCAACGTGGTGACCGGCCACCGCGCGATCGAGCACGAGATGTTCGGCTGGAACCGGATCGAACACGACCGGCGCTACGAGATGGCCGCGGAATTCCTCGACGCGGTCCAGCAGTTGTGGGCGCAACCGGACAATTTCAGCTACACGCCCGAACTGTCGAGCTGGCGGCTGGGCGGCGCATTCGTGACGCCGAAGCCGCGCTACGGCCGCCCGCTGCTGATCAACGCAACGGGCTCCGACGCGGGCATCGCGTTCGCCGCGCGCTATTCGGACATCGTGTTCGTCACGAGCCCGGCCGGCCCCGACGCCGAACGCGCGATCGACGCGCTGCCCGCGCACACCGCACGCGTGAAGGCCGCCGCCGCCGCGCGCGGCCGCACGATCCGCACGCTGCTCAATCCGCTCGTGATCTGCCGCGAGACGGCGGCCGAAGCGCGCGCGTACCGCGACGCGATCGTCGCGCATGCGGACGAAGGCAGCTTCCACCGCTTCGACAGCGACGCACACGCGTGGCGCGGCGGTTTCGAGCAGCGTGCGCAGGCCGCCGCACGCGCGATCGGCGGCAACATCTCGATCACCGGCGCGCCCGACGAAGTCGCCGATACCATCGTGCGGCTGCACCGCGCGGGCATCGACGGTATCCAGTTGAGTTTCTACGATTTCAAGCCCGATCTCGACTTCTTCGGCGAGCGTGTGCTGCCGCTGCTGCGCGAGGCCGGCTTGCGGCGTTGAAGCCCGATTTGAAACGCGGCGCGCCGGCACAGCCATAGCCGGCGGTGGCCGTCGTCAGAACACGCGCCCTTCGGTCAGGTGCGTCGTCACGCCGTTCAATTCGTAATCGCCGACCACACGCGCCTTGTGTAGCAGCGGGTTGTGGCTGAAGATCGTGCGCAGGTTGCGCCAGTGGCGATCGAAGTTGTGCGTGCGCGCCGTCGCCGACGCGCCGCCCACTTCGAACAGCCGCTCGGCCGCATGCAGCGCGAGCTTGCTGACGATCAGTTGCGTGCGGGCAGTGGCGAGCGCGCTGTCGAGCACGAGCGCATCCGCATCGGCGGCGCCCGCTTCGATTGCGTCGGCGGAGCGGTCGAGCGCGCGCGCGTTTTCTCGCACGAGCGCATCGATCGCGTGGCTGTGCGCGGACAGCTCGCCGACGATCTGCTGGACGAAATGATCGTCGCGCGCGGTCGGCGCGGGGCTGTGCAGCGCGGGACGGCCGTGCGCGAGCACATAGCGGCGCGCGTCGGCCACCACGTTGCGCACGATGCCCGCGCCCGTCGCGACGAGATGAAGCTGCCGCAGCGCGCCGCAATGACGGCCGACGAGCGTCGATCCGTCGCGCGGGGCCACTTCGTCCGCGAACACCTGCACGTCGTTCAGCAGCAGGCTGCCGCTCGCGGTCATGCGCTGGCCCATGCCGTCCCAATCGTCGAGCACCTGCAGGCCGTCGCGCGCCACGGGAATGATCACGGCGAGCGCGTCCCCCTGCTCGTTCTCCACGTTGATGCGCGCGAAATCGGCGAACGCGGTGCCCGTCGAATAGTATTTGCGGCCCGTCACGCGATGGTGAT
Organism: Burkholderia anthinoferrum; assembly: GCF_002925705.1. NCBI lineage: Bacteria > Pseudomonadati > Pseudomonadota > Betaproteobacteria > Burkholderiales > Burkholderiaceae > Burkholderia > Burkholderia anthinoferrum. The sequence goes on from NZ_LFZP01000067.1 coordinate 28,430, forward strand.
CGCCGTCGCGGCGCAGCACGGTCGTGTTCTCGCCCGGGCGCGACGTGCCGCGCTCGGTCGACGCGCCGCCGAAGATCGCACCGGCCAGCACGCGCTCGAGCTGCACGTCGTTGAATGCGGTGCGCGGCGACAGCCGCAGCGTCTCGGTCTGGTCGTAGTGGATGCGCAGCGCGTGCGCGAGATTCGAATCGGCGGCCGCCAGCGTCGCGATCGTATCGAACAGGTCGACCAGCGTGCCGCCCAGGCCGCCGCGCGCGACCGGAATCCGCAGCGCGCCCAGCGCCGAGCGCCGGAAGATCGCGAAGCCTTCGAACGGCAACTCGCGACGCGCCTCGCGCTGTGCGGCATCGTGCCCGATCGCGGTCGCGAGATCGGGCAGCGCGGCAAGCGCGTCGCGCAATGCTTCACGCGGATCGACGGCGTCACGGGCAGTCATTCGGCAGGTCCTTGTTTGGGGAGATGGGGAGCGTCGCGGCAACGCGCGACACGGCGTCCGTTACACGGCGTCTGTTACACGCGTCCGTTACACGCGTCCGTTACACGCGTCCGTTACACGCGTCCGCAAAGTATAGAGACGCGCTCACTGCGCGTGAAAAACCGATTTCAGCTTACGTTATGCCCGCGCCGGGATTGATCGCGAACGGACGCGTCAGTGCTGAATGCCCCACCGCCGCACGGTCGCGCGTTCGAGCGTATCGAATACGAGGTTCTCGACCAGCAGCCCGATCACGATGACGGCCGCAAGCCCCGCGAACACGCGGTCCGTATACAGCTCGTTGCGGTTCTGGAAGATGTACCAGCCGAGCCCGCCCTGCCCCGCGCTGGCGCCGAACACGAGCTCGGCCGCGATCAGCGTGCGCCACGCGAATGCCCAGCCGACGCGCAGCCCCGACAGGATCGACGGCAGCGCGGCCGGCACGAGGATCAGCGCGATCTGGCGCAGGCCCGTGAGCCCGTAATTGCGCCCGGCCATTTTCAGCGTGGCGGGCACGCCGGCGAAGCCGGTATACATGCTGAGCGCGAGCGGCCACAGCACCGCGTGCACGAGCACGAACAGCAGACTGCCGGTGCCGAGCCCGAACCACAGCAGCGCGATCGGCAGCAACGCGATGGACGGCAGCGGATTGAACATCGACGTGAGCATCGTCAGCAAATCGCGGCCGATGCGCGTGGATACCGCGAGCGACGTCAGCGCGAACGCGAGCAGGACGCCCAGCGCATAGCCGCGCAGCAGCACGGACATCGAGATGCCGGTCTTGACCAGCAGTTCGCCCGACTCGATGCCTTGCACGAACGCGGCCAGCGTCGCGCCGAAGGTGGGGACGAGCAGATCGTTCGCGACGATGCGCGCGACGATCTCCCATGCGGCGATCAACACGAGCGCGATGACGCCGCGGCGAAACCACGCGGCGCCGGCGACGCGGCGCAGCAACGGCGCCGGCGCCGCGCGCTCGGCATCGGGCGGCGTGTCGAGCGTGCGCGTGTATTCGGCGCGCACGGGCGGCAGCGGCGGCAGGACCGGATCGATCGTATTCATGATGCGGCGTCCTCCGTCGTCGGTGCTTGCGATGTGTCGGTGTCGAACAGCAGGCGGTGGATCCGCGCGACGTTGTCGCGGAAGTCGCCGGTGTCGACGTTCGCGAGCGAATGTTCGTGACTGTTGAGCTCCGCGCGCACGCGGCCCGGATGCGGCGACAGCAGCAGAATCCGGTTGCCCACCACGAGCGCCTCCTCGATCGAGTGCGTGACGAACAGCAGCGTGAAGCGGAATTCGTCCCACAGCCGCAGCAGTTCCTCCTGCATCTTGCGGCGCGTGAGCGCGTCGAGCGCGGCGAACGGTTCGTCCATCAGCAGCACGCGCGGCTGCATCGCCAGCGCCCGCGCGATCGCGACGCGCTGTTTCATGCCGCCCGACAGCGTATGCGGATACGCATCGGAAAACGTGCTCAGCCCGACCTTGTCGAGATAGTGCAGCGCGCGCTCGCGTGCCTCGGCGCGCGACAGCTTCGCGGCGGCGCGCAACGGAAACGCGACGTTCTCGACGACCGTCTTCCACGGCGGCAACTGGTCGAATTCCTGGAACACGACGATGCGGTCGGGGCCCGGCCCGCGCACGGGCCGGCCGTCGAGCGCGATCGAACCCGACACGGGCTCGATGAAGCCGGCGATCGCCTTCAGCAGCGTCGACTTCCCGCATCCCGACGGGCCGAGCAGCACGAAGCGGTCGCTGCCGTATACGTCGAAGCTCACCTGATGCGTCGCGCGAACGATCCGCGTGCCGCTGCGGTATTCGAGGCTGACCTGGTCGATCGCCAGCAGGCGTTCGCTGTGCGTGCCGGCCGGTGCGGCGCTCGCGGCCGGGCGATCGCCGGCACGTGTATCGGGCACGGCGGACGCGGCCGGCGACACGCCGCCACGTGCCGCATACGGCGGCAACCAGGTTCGGGGAGAAGTGGCGTTCACGATCGAATCTCTTGCGGGGAAAGCATCAACATACGGCCGGGCACCGTGCGGACCAACCATCGATTGCGCATATCGAAACCGCGCCGACGCATAAGCGTCGATCGCGGCGCCGCGGCATCGGCGCCGCTCAACTGCCGCCTGCCGTCGCGGGATCGTCGAAGAAATAGTCGCGCCACGACTTCGGCTCGTTGCGGATCGCCCCGGTGCGATGCATGAACTGCGCGAGCGGCAGCGTGTTCTGCGGCGCGGTCTTGAACTGCACCTGCGGATTGCGCAGGATCTTCAACAGCAGCGCGCGGTCGATCTTCGACCCGTTCACGCGAATGTAGGTATCGGCCGCACGCTCGGGGTCGGCCGCGATCTGCCGTGCGGCATCGGCCAGCGCGGCGACGAACGCGCGATACGTCTTCGGGTTGTCGTCGCGGAATTTCTCGGTCGCGTACAGCACCGTCGCGGAGCTCGGGCCGCCGAGCACGTCATACGAATTCAGCACGATGTGCGCGTTCGGGTTGCCGGCGAGCTCCTGCTCCTGGAACGGCGGATTGCCGAAGTGGCCGGTGATCACGTTGCTGTTCGCGAGAATCGCGGCCGTCGCGTCGGGATGCGGAATCGCCTGCGTGAGCGCGTCGAGCTTGTCGAACTGCTTGTCGCCCCACTGCTTCGCCGCTGCGTACTGCAGCACGCGCGACTGCACCGACACGCCAACCGCCGGCACCGCGATGCGGTCCTTCGCGCTCAGATCGGCGATCGTCTTCACGTTCGGGTTGCTGCTCACGAGGTAGTACGGGAAATTGCCGAGCGACGCGACACCCTTCACGTTCTGCCGGCCGCGCGTGCGATCCCACACGGTCAGGAGCGGGCCGACGCCCGCGCCCGCGACATCCACCGCGCCGGACAGCAGCGCGTCGTTCACGGCCGCGCCGCCCGACAGCCGCACCCAGTCGACCTTGATGTCGAGGCCGGCCTTGCGCCCTTCCTTCTCGATCAGTTGCTGGTCGCGCGCGACGTTCAACATCAGGTAGACGACGCCGAACTGCTCGGCGATACGGATGCGGCCCTCCGCGTGCGCGGCTTGCGGGATCACCGCACCCGCGAAGGCGAGCGCGGCGGTGAGCGTGGCCGCCAGCGCGCGGCGCGCCGGCAAGAACGAAAACGACATCGGAACTCCGGTCAGGAACGGGCGGAAATGAAGGACGCGGCGCGCGGCTCAGAAAGGCGCGTCGCCTTCGATCGTCGTGCGGTACAGCTTGCGGCGCAGGTGGTCGGGCGTGCCGGCGGCCAGATGCATCAGCGAACGGTTGTCCCAGAACACCAGATCGTGGTCGCGCCACGCGTGCCGATACAGGTGCTCGGCGCGCACGCTGTGCGCGAACAATTCGTCGAGCAGCGCGCGGCTTTCGTCGTCGGGCAGGCCGACGATGCGCGTCGTGAAATGCTCGCTGACGAACAGCGCCTTGCGGCCGGTTTCCGGATGCGTGCGCACGACCGGATGAACGACTGCCGCGACCTGCGCGATCTGTTCGGGCGACAGGTTGGGACGCCACGGGCTGCGCGCCTGCAGCTCCGCATAGCGCGCGAGATACGTATGCTCGGCGCGCCGCCCTTCGACCGCGCGGCGCAAGTGGGCCGGCAGCGTGTCCCACGCGAGGTGCATGTTCGCGAACAGCGTGTCGCCGCCTTCCGCCGGCAATTCCTGCGCGTGCAGCAGCGAGCCGAGGCTCGGCTTTTCCTTGTACGACAGGTCGGAGTGCCAGAAATGACCGGCGTCGCCGAGCCCGACCGGTTTGCCGTTCTCGACGATGTTCGACACGATCAGCACTTCCGGGTGGCCGGCCAGCGCGAACTGGTGCAGTACGTGAATCTGCAGCGGCCCGAAGCGGCGGCTGAATGCGATGTGCTCGTCCGGCGTGATGCGCTGGTCGCGAAACACCAGCACGTGGTGATCGAGATGCGCGCGATGGATGCGCGCGAAATCGTCGTCGTGGAGCGGTTGCGACAGGTCGACGCCGATCACCTCGGCGCCGAGCGGCGCGTCGAACGGCACGATGTCGAAATGCTGCGCCGCGCCGTCCGGCCGCAAGGCGGGATGCCCGGCGGAAAGCGTTGCGGCGTCGCGGATGGCGGTAGTCGTCACGGCACGGCCCCTGATTCGGTCAAAACGCGAATCTACGAGGCCGTGCCGGCGTGCGTCAACGAAGCGATTCCGATACGTTTATCTGCTGCGGTGATAAAGATCGCTGCTCGCGCATACGGCGCCGCTCGGGGGATCGTGCAGCCGGTGCCGATGGCCGGAGACTCCACCCGGGTTCATCCCGCGTCAGCCTGCGCCGCGAGCCGCGCTACAGCGGCCGCGGCCGATTGCCCGAATCGTCCGGCACGTCGTGCTCGTCGGGCCGCGGCTTGCCGGCCGGATCGCGCACCTCGGTCTGGCGCGGATCGTCGGGCACGACCTTGCGCGCCTGGTCCTCCGGAATCGTGTCGAGTTCGCCGCCACCGGGCGCATGGCCGGGGCGCGCGGTCGATTCGCCACCGGGCGCCGGCTTGCGCCGGTCCGGCGCGTCGGTCGTCTCGCGTGCCGCATCGGGCGACGCGGTGTGCTGTCGTTGAGTGTCCTGCGTCATGACGTTCTCCCTGTCCGGATGCTGACTGCGCCGCGCCACGCGGCGACGGGCGGTGCGGCAGCCTGCAACGCTTCCAGCAAGCGACATGCCGTTATCGGGCTGCCTCGTCGCACGGCCAGCGGATGAATCCGCTGAAGAAATTACAAGCGACGCATCACCCGATGCAGGAACGGCAATACCCGTGGCACGCGCGATGCTCGATAGCGACATGCCGGCTGCGCGCCGGTGCCCTTTCGACACCGAGGAGGACAATCATGATCACGACGCCCGCGACAAACGCGACACCGAACGACGACGATATGACCGACACGCCGGACATTCCAGCGCCGGAGCGCGACGACCGTCACGACGACCTGCCCGACTTGCCGGACCCGACCGAAGTGGGCGAGGACGGTTAGCACGCGTGTCGCCGCGGCGCGCGTTGCCGGTCTGCGCGTCGCGCGAAGCGAAGTGCGCCGCCCGCATCACCTTACTGCTTGTTGCCCGGTTCGCGCGTTCGCTCGCCGTACGTGTCGTTGCCGCCATGCGGGCACGTCGGGATCGGGTGCCCCGCCTGCACGTGCGTCGACCGATTGCATTTCTCGCATCGAAAGTTACCGGTCTTTTCCGCCTTTTCGCCTGCATGCGCCGTCATCGTCGTCCTCCTTCCGGCTCGGCCTTACCCGCGCTTCACCGCGTACGCCGCCTTTCATGCGCGACCTCGCCGGTCGGCACCGCATCGACGTCCTGCAGCGGGTCGCCCGGAATGCGGCGCTTCGCGGACTGATCGACCGGCGAATCGGCCGTCTGCCCGACGCGCCCGTCCGCGCTTCTGCCCTCGGCATCGAGCTGCTGCTCGGCCCGCTGCCAGTATTCGTCGGCCCGGCCGTCCGGCGCGCCATCCGCCTGCCACAGCCGATACGCACGCTCGCGAACCTGCGTTTCCCTGTCTTCGTTCATGTCGTTCTCCGTGTCTGTCATGGCACTTCACCGATCCGGGCGCGCCGGCGCCGACACCGCGCCGAGCGTCGACGACATCGCGCCGTCCGCGGCCGTCGCCAGATCGCCCAGCGCGACGATGCCGACCAGCCGCTTCTGCCGGTCGACCACCGGCACGCGGCGAATCTGCGCATCTTCCATCTTCTTTTGCACCACTGAAATGTCGTCGTCCTCATAACACCAGTTCGCGGGTCCGCTGACGACGCCCTCGATCGACTCGTTCGGCGGCACGCCCATCGACACCGCGCGCACGACGATGTCGCGATCCGTCAGCATCCCGATCAGCCGCGTGCCATCGCAAACGGGCAGCGCGCCGACGTTCAGCTCGCTCATCAGCCGGGCCGCCTCGCGCAGGCTCTGCGTCGGGCCGATGGTCGCGGCGTCGCGTGTCATCACCTCCGATACACATGTCATGTTTCGCTCCTGGGTAAGCCGCCCACGGCGGCCTGCTGCACGAGCATCGCGCGTTCCAGCGGCCGCGCGCGTCAGTTCTCCGTCGAGCAACGGACCGACGTCAGGCCCGCGGATTCGACGATCCGCATCAACTGCTTCAGCATCACGTCGGCGCTGGCCGCTTCGCGCCACTGCACGAACAGTTCTTCCTCGCGCACCGCGCGTGCAGCCGTTTCGCAAAAGCTTTTCGTCCGGCACGTGAATCCCGCCCGGCTCAGCTTCGCGATCAGTTGTTCGCGCGCAACCGAGCCCGGCGGATATTCGATCGTGACCAGCGCGGTCCGGACGCGCCGCAAGCGCTGCTCGACCAGCCGCAGCGGCCAGACGACGAGCAAGGCGAGCACCAGCCCGAGCGCGCCGAGTGACAACTGGCCGCCGCCGACGCACAGCCCGATGACGGTGACGAACCACAGCGTCGCGGCCGTGGTGACGCCGGATACGAGGCCATCGCGATGAAGGATCGCGCCGCCGCCGATGAAGCCCATTCCGGTCAGGATGCCGAGCGGCAGCCGCATCAGGTCCAGCACCGAAAACGCGCCCTCCGGTTTGCCCGCCTGCAGCAGCAGCGCATTGACCTGCAGCATCGACAGACATGCGGCGAGACAGACGAGGATCGTCGTCCGCAGCCCGGCCGTCTTGCCGGATTCGCTGCGATCGAGGCCGATCAGCCCGCCCGCGACGAGCGCCAGCGCGATCCTGACGAGAACGTCGTGCCACTGCAGTACGACCGGCATCGGTTCCATGCGCGCCTCCCGTGCAAATCGTCATGTGTCGGGGCGCGAACGCCGCCGGCGACGCCTGCCCGGCGCAAGGACCGGGCCTGCTTTTCGGGTGCGGCGGCGCCTGTAGTACGTCGGACGGAATTGTAGAAAGGGGGTTCGGCGCGCACCGTGCCACCGTGGCGGAGGTGGTCGGCGCCCGTTCGCGGAATGATCGTGCGTCGCCACGCCGGGCGCAGACGGCGACGAACCGACCCGCCGCCCGCGAACATCCGCCGGGTGCCTTTCCCGGCGTAGCGGGTCGGACGCGCATGCAAAGGCGCCCGGCGCCCCTCGCTCCGTATCCGATCAGATACGCGAACGGCTCTCAACGGCCGTTTCCAGACAATCTGTTCCCGAGCGGGTACGAAATGCCGTCCCCCGGCGTCGGAAGCATCTGTTCGTTCCCGTACGAATACGAATTACCGCCCGACTTGGCGAGTTATGCGATACTGTTCCCGCTCAGATACGAAGCACGGAGAACGTCATGTCGGAGTCCCAGTCCGTCGACACGATCGGCGCGCTCGCCCACCTCATTCGTTCCGCGCGGATCCAGCAGGGGTTCACGCGGGACGAGCTCGCGAACGCGACCGGCCTGTCGCCGAAATTCATCAGTCAGGTGGAAGCCGGCAAGCCGACCGCGCAAATCGGCAAGGTCATGCTGCTGCTGGCCGAGCTCGGCGTGCGCCTGTACGCCGAGTCGTCGGTCGAGATATCCGAAGCCACCGCGCTGAAAGCCGCGCAACGCCGCAGGAGCAGCCATGGCGGCTAGAACGCTGATCGCGTCCGCCAACGGCGTGCGCATGGGCACGCTGACCGACGATAAAGGCATCTGGTCGTTCGCGTACGACCCGCAATGGCTCGCGTCACCCGCCGCGTATCCACTGTCGCCGGCGTTCCCGCTGCGCGCGGGCGTGTTCACCGACACGTCGACCGATCGTCCAGTGCAGTGGTTCTTCGACAACCTGCTGCCCGAGGAAGGCATGCGCACGTCGCTCGCGCGCGAGGCGAAGGTCGATGCGGCCGACGCGTGGGGCCTGCTCGCGTACTTCGGCCGCGAATCGGCCGGCGCGCTGACGCTGCTGGCCGATGGCGAACGCGAAGCGCCCGGCGGCCTGCAGCCGCTGCCGCTCGACGAGCTCGAACGGCGAATCCAGGCGATGCCCGAACGCGCGCTGACGGCTACCGCACCCAAGCGCATGTCGGCGGCCGGAGCGCAGCAGAAGCTGCTGCTGGTGCTGCGCGGCGACGCGCCCGACTACGCGCTGTTCGAGCCGGTCGGCAGCGAACCGTCGATGCACCTCCTCAAACCCGACATGCGTGCTGCCGGCTATCCGCATTCGGCGATCAACGAGTTCTTCTGCATGCGGCTCGCGAAGAAGATGGGGCTCGACGTACCGGACGTGCATTTCCTGCGCGCGCCGTCCGCGTGCTACGTGATCGACCGGTTCGACCGCGATGTCGCGTCCGAACCGGCCGCGCGCGTGCATACGATCGACGCGATGCAGTTGCTCAACTACGACCGCGGTTTCAAATATCAGCGGGCGAACGCACAGGAACTGGCCCGCGCGATCGAGCGCACCAGCACGAGAGCGCTCACGCGCCTGTCGGTGTTCCGCTGGACCGTGTTCAACGTGGTGGTCGGCAATGCCGACGCGCACCTGAAGAACCTGTCGTTCTTCGTCGACGCGCGCGGCTATCGGCTCGCGCCGTTCTACGACATCGTCAGCACGGTCGTGTATCACACGCCGACGCACCGGCCCGACCATCGCGGCGATCACTGGCCGCACTGCGAGCTGACGATGCCGCTCGGACATGCGACGCGGTTCGCCGATATCGACATGGACGCACTGGTCGTGTTCGGCCAGGCGCTCGGGCTCAGGGAGAAAGCGGCCGCCAGCGAACTGCGGCGCTTTCTCGAACCGCTCGATCGTCTCGTCGTGCAGGCGCTCGATGAAGTGCGGCACATCGCGCATCCGGACGCCGGGGAAATGCGATTGCTGAATTCGATCGTCGCGATGCCGATCGCGGAGATGGGGCGCGCGCTGCGGTAGACGTGCGGATAGGCTGCCGCGCGCGGATGTCGTGCCGCCGCCGGATACCCCCGCGGCGCCCGGCCCGGCGAATACCTAGGCGTCAGCGCCGCACGGCAAAGGCATCGACGCCCGTCGCGGCCGCGGACCACGCCCACAGCCGCGCCGCTTCCTCCGGATCGATCGCATGCGGCCGCACGCCTGATTCCTCGTTGCCGCGCGTCACTGTCGCGACGTCGCAATCCTCGCAATAAACACCGCCGAGATCGGCAACGCGCGGCGACGTCGCCGCCCATACCTGGGTTGCCGCACCCTGCTCAGGTGTCTTGAAAGTCGGATCGATCGGCACACCGTGCTCGTCCACCCAACCTTGCGCCATCATTTCCTCGCGCGTCAGATGGCGCTGCAGCGGCGTCGCGATCTTGCCGGGATGCAGCGAATATGCGCGAACGCCGAATGGCGCACCGAGCACGTCGAGCTGCACCGCGAACAAGGCGTTAGCGGTTTTCGACTGTCCGTACGCCAGCCATTTGTCGTAACCGCGCGTGAACGCGATATCGTCCCAACGGATCGGCGACAGCCGGTGCCCGAGCGACGACACCGCGACCACACGTGCGCCGTCGCCGTGCGCGAGCGCAGGCCATAGGCGGTTGACGAGCACGTAGTGACCGAGGTGATTGACGGCCATCTGCGCTTCCCGACCGTCGCCGACGCGGGTCTCGGGGCAGGCCATGATGCCCGCGCTGTTGATGACGATATGTACGTTGCGCCGCGCGTCGACAAACCGGGCCGCGAATGCATCCACGCTCGCGGGGTCCGCGAGATCGAGCGTCGCGATCTCCACGCCGGCGATGTCGCGCGTCGCCTCGCGCGCGGCCGCGACGCTCCGCGCGCCGACGACGACGCGCGCGCCGGCTTGCGCCAGTGCACGCGTGGTTGCGAGCCCGAGACCCGAATGGCCGCCCGTGACGATCGCGGTCTTGCCGCGCAGGTCGAGACCGGCCAGGACGTCGCTCGCCGTCGATGCAGCGTCGAATCCGGAATAAAGGGGGTGCTGCCTGCTCGTCATTGAAAGCTCCAGGAACGGCGTGCGAAGCACGCGGCCGCCCATCGGCCGCGTCACTGCATGAGCCCATTCTCCGGCCGCGCATCCGGACTGTGAATGCAATAGAATCCGGTTTTTCGTCGAGATCGTCCGGGATTGCGCGTGGACCCGCTATCGGAAGTGCTGTCGCTGCTGGAAACGCGCGACTCGTTTTTCACCGGCCTGCGGGCCGGCGGCCCGTGGGCGGTCGACCTTCCCCCGCCCGACGGGATCAAGTTCAACGCGGTGGTCGAAGGCAGTTGCTGGCTGACCGTCGACGGTGCGGGGCCACCCGTCCGGCTGCGCACGGGCGACTGCTTCCTGCTCGCCGCGCCGCGGGCATTTTCGCTGGCGAGCGATCCGTCGGTCGCGCCGGTGCCCGCCGCCGACGTGTACCGACATGTCGACCGCGGTATCGCGCACTATGGCGAACCGGCCGATTGCTTTCTGATCGGCGGCCGCTTCGCCTACGAAGAACGGATGCCGCTGCTGCTCGGCAGCCTGCCGCCCGTGGTGATCGTGAGCGGCGATTCCGAACCGGCGGCGGTACTGCGCTGGTCGCTGCAGCAACTCGCACGGGAGTTCGTCGCGGCGTCGCCGGGCGGCTCGCTGATGGTTCGGCATCTCGGACACATGATGCTCGTGCAGATCCTGCGGCGCTATGTGGACGCCGGCGCGAACGGCGACGTCGGGTGGCTGGCCGGATTCGCGGATCCGCGGGTGAGCGCGGCGCTGGCCGCGATTCACGCGGCGCCCGAGCGACGCTGGACCGTCGACGCGCTGGCGGCCTGCTGCCATGTGTCGCGTTCGACGTTCGCGCTGCATTTCAAGCGGCGGCTCGGGTTCGGCCCGCTCGAATACGTGCTGCGGTGGCGGATACAGCTGGCGATGCACGAACTGCGCCACTCCACGGCGTCGATCTCGGCGATCGCGCAGCGGCTCGGCTACGACTCGGATAGCGCGTTCGGCCATGCGTTCAAACGCATCGTGGGCTGCTCGCCGCGTGCCTATCGTCATGACGTGACGAAGGAATCGGGCAACTAGCGTCGTTACGGCCCTCGTCGGGCACGCGGTGGTCCGAATACGCCAACGCTCTGCACTTGAATTACCACCATCGGGATAAGTATTCTTATCACAATACACCGATTCCATTTACAAACTCGGCCGAGCAGCAATGCGTCGGCGCATCACCCGCTCGTATGCCGCAATTCCCCTTCGATGTGCTGCGGCAGCCTCAGCAAATTGAAGATCGGGCACACCGCTTCGACCGCCTGATGCAACGCCCGAATGACCTCCGGCGGCTCCGGCGACACGATGTCCAGCGTATAGCGGATGTTGTGCGGGAATACCGGAACGTGCTCGAACCCCGGCTGCTGCGCGAGCGGATGCTGGTCGCCGGTGACTTCGACTTCGATCGCGTCGATCTTCAGGCCCCGCTCCGCGGCCTGGATCAACGTGATGTGCGTGAGGCAACTGCCGAGCACGCCCAGTTGCAGTTCCGGCGACGCAGGCCCGAGGTTGTAGCCCGCGAAATCGGGCGGGCTGTCGCTGATCACCTGGAAGTCGCGAATCCGGATCTCGCGCACGCCGCTGCGACCGAGCGCGCGCACGGTCGCCTTCAGCGGCGTCGCCTTGAGATCGGGATCGTTGCGGGCGGCCTGCTGCTTCGCTCGCCAGGCGTCGCGCTTTTGTACGAGATAGTCGTTCAGGGTCGTCATGGTCGAGTCATGGGTAGGCGGCACGCAGGCGACCGATCGGTTCGTTGCGCGCCAGGGCGATTACTCGGCCGCCGGAATCCACGCGGCCGTCGCCGCGTCGCTCGCGCGGAACGCCGGAAACCTCGCGCCGAGTTCGGCGACGGTATGAATGTCGTTCTTCACGAGATCGTCGCGCGTAATCAGCGTCGGCTTGACCGCGATGCGCGCGCCCGGGTTTTGCCCGGCCACCAGCAGCGCCGCGGCTCGGACCGACACCGCGCCGACGACCGCCGGATTGGTCGCGGCCGTCGCGACCCACGCGCTGTTCGGCGCGCGAATCGCCTCGATGTCGGCCGTCGATACGTCCGCGCTGTAGATGCGCAGCTTCGACGACAGCCTGGCCTCGTCCGCCGCGAGCTTTGCGCCGCGCGCGAACTCGTCGTACGGCGCGAACACCACACGAATGTCGGGATTCGCGCGATACACGGCCGCCGCCTGGTTCGCGACCGATTGCGCGATCGGATTGTCGACGGTGCCCCAGCGCGCCTTTTCCTTCACCTTCGGGTGCGCACGCTTGAAGTCACGCCACGCGGCATCGCGCCGGTCGAGCGGCGCGAATCCGGCCACGTACACGTACCCTGCCGCGAACGCGTCGCCGTTGTCCTTCACGGCCTGATCGAGCAGCAGGTTTGCGAGGTCGCGATCGTTCTGCTCGATCTGCGGCACCTTCGGATTGGCGAGATCGACGTCGAACGCAACGACCTTGATGCCTTTGTCCAGCGCACGCTGAACGACGTCCTTCAGCGATTCCGGCAAGCCGTGATTGACGATGATCGCGGACACGCCGATGCTGATCGCCTGCTGAATCTGCTCGCGCTGCTCGGCCGCGTCCTGCCGGCCTTCGTAGATGCGCAGATCGACGCCGAGCGCACGTGCCTGCTTCTGCGCGCCAGCTTCGTAGGCCTGGAAGAAATCGCCGGTCGACAGGTAGTTGACGAGCGCGATCTTCACGCCGCCCTTGTCGAACGGCGCCGGCGCGCCCTTGAGCGGGCCGGCGTACGCCGCGGGCACACCCAGCACGAGCGCGACGCCCAGCGCGAGCGCGCCGAGTTTCGGTTCGATGCGTGACTTTCGGCGAAGCAATGAGCGCATGGCGCGTCTGTCTCCATATAGAACGATATCGGTTCAATCTATCAGCGCGACACGCAAACTCAAACCGACCGATTCGGCAATCGATATTACTTTGGATAACAAACAGCCCAGCCTGAAGATTCTTCGAATCCGTCCATGCCTGATCCGAGTCTCGGCGACCTCACCCATCACGCCCGGGCATCCGCACGCCGCCCGATGCCGAACGTAAACGCCAAGGCCAGCACGAGCAGCACGCCCTTGATGAAATCCTGCATGTAGTACGGTGCGTTCAGCATCGTCAGCCCGTTGAGCAGCACGCCGACGAACACCGCGCCGACGACCGTGCCGAACACGTTGGGCCGCTTCGCGCCCCACACCGCGTAACCGATCAGCGCGGCGGCCACCGCGTCGAGCAGCAGCGAGTGCCCCGCGCTCACGTCGCCGCGGCCGACCCGCGCGGCGATCAGCACGCCGCCCAGCGATGCGATCGCGCCCGACACGACATATGCGGCGACGCGGTAGCGCGCGGCCGGTGCGCCGGCCAGCCGCGCGGCCGTTTCGTTGCCGCCGATCGCATAGATCACGCGCCCCCAGCGCGTCGCTTCCATCGTGATGCAGGCCAGCACCGTCACGGCCGCAAGCACCAGCACCGGCAACGGTACGACGTCGAACACGCGCAGCCGGCCGAGCGCGAGAAACGCGTCGGGGAACACGCCCGTCGCATCCGTGCCGTCGGGCAGCACGGAGCCGGTCGCCAGCGAACGGCCGCCGGTGGGGATCAACTGCAGGCCGGCCAGCAGGAACAGCGTGCCGAGCGTCGCGAGCTGGTCGGGCACGCGCAGCCGCGTAATCAGCAGGCCGTTGAACAATCCGGCGGCCACGCCGAGCGCGACGCAGGCGATCACGGCCGCCCACGCGCTGCCGTGCCAGACGACCAGCACGTAGCTCGCGACCATCTGCGCGGTCGCGGCCACGCTGCCGACCGACAGGTCGAAACCACCGGCCGCGAGCGTGACCGTCACGCCGACGCCGAGCAACGCGACGATCGACACCGCCTGCAGGATGCTGAACAGGTTGTCGAGGTTCAGGAACGCGGGCTCCCTGATCGCGAACACGACCACGAGAGCGGCGAGCACGAGCAGGATGCCGGTTCGTTCGAGCGCATCGCGGATGCGCGCCGGCCCGGCGCGCGACGATCGTTCGACGGATGCGGCATGACGTACATCGGAAGAAGTCACGGGTTTCATGAGCAAGCACCCACGATGGGAGCAGTCGGAGGCAGACCATCGAGCGTCGCACGATCGAACCGCACGATACGGTCGGCGATCTCGGCGGCTTCCTCGAGATCGCTGACGAACACGATCGTCGCGCGCTCATGCGCATGACGGCGCAGCGTATCGACGATATCGGCGCGCGCGCCCGCATCGATGCCCTGGAACGGTTCGTCGAGCAGCAGCAGCCGCGCCGGTTCGGCGTGCCAGCGCGCGAGCACGACCTTCTGCTGGTTGCCGCCGGACAGGTGCGCGACGCGATCGTCGGGCCCCTCGCAGCGAATGCCGAACCGCGCGATCGCTGCCGCGGCCGCCGTGCGTTCGCGGGCTCGGCGCACCGCGCCGCTCGCGAACCAGCGCGACAGGAACGGAAAGCCGATCGTGCCCGCGATCGACGCGAACGGCACGCTATCGGGAAACAACGACGTGCGCCAGCGATCCTCGCCGGCCAGGAATACGCCGGCGCGAATCGCGTCCGCCGGCGAACGCGGCCGCCACGGCCGGCCGTCGAGCGTCATCTCGCCGGCCGCCGCCCGCACCGCGCCGAAGATCGTCCGTGCGAAGCGCGACTTGCCCCCGCCGACCGGGCCCGCGATCGCGACGATCTCGCCGCGCCGGACGTCGAGATCGAACGGCGTACTGGTCGGCGTCAGCCGGATCTGCCGCACGCTGAAGCCTGAACCGACCTCGGCCCCAGATCCGGCCAGCCCGGCACGCTCCGGCGCCGCCGCACGCGTACGCGGCAGCGGCCGGCCGATCATCGTTTCCACCGCGGCGTCGAAATCGATCGGCGCGGCCAGATCGGCAACGATCCGGCCGTCGCGGACGATCGCCGCACGATCGGCGATGCGACGCAAATCGCCGAGCCGATGCGATACCAGCAGGATGGCGACGCCATCGCGGCGCAATGCGTCCATCAGGACGAACAGCCGTTCAGCCTCCGCGGCGGACAAGCTGGCGGTCGGCTCGTCGAGAATCAGCAACGACGGCTGCCCGGCCAGCGCGCGCGCCAAGGTCACGCGCTGCTGGTCGGCCAGCGACAGCAAGGCCAGCGGCGCCGCCAGATCGACGTCGAGCCCGACCCGTGCGGCGAGCGACCGCGCCGCGGCACGCCGCGCGGCCGGCGGCACGCGCCACGGCGAGGCCGGATCGCACAGCCGGTCCAGCAGCAGGTTGTCGGCGATCGACAGCGTTGGCACGACGGCATCGGCCACCGACTGGTGCACGGTCGCGACGCCGAGCCGCTTCGCCGCGTGCGGCGAACCCGGCCGATACGGTTCGCCGTGCAGCGTCAGCGTGCCGCTGTCCGCTTGCAGCGCGCCGCTCAGGATCTTGACAAAGGTCGACTTGCCCGCGCCGTTCGCGCCCATCAGCGCGACGACTTCTCCGGCGCCGATCGACAGATCGAGCGCCGCCAGCGCGACGGTCGCGTCGAAGCGTTTCGCGATGCCGGCGGCGCTCAGGACGGGCGGCGACGCCGATCGATGCGATCGATCTTCGCGCCGCGTCGTGTCCATGGTTTCGTTCATCGCGCCATTCATGCCCGAAGATTCCGGTCGGCACGATGCGGTTGCAGCAGGAACAGTACGTCGTCGGTCATGTCATGCAACTCCGCTGAGAGTCGTCCGGTATCGATCTGCCGGTCAGCCCGCTTCCGGCACGGGAAACCGGAACGAAGCGCCGTAGGCCGTATCCGGCAGGCGGTCGCGGCCGCCCAGCCGTGAACGGAAGGTGCCGCTCGCCGGCGTCGTGCGGTACAGGCCGCGCTTCTTCAGTTCCGGCACGATCAGTTCGGCAAAATCGTCGAGCGTGCCGGGGCTGATCAGCGGATTGAGCATGTAGCCGCTCGTCGTCGACTGCCGCGCATGCTCGGCGAGCTGGTCCGCGATTTCGTCGGGCGAGCCGACGAGGATCAGGTCGGTGCCGCGCGTGACGCTCGCGAACTTGCGCCGCACGTCGCCGGCGGTGAGCGGCTTGCCGCTGCCGTCCGGCCGCACCACGTAGGACGTCAGCCCTTCCGTGTGCGTCGTCAGCGGCTCGTCGTCCGCATAGCGGTCGATGTCGATGCCGGTGTCGCCCGCATAGCTGACGAGTTGCGCGTGCCGGTGATAGTGCTGCTGCAGCGTGTGATATTTCTCCTTCGCGTCGCTCGACGAGCGCGCCGTCACGATCCGCAGCACCGTCAGCGACTTCACGTCGTCCGCCGCCCGGCCGCGTTCGGCCGCGAGCCGCCGAATCTCGTCGAGGCCCGCGCGAATCTCGTGCGGATTCGACTTCGCGACGAACACCACCTCCGCGTGCTTCGCCGCGAACGCGCGCCCGCGCCCCGACCAGCCGGCCTGGATCAGCACGGGCGAGCGCTGCGGCGACGGCGCGCAGACGTGCGGCCCCTGCACGCGATAGTGCGTGCCTTCGTGCGCGATCGGCCGCACGCGGTCGCCACGCGCATAGCGCGGCGCGTGCTTGTCGGCGACGACCGCGTCGTCCGCCCAGCTCCCTTCCCACAGTTTGTACACGACGTCGAGAAATTCCTCCGCGCGCGCGTAGCGTTCGTCGTGGCCGATCATCCGGTCGAGCCCGAAGTTGCGCGCCGCGCTCGTCAGGTAGGACGTCACGATGTTCCAGCCGATCCGGCCGTTGCTTAGATGATCGAGCGTGCTGAAGCGGCGCGCGAGCGCGAACGGATGCTCGTAGGTCGTGCTCGCGGTCACCCCGAACGCGAGCCGCTCCGTCTGCGCGACCAGCGCCGGGATCAGCATCATCGGATCGTTCGCGGGCGCCTCGACCGCCCACTGCAGCGCCGCGTCGGCCGACCCGCCATAGACGTCGTACAGGCCGAGCACGTCCGCGAAGAACAGCATGTCGAGATCGGCCTGTTCGGCCGTGCGCGCGAGGTTCGACCAGAACCCGAGCGTATTCGCGCGGAGCCGTTCATCAGCCGGATGGGTCCACAGGCTCGGCGCGCCGCCGCAGCCGACGCTGGCTTGTTCATACAGGGAAAACAGCAAGGGGCGAGGATCGGACATCGTGGAATTCGTTACCAGGGCAGGAATCAGTTGGGCGCCGCCCACGCGCCCGACGACGCGCGGCGGCGCCGGGCGGGCATGCGTTCGTCGGGCGCGCGCGTCAGGTAGCGATTGACGCGCTGCTCGAGACGGGCGGCGGGAATGGTCAGCAGCGCGACCAGCACGACATAGACGATCGCCGCACCGGCCAGCGGTTCGTACACGCGCAACGTCTCGAAGCGCAGCGTATTGGCCGTGCCCATCACGTCGAACACGGTCACGGTGGACGCGAGGACGGTCGATTTCAGCAGCAGGATCGCCTCTCCGGTGAGCGCGGGCAGCGCAAGCCGCCACGCTCGCGGGCCGACGATGCGGCGCAGCACCTGCACGCGCGTCATCCCGTATGCGTGGCCGGCCTCGATCTCGCCGGCCGGCACGCCGGCGATCGCGCCACGCAGGATCGTCGCGACATACGCGCTCTCGTTCACGCTCAACGCGACGATCGCGTACCAGAACGCGTCACGCAGCAGCGGCGACGCCCAGCTGTCGCGCATCCACTCCCGCGGGACGATCTGCCCGAATCCGTAGTACAGCAGATAGAGCTGAACGAGGAGCGGCGTGCCGCGGATCAGCATGAGCCAGCCGCGCGCGGACCAGCGCACCGGCGTATGGCGTGCGCCGGCGGCGAGCGCGAGCGGCACGCCCAGCAGCACGCTGGCCGCACCCGACACAAGCGTCAGCGCCAGCGTCGTCGGCACCGCGGCGAGCAGCTTCGGCATTACCGTGTCGAGCAGGAAAGGCAGCGAGAAGATCATGTCGTCGCACGCCTCGTGCCGCGATTCGCATGCCGCTCGAGCGCCGCGAAGATGCCCGCCGACGTGACGCTCAGCAACAGGAACAGCGCGGCCGTGACCAGATAGAAGAATACGTAGTGCCGCGTCGCGCCGGCCGCGAGCTGGCTCGCCTTCAGCAGATCCGTGAACGAACCGAGCACGCTGATGAACGACGCGTCCTTGGTCGCGTTCAGCCACACGTTGCCGACGCCCGGCAGCGCGAGCCGCGCGGCGGCCGGCAGCCGGATGCGCGCGAACGTCTGCCAGGACGTCATCCCATACGCGTGCGCGGCTTCGATCTGGCCGACCGGCACGTTGACGAGCGCCGCGCGGAAGATGTCGGTGAGATACGCGCCCTGGATGAAGCCGAGCGACAGTGCGGCGACGACGAACGGGTCGAACGCGAAGTCGCCGGGTACGATGCCGCTGCCGCGCAGCGCGTTCTCGATGGCCGGTGCGACCGCGTAGAACGCGAGCAGCAGGCACAGCAGCTCGGGCAGCGCGCGCACGAGCATCGTATAGAGCCGCGCCAGCCACACGAGCGCCGCGTAACGCGACAGCTTGCCGAGCGCGCCGGCGATGCCGAGCAGCACGCCGGTGCAGAACGACGCGGCCGCGACGCCGAACGTCAGCGCGAACGCGCTCGCGAACACGCGGCCATAACCGCCGTCGCCGAAGGCGAGCAAAGCGAGTAGCGAATCGTCCGCGGCCATCGGTTCAGCGGCCCTTCTCGATCGTGCCTTTCAGGTTCGGATAGCGGGCGGTGATCGCATCCCACGTGCCGTCCTGCTGCAGTTGCGTGATCGCGGTCGACAGCTTGCCGCGCAGCTCATCGCCGTGGCGCACGCCCGCGCCGATGCCGAGGCCCAGCACCGGATCGTCCGCGCACGTGGCCTTGACCTCGAAGTCCTTGCCGTCGCGCGACGCGAGGAACGCCGTGAACAGCCCCTTGCCTTCCTGCACGTAGTCGACGCGACCGGACACCAGATCGGCGAGCGCGTTGTCGAACTTGTCGAACGCTTTGATCTGCGCGTCCTGCTTGAAGCGGGCATCCAGGAATGCCGAGAAGTTGGTGCCGGCCTCGACGCCGATCACGCGGCCCTTGAAGGTCGCGGGAACCGCGCAGTCGACGCGGCGCCGGTCGCTTTTCGCGCCGACGAACACCGTCGGCGATTCGTAATACGCGCGGCTGAAATCGATGGCTTTCTGCCGTTCGCCGGTGATCGTCATCGACGACCAGATCACGTCGATCTTGCGGTTCTGCAACGCCGGAATCAGGCCGTCCCACGCAATGTCGGTGAGCTCGCATCGCACGTTCAGCTTGCCGCACGCGGCATCGAGCACGTCGACTTCCCACCCCTTCCACTTGCCGGTCGCGTCCTTCGAAAAGAAAGGCGGATACGACTCGGCGTCGATGCCGACGCGCAACGTCGGCTGAGCCGCATGGGAAACCGGCACGAGGCCGAGCACGAACAGCGCGGCCGCTGCGGTGCGGGCCCGGGAGTAGAGCAGTCGATTCATCAGGCAGGCTTCTGAAATAGTCTCGAAATCGCCGGCATCGCAACCGGCAGCAGGATGCGAGACTGTAGAGCCTGCCTATGTGTGTACCAAATGGTTATTTTTTCGATGAATATCTGATCCGGCGATATACGACGAGTCAACCGATCCGCATACCACACGCGGAACGCAGCGCCGCTCGCCGAGTGCCCCGCCTGAAACGGTACGAGCCGCCGTTGAGGCGAAGGCGGCACGACGCGGCATCGCCGGCCCGAACCGCCCGCCCCCGCCCGAAACCTGCGCCTCACCGCCCGATCGGCAACCCCGTCGGCTCGATCCAGCCGAGCTTGTACGCGATCAGCAGCGACAGAAACAGCGTGACCGACAATCCGACGCGCGCGGCGAGCGACCACGCCATCCGCTTGGACTTGCCGCGATCGTGATTCATGAAGTACAGCGCGAAGATCAGGCTCGCGATGATCATCGCGAATGCCACAGAAACCAGCAGGGTTTTCATTGCCGTTGCCTTTGAAGATCCGAATCGGCCTGAATCAGTTCGGCCAGTTTTTGCCGCTCGTCGGCGACGCCGCCGACGCCCGACGCCGGCCAGTCCAGCGCGACGCCGTTGCCCAGCGAATCGCGCACGAGCGCCTGGTAGCGCCGGTCGTTGATCGTGCCGTGCGCCATCGTGTCCGAGATCTCGCGCCGGAACGGCAGCGGGAAACTCGCGTACGCACGCGACAGCGCCGCATATTGTCTCGCATCGATCTCTTTCGATGATGGAATGACGGTCCAGACCACCACGGCGACGATGGCCGTGAACGGGATCGCCGTGTAGCGAAGGATGAACTTGATCGGGGTCATGAAGCGGTGGGCAGAAGTGATCAGCGCCGCGCGGCGGCGAAACAGCCGGCCGGCGGCGCCTTCCGTCATTGTACTGAATGCACCATCCGGCCAACAGAGTATGATAATGACATTATCATGTCCATCACATGATTCGACAGCCCCGGCATCCGGCGCAAGCGGCGGGCCCGCCACGCCCTCCGGCACCGGTTTTCCGCCTGTACCCGCGAATCCGCGACGATCGAGCGAAGCCCCTATGCCAGCGCAGTACTTTCGAAACCTGACCGGAAAACACCGCAGCGCGGACGCCAACCGCCAGCTCGGGTTTTCGCTCGCGTTCGTCGCCGGCGCGGCCAATGCCGGCGGCTTTCTCGCGGTCAAGCAATACACGTCGCACATGAGCGGCATCGTGTCGGCGATCGCCGACCAGACGGCGCTCGGCGACGTGCGGCTCGCGCTCGCCGGCATCAGCTCGCTGGGGTCGTTCCTGATCGGCGCCGCCTGTTCGGCGATCCTCGTCAACTGGGGCCGCCGCCGCGGGCTGCACAGCCAGTTCATGCTGCCGCTGCTGGTCGAAGCCGCGCTGCTGTTGCTGTTCGGGCTGCTCGGCAGCCATCTCGCGCTGTGGGAAACGTTCTTCGTGCCGGTGACCGTGACGCTGCTGTGCTTCATCATGGGGCTGCAGAACGCGACGATCACGAAGTTGTCCGGCGCGGAAATCCGCACGACGCACATCACCGGCATCGTGACCGACCTCGGCATCGAGCTCGGCAAGCTGTTTTACTGGAACCGCTCGGCCATCGACGTCGACGCGCACGCGGTAATCGCCAACCGGTCGAAACTGCGGATACACGCGACGATGCTCGCGTCGTTCTTCGTCGGCGGCCTGGCCGGCGCGATCGGCTTCAAGCACGTGGGCTACGTGTCGACCGTGCCGCTCGCCGCGGTGCTCGTCACGCTCGCCGTCGTGCCGGTGATCGACGATCTGCTCGCGCTGGTGCGCAGCAAACGCTGATCGTGGGGCGCTTGCCGCGGTAACGCCGAAAACGGATCGATTATAATTTGATTAACATATCGACCACCCTCGCCCCGTCATGGAAACGAAAACCGCCCGCCTGACCGTCCTGATCGATCCCGCGAAGAAGGAAGCCTTCGAGATGCTCTGTGCGGAGCAGGACCTTACGCCGTCGCAAGTCGTGCGGCAGTTGATCCGCGACTATCTCGACCGGCACGGCGTCACGTACAAGACCCGCAGCGCGATCGGCAAGCGCGTGAAGTAAGCACGGCCGCACAGGCCGAGCACGGCCCGCCCCCTCGGTACGGCTACGCGCCGATCTCCCAACGTTCGTGCGACTGCGCGCGCCAGACCAGCCGCCGCGAATCGATGCCCTCGCCGTGCTTCATGCGTCTCGCGGTGGCGGCCAGCTTCAGTTCACCGGCCTGCGGGCACGCGAGCGCCCGCTCCAGCAGGATACGCAACGACGGCAACCGGCTGCCGTCCTTCCATGCGAATGCAACGAAGTTGTTGTCGTCGCCGCACGGCACCAGCGCATACGACGAACCGAATACCGATCGCAACTGCTCGAGGTGCTGCGGCAACGCCGGATCGTCGTCCATGAAGTTGATCGCGAGCACGCCGGATTCGCTCAGGCGTGCGCGGCACGCATCGAGAAAAGTAGCGCCCGTACAGCGGCCGCGCATGCCGTCGGCGACGAACGCATCGTGCAGGATCACGTCCGTGCGGACGTCCGCCCGCTCCAGATGGTCCGCGCCGTCGGCGCACACCACGGTGAAGCGCGCATCGTCGGCAGGAATCCTGAACGTGTCGCGCAGCGCGATCACGTCGGGATTGATCTCGACCGCATCGATCCTCGTGCCGGGCAGGTGGCGGTAGCAGTACTTCGCGAGCGACCCGCCGCCGAGCCCGAGCATGCAGATGTGTGCGGGCTCGGCCTGCAGCAGCAGGAAGCCCATCATCACGCGCGTATAACCGAGTGCGAGCCGCACCGGATCATGCAGCGACATGAAGCTCTGGGTGCCGAAATGATCGAAGTGCAGCGAGACCGCGTGCTGCGTCTCCAGCACGAACGGCCGGCCGTCGTTCAGCGGCGTCGCCAGGAACCTGACGAACGCGTCGTAGGCAGTGCGATCCTCGGCCATGTGCGGGTAGTCGAATGAAAAAGACAGCGGCTGAAAACGCGGATGCAACGGTCGCCTGACCGTGCGCTCAGACCTTCTTCAAGTAGCACGCCTTCAGCATGAAGCCGCCCATGTCGGTCTTGCAGTCGACTTCGTGATCGCCGCCGACGAGCCGGATGCTCTTGACCTTGGTGCCCATCTTCAGCGTGATCGACGAACCCTTCACGCGCAGGTCCTTGATCAGCACGACCGAATCGCCGTCCGACAGCACGTTGCCGTTCGCGTCCTTGACGACGTCGCCCGCCGGTTCGTCACCGGCCTCGGCGCCGGCGTCGGCCGACCATTCGTGGCCGCAGTCCGCGCACACGGTCAGCGCGCCGTCGGGGTAAGTGTTTTCCATCGCGCATTGCGGGCAGGCGGGGGCATTCATTGCGGCTTCCATTCGGGAGGAGTTCGGGTCGGTCGACGATGCCGGGCGAGCAGGTTGCGCGCCCGGCTACGCCGAGACTCGCCCGCCGGCAACGCCGCGGGCCGGCATCGGCGCACACGGCATTATAATGTAATTCACATGATCTGGCCGATGCATTATAATCCCCCACTTTCCGACAATCCGCGAATTTGAATACGCCTTTGCAGCGGATGTCGGCATGTTCGCGCCGAATGGCGCGTACAATGCACCCGGCCGGCACCCGCGCCCCTGCGGGAATTCGTGACATGCCAGCCGCCCGATGTCCGCTACACGTGCGTAACCCTGCATGTCGCGCGCCGCCCCGCCCACTTGTCCGGAGGCTTTCCAGCATCGTGGCAACCGTTGTGTACGTTGAAATCGGCCCCGCATGGAACCGCAATCGCGGCCGCGCCGCGCGCGATGCGACCGTCGACGCGGCACGCCGCTTCGACAGCGACATCCAGCTGATCGCGAACGGGCACGGCAGCAACGCAAAAGACAGCGGCGCGATCGCGTCGCTGCAGGTTCACGGCGGCACGTCGGCCCAGGTGCTCGCCACCGGCCCCGACGAGGAAGCGGCGCTGCACGCGCTGCTGCCGTTGTTGCAGGCAAGCTGATGCTTGCACCTCCTCCCGTCCGGCCGTGTGCCGCCCACCCCGAAACGCCATTTCCCGAGGAAGCCATGAACGATACGCTCACGTCCAACACCCCCAACCTGTCGGCCTCCGCGATCTGGGCGCTCGAACGCCTCGCCGATGTTCGCTACGGCCGCGATGCGCCGGCGCTCGGCTGGTCGATCGCGCGGGAGCTCGTCAACGCCGGGTTCGTCAGCCATCCTCCGCACGGCCGCTCCGGCGCATCGATCACGGCCGAAGGGCGCTCGTTCCTGAAAAGCCGCAAGTAACGCCATCCGGCACGGGCGCGATCCCGCATTGCGCGCAGCACGCGGGCGTGCCGATGACCACCGTCAGGAAGCAGGCCGACCGCTCGCCGCGGTCGGGGTTCGCTACAGGCGTTTGCCACACGGCCACGAACGGACGCATTCGTCGAACGCCCCGCGCGATGCACCCGACCGCGACGTCGGCACGCGAGCCGATCCATGCGGGCACCGCCGGCCGGCGCCGTCCGCGCGATGCGCCCGCATGCCCCGATGCGGGCGGGGAATTGCGTCCACGTCGCCGTTTACGCGGTATCGTACGAGACCCGAGCGCGGCGCCCTGCGTCGCCGCCCCTTCCTCATGGAACGCCCGATGACATTCAGCGCCGTGCCCCCCGTCTCGTCTCCGCCCGTTCTCGACACGCCCCGTCTGATCCTTGAAGGCCACCCGCTCGGCGACTTCGACGCACTCGCCACGATGTGGGCGGAACCGGGCGTCGTCGCGCACATCTTCAACGGCACGCCTTCCACGCCGCGCGACTCGTGGATGCGCATGCTCGCGTATCGCGGGTTGTGGCCGCTGCTCGGCTATGGGTACTGGGCGATTCGCGAAAAGGCGTCGGGGCGTTACGTCGGCGATCTCGGCTTCGCGGATTTCCACCGCAACATCGACCCGCCGATCCGCGGCGTGCCGGAAGCCGGCTGGGCGCTGGCGACGTGGGCGCAAGGCAACGGCTATGCGACCGAGGCGCTCGCGGCCGCGCTCGCATGGCTCGACGCGCAACAGCGGTTCGAGCGCAGCGTGTGTCTGATCGCGCCGACGAATGTCGCGTCGATCCGGGTCGCGGAGAAAGCCGGGTACGGCGAGCCGCGGCGCATCCGCTTCAACGACGCCGATTCATTGATGTTTTCACGCAAGCGCCGGTAGGCGCGTCGAACCGGCGGCCAAGTCAGTCGGCGACCGGTTCGTAGCGATGCATGAAGAGGCCGTCGTCCATCGGCCAGCAGTTGCCGGATTCGTCGCGCACGATCCAGTCGCCCGGCTTCACGGATCGCCAGCCTTCCGGCGTCGCGATCGCCCACAGGCCGTGACGGCGCTCTACCCGTTCATGGTCGCCCTCGGCGAACCACCGTGTTGCATCGACCTGACTGGCGCGTTCTCTGAATTTCATGCCATCACCAAATGAAACGGATTTCAGTGTCGCGTGGCCGCGGCGCCGGCATCGAGCGACCGCTGCCGCGCCCTCAGCGCGTTCGTTGCCGTGCGGGCTGCGTGCAGCGCCATCCAGCCCTCCGCGACGAGCGCCTCGAGCGTGTCGCGCGCGACGGTGGAAATCCGGACATCGATCTCCTGCACTTTCATCAGCGCCGACACGACCTCGTCCGGTTGATCGGGTGCAAGCGCAACGATGAACGCCGAACGCGTCTCGGCGGCCCGAACGGCCTCGCTCCAGTCGGCGCGCGCCACCGCCGCTTCGATCGCATGCGTGAGTGCGTCGAGACTCTGGACGACTTGCAACGGCGTCATTTCGCTTCCCCCGTCAGTAATCGATAGCATCCGCCCGACTGCCCATCGGAGCCGGCGCGGCGGCGACCCGACTCGCGCGCATCCGGTTCGTCACGTGAGCGACATGACTCGACGCTTCGCCGAGACCGGTAGCCGATACGATCGCGAAACAGGCGCAATGCGCGACGCGCGGATCAGGTGTGTGGATTGTAGGGAGCGGAACGCGGCGACGTCGGTAATATTTTGTAATGATATGTCGACTAACCTTGCCTGGCGTGGTGTCGGGCGGTGCGGGAACGGTGCGCGGCGTCGAAGTGGCGCAAACGTTTTCGTCTGACGGATGCGCGGGCGCGCATCGTCCCGAGCGCCGCGCCGACTCTCGCATCGAACCGTTTCAGCCTCACGCGCGGCCCCGCGTCGCTCGCCCCGCGCGTTTCCTTCGATGGCGGCGATTGGCGCGCAGATAAGCTCACCGAACGATCCAGATTTCCCCACATTCCATCGGAATGTTGCGCAGTATCATCCACGTCGCTTCGGCCACGACACGCTCGGACTGGGCCTGACCGCTCGCCACCTTCCCGTTTTGCCCCTTCGTTTAGCGATGCCCATCCGAATCCTGATCGTCGAAGACGACGTCCCGCTGTCCGCGCTGATCGCCGAGTACCTGCGCACGCATCATTATCAGGTGGACACGCTGTGCGACGGCGCCGGCGCGGCAGCGGCGATCGTCGCGAGCCGCCCCGACGTGGTGCTGCTCGACATCAACCTGCCGGGCAAGGACGGCTTCGATATCTGCCGCACGGCGCGCATGCAGTACGACGGCATCGTGATCATGGTGACGGGCCGCGACGAGCCGTTCGACGAATTGCTCGGCCTGGAACTCGGCGCGGACGATTTTCTCCGCAAGCCGCTCGAACCGCGTCTGCTGCTCGCGCGAATCAAGGCGCAGTTGCGGCGCACGCGCGTGCCGGCGGGCGACGCCGTGCCGGATTCGCCGCAGCGATACGTGTTCGGCAAGTTCTCGATCGACCGGGCCGATCGCCGCGTGCATCTGCCCGACGGCAGCATGCCGCGCCTGACGTCGACGGAATTCGATCTGCTGTGGGCCCTCGTGTGCCGCGCGGGCGAGGTGGTGAGCCGGGAAGACCTGACGCTGCTGCTGCGCGGCATCGCGTTCGACGGCCTCGATCGTTCGATCGACGGCCGCATCTCGAAGCTGCGCCGCAAGCTGCGCGACGACGCGAACGAACCGAAACGGATCAAGACCATCCGCTCCAGGGGCTATCAGTTCAGCAAGCACGCATGGGATTGAGGCCGCGCGCGGGCCGCCGGACGGCGTTGCGCGAGCGCGGCACCCGATGCCCGCCGCGCGCGCGAGGCTACTGCGCGCGCGCCGTGCCGGTATCCTCATTCGCGGCCGGCCCCGCCTGCCAGCCGCCGCCGAGCGCCTTGTACAGCGCGACGAGATCGGTGGTCGTCTGCAACGCGCCCTGCTCGGCCTGCTGCCGGCCCTCCGCCCATTGCCGCTCGGCATCCAGCACGTCGAGGAACGGCGACAGGCCCTTCCGGTAGCGATCGCGCGCGAGGTCCAGCGCGCCCTGTTCGGCCTTCACCGCGTCGTCGAGCGCGGCCGCGCGCGCCTGGTCGGTGCGGTATACGGCCAGCGCATTGTCGACGTCGCGCAGCGCGACGAGCACGGCTTGCCGGTACGCGAGCGCCGCTTCGGCCTGGCGCGCCTGCGACAGCCGCAGGTTCGACACGAGCGCGCCGCCGGAAAAGATCGGCAGCGACACGGCCGGCCCGAACGCGTAGAACAGATGCGACCAGTGCGCGAGCTCGCGCACGTGCGACGCGCGCAGGCCGACCTGCCCCGTTAGCGAAATGTCCGGATAGAACTGCGCGACCGCGACGCCGACGTCGGCGGTGGCCGCTTGCAGCTCGGCCTCCGCACGGCGGATGTCGGGGCGCCGGCGCGCGAGCGTCGACGGCAGGCCGACCGGCACGGTCGGCGGCACCGCCGGCAACGCGCGCGGGGCGGCCAGCCAGTCGTCGAGCGCGCCCGGCGCCCCGCCGACCAGATAGGCGAGACCGTTGCGCAGCAGCGCGATCTGCTGGTCGAACTGCGGCAGTTGCGCGCGGATCTGCGCGAGCCGCGCGTCGGCGCTGCGCACGTCGAGATCGCTCGCGAGGCCGTGCGCGGCCTGCTCGCGCGTCAGGTCGAGCAACTCGCGCTGCGCGCGTTGCAGGTCGTCGGCCAGCGCGCGCTGCGCTTGCGCGCCGCGCAGTTGCAGATAGGTCTGCGCGACTTCGGCCTCGAGCGACAGCAACGCGTCGTCGCGGCTCGCGACCGCGGCGCTCGTCTGCGCGCCGGCCGCTTCGACCGAGCGGCGCACGCGGCCGAACAGGTCCAGTTCCCACGATGCGTCGAACCCGGCCTGCCACAGGTTGACCGGCGATTCGAGGGCATCGAGCGCGCCGCGCGCACCTTGCTGCACGCTTGCCCCGGTGCCTGGCCCGAACCGGTCGAGCGGCGAGTCCGGCGCGCCGAGACGATCGACGCGCTGGTCGATGCCCTGCTCCTCGACGATGCCCTTCAGGCCGAGCTGCTCGCGCTGGTAGCTCGCATTCGCGCGCACGTTCGGCAAGCCCTGCGCGGCGGCCGCGCGCACCTGCGCGCGTGCCTGCGCGATGCGCAGCACGGCCGCCTGCACGTCGAGGTTGTCGTGCGCGGCGCGCTCGACGAGCCGGTCGAGCAGCGGATCGCCGAACGCGCGCCACCAGCGCGGATCGGGATCGGCGTCGATCGTGGGCGACGACCGCGCGGCCACGCCGGATGCGGGAGACGCCGCCTGCCCGTCCGCCTGCATCGCATGCCAGGTGGCCGGGACGTCCGCTTGCGGCGGCTGGTAATCGGGGCCGACGGTGCAGCCGGCGATGATCGTCGTCATCGCGCCGCACACGATGCGGCGAATCAGGCGGTGGCTGCGATTGTCGCGGCGCATGCGCATGTCAATGCCCTCCCGCGCCGCGCGCCGCCTTCGCCGGCGAGAACAGGAACGTCAGCGGAATGCTGAACGCGCAGAACACCGCGAGGATCGCGAACACGTCGATATACGCGAGGATCGTCGCCTGCGAGACGAACGTTTCGTAGAGCCGGCCGGTCGCGGTCTGCAACGCGGCCGGCGGCGGCGCGCCCGTCAGCGCGCCGATCGCGCGCGCATTCTCCCGCAGCGCATCCTGGAAGTTCTGCGACAGCGTCGACATGTGCGTGGACAGGTGCGCCATGCGCGCCTGCGTGCGCTCGCGGATCAGCGCGGTCGACACCGAGATGCCGATCGAGCCCGCGACGTTGCGGAACATCGTGAACAACGCGGACGCGTCGTCGTTGAGCCGCCGCGGCACGGTCAGGTACGCGAGCGTCGTGATCGGCACGAACATGAAGCCGATCGCGAGCGACTGCGCGCACCGGATCATCACGAGGTGCGTGTAGTCGATGTCCGGCACCAGCATGCGCGAATAGATCAGCGCGCCGCACAGCAGCACGAAGCCGAACCCGACGAGATAGCGCGTCTGCACGTGCGGCATCAGCCGGCTCACGAGCGGAATCTCGAGCGTGATCAGCAGCGCGCCGGGCGACAGCACGAGCCCCGCGAGCGTCGCCGTGTAACCGAGATGCTGCTGGGCGAGCTGCGGCACGATCACCGCGCTGCCGTACAGCACCGCCGCGAACGTCGCGATCGTCACGCAACCGAGCGCGAAATTGCGGTCGCGCAGGCACGACAGGTCGACCACCGGTTTCTTCGTGCGCAGCAGCCACAGCGTCGCACCGATCAGCCCGAGCGCGGACAGCACCGCGAAGACGCGGATGAAGGTCGAGCCGAACCAGTCCTCGTCCTCGCCGCGATCGAGCATCACCTGCAGGCAGCCGAGCCCGATCGCGATCAGCCCGATGCCAATGTAGTCGATCGAGATCCCGCGCTCGGCGCCGCGCCGCCACGGCGGATCCTCGACGAGCTGCATCACCGCGAGCACGGTCAGCGCGCCGATCGGCACGTTGAGCAGGAACACCCAGCGCCACGAGAAATGGTCGGTGATCCAGCCGCCGAGCGTCGGCCCGAGCACCGGCGCGACGACGATCGCGATCGCCGAGATCGAGAACGCGCGGTTGCGCTGCTCGGGCGGGAACGTATCGAGGATGATCGACTGCTGGTTTGGCTGCAGCCCGCCGCCGAACAGCCCCTGCAGCACGCGGAACACAATCAGTTCGCCGAGGTTGGTCGCGACGCCGCACAGGAACGAGCACACGGTGAACGCGGCGATGCACAGCAGGAAGTAGCGCTTGCGGCCGAGCAGGCGCCCGAGGAAGCCCGAGATCGGCAGCACGATGCCGTTCGCGACGAGGTACGACGTGAGCGTCCAGGTCGCCTCGTCGTAGCTCGCCGACATCGTGCCGGCGATGTGCGGCAGCGCGACGTTGACGATCGTCGTGTCGAGCACCTCCATGAACGCGGCGAGCGTGACGACGATCGCGATGAGCCACGGGTTCGCGGCGGGGCGCCATGCGCCGCCGGACGCGCCGCCGCGGTCGGGCGGCCGGTTCATCGGCGGGCCTCGCGAGGCGGGAACGGCATGCGGGTATCGGGCATCGGATCGCTCCGGTCGACGCCGGCCGCGGCACGGCGGCCGGTCATTTCAGATGGACGGTCGGCTCGACCGACAGGCCGAGACCGAGCGGCGGACGGGTCGGCAGCGGGCCGTCGAGCACGATCTTCACCGGCACGCGCTGCACGATCTTCACGAAGTTGCCGGTCGCGTTCTCGGCCGGGAACGCGGAGAAGCGCGAGCCGCTGCCGAGCTGGATGCTGTCGACGTGGCCATGCAGGTCGAGATCGGGATACGCGTCGACCGACACGTCGACGCGATCGCCGACGCGCATCCGTTCGAGCTGCGACTCCTTGAAATTCGCGGTGATCCACACGCGCGGCGTGACGATCGAGAAGATCGACGTGCCGGCTTGCAGGAACGAGCCCAATTGCACGTTGCGCCGCGTGACCCAGCCGTCGGACGGCGCGCGCATCTCGCAGTACGACAGGTTGAGGTTGGCCGTCTCGAGCTGCGCGCGCGCCTGCAGCACCTGCTGGCGGCGTTCCTCGACGGCCGTCTCGGCCTGCCGGATCTGCTGCGGCACGAGGCTCGCGGTGCGCGCCTGCGCCTGGGCCATCGCGACGTTCGCGTCGGCGGTCGCACGTTGCGCGTCGGCCGCATCGATCGCCTGCTGGGAAGTTGCGCGCGCATCGACCGCCCGCTGCCGCGCCTGCGCGGCGAGCGCCTGCCGGTACGCGGCTTCCGCCGACTCGATCTGCGCGCGCGCCTGCCGATACTGGGCCGGATACTGCACACGCGCGATATCGAGCTGCACGCGCGCCGCGTCGAGCTGCGCCTGTGCGAGACCGAGCTGCGCCTGCGCCGCGTCGACCTGCGCGCGGTAGTCGCGCGGATCGATCTCGACGAGCACGTCGCCGCGCCGCACGAAGCTGTTGTCGTCGACCGCGAGCCGTGTCACGTAGCCGGACACGTGCGGCGCGACCGCGATCGCGTTGCCGTCGGTGTACGCATCGTCGGTGCTTTCCTGGTTGCGCGTCGCGAGCCACCAGACGAGCCCGCCGACGAGCAGCACGACCAGCACCGCGCCGAGAATGATCAGCGTTTTCTTACTGGGCCGCTTGCGTTCGCCTTCGCCGTTGTTGCCGTCCCCGTCTCCGTCGCCGCCGGTGCGGCCGCCGCGATCGTCGTGCGAATGGCCGTCGCCGCCACCGCCGCCCGGCGCGTCGGTCGGGTGCTCGCCGTTGCGGCCCGGCGCCGCTCCCGAGCCGCTGCCGCCGCCGGACGGGTCGTCGCCCGCGCGGGCGACGACGGCAGGCCAGCGGGTAGGCAGCGGCGTCGACAGTACGACGCCGGCCACCGCCGGCGCGAACGCGTCCGGCGCGCCGGTGCCGCGCCGTCCGGGTGTCGACGCGCGCCGCAGCGCGACGCAAGATCGCTCACGAACGGACCACGGGCACAGGATCGCATCGGACATGAAACGGGGCTCCAGGCGGCGGCCGCGGGCGCCATTGCCCGCGCCGACCTCAAGCGCGCGATCGAGCAAACAGCGGGCCCGGCAACGCGCGTCGTCCACCGCGGCATGCGCGATGCGCGACGTGTACGCCTCGACCGCCCCGACAGGACTCGCGAACCATGACACGCTCGACCCCGCTCGACACCGACACACGCGACGAAGATCGCGGCGACAGCACGCCCGGCCCCGAAGGCAAGCGCCGCGGCACCGCCACACCACCGCCGCGCAGCGCGCACGACCCGGCCGAAGGCAAGCCGGCCGCACCGCCAAGCGGGGCGCCGCCGCGTCGCACGCCCTCTGCCGAACGCGGCGACGCGTGATCGACGCGCGTCGCGCCATACCGCCGTCCCGCTCGCGCGAAACGGCCGCAGCGGGCGGCGGCAGAAATGACAAGCCGTTGAAAAATCGCGGACGAAGGCCGGCCAGCGGGCCCGAAACACTCGCACGAGGGCACATGCGACAGCGAAGCGGGAACGCACGTTGCGGCAGGGGGCGCATGGATCTTTCGCCCATCTGCCGCGTGCCCTGCATGACGCTACCCGACCCGTCCGATTTCCCCGTTCGCGCGGTACCGCTCGCGCCGCTGGCGAAGGAACGCGCCACGATCGTCTGCCATCGCAACCGGCGCGTGCTGCTGGTCGCCCGCGGGCGATCGTCGCGCTGGACGCTGCCCGGCGGCGTGATCCGGCGCGGCGAATCGGCGCTCGACGCCGCGCATCGCGAACTTCGCGAGGAAACCGGGCTCACCGGTCTCGAACTCGCGTATTTCTTCTACGTGGACGGCAGCGTGAAGCGTCATCACGTGTTCGTCGCGAGCCTGCCGCGCGGCGCGCACGCTTGCCCGGGCCGGGAAATCGCGCTGTGCCGCTGGGTCGGCATCGACGCGGTGCCGCACTGGCCGGCGAGCGCGCCGACGCAGCGCATCATCCGTCAGTTCGCGGGCCTGTGCGTGGCGAGCGATCCGCGGCCGGGCGCGGTCACGCGTCTTTCGCCGTCTCGCTGATCCCGGCGACGGGCGGCTGCGGATCGCGCGCAAGCCCTTGCGCGAAGACCTTCAGCCCTTCGAGCAGCGGCGTCAATGCATCCCACAGCGCCTCGTCGTGCAGCAAGCGGTAGACGCCGCGAACGCCGGGCGCGACGTGCGGGTGCTGCGCCGGTTGCCATGCGCCGACGTGATGCAGCGCGTCGGCCGCCGCGAACGCGGCGCGGCCGAACTGTTCCGGCGGAATGCGCGAGAGCGCCGTCACGAGCATCGCGAGATTCTGCATGCCGCTCTGCATGCCGGGCTTGTCGAGCGCGTCGACGAACGTGTCGGCCAGCCGCGCGTTCGCGCTGACGACCTCGTTCGCGAAGCGCAGGAAGCCGTGCCGATGCAGGCTGCCGAGCAGATGTTCGAGCGCGTCGTGCGCGCCCGGCTCCGGATGCGCGGACGTCGTGTCGGGAGGCTGGCGTTCGGTCATGGGTGGCTCCGGTTGAGGCGCCAGGCTGCCGTCGTTCCGGCAGCCGTGCGTGCGCCGAATGCATGTCGTACTCGTTCACCGGCCCCCGCCGGGGCGGTCAGCCGCGGCCGCGTCACTGCGAATGACCGTCGGTCGGCGCCTTGTATTCGCTGCGCGCGCCCATCGCGTCCTCGACGCGATGCACGCCATGCAGCGCGGCGACACCGTCGATCAGCGCCTGCCGTTCGGCCTCGTCGACCTGTCCGGTCAGGCACACGTTGCCGCGCTCGACGCTCACGTCGATGTCGCGCGGGCGAGCGACGAGCCGGCCGAGCGCCGCACGCACGCGCTCGGCGACCTGTACGTCGTTCGCGTCGCCCGCGAGCCAGTCGGCCCGCAGCCCGGCGATCGCGCCGCGCGCATGGTCGGCCGCCCGCTTCACCTGCGTATTCGCATAATCGGCCACGTCGTGCCGGCCCGCGGCCGCCTTGTCGCGCAGATACGCGCGGCGGCGCCGGCCGGACGCAGGATCGAGGAAGTACATCGCGGCCGCCCCGCAGGCGACGGCCACCGCAAGATTCAACAACGGATTCGACGGGACTCTGGAGTTCATGGCGGCACCCTGGGCTATACCCGGAACGACCGGGCTTCGTGTCGGCATGCAGCACGTGCCGTTCCCCGCCGCGAGCGGCGCGAACGAGCCGTCGCGCCGCGATGCGGCGCCGGAAACGACAAGCGTTTGAAAAATCATCGGGCCGCGCATCGCTCGATCGCGAGATCAGGATTCGGGCGGCGTGTCGGCCGTTTTCGTGTCGGCCGCTTCCGCCCGTTTTCCGCCCGGCTCGTCGTCGCCGCGCTCGGCCGCGCGCTGCGCCATTTCGACGTAGGTCTGCGCCAACGCGCGCAATTCTTCCTCGGACGCATCCTCGATCCCGATCAGCCGGTCGCTCGCCGCGCGCGTGACGGCGAGCAGTTCGTCGAGCTTCAGGTGCAACGCCACGCTGTCGCGATTCTGGTTGCGCTGCAGCAGGAACACCATCAGAAACGTGATGATCGTGGTGCCGGTATTGATGACGAGCTGCCACGCGTCCGAGTAGTGAAACACCGGCCCGCTCACGAGCCATATCGCAGTGATCGCGACCGCGCTGCCGAATGCGACCGGCGAGCCGGCCCAGGTGGTCACGCGCGACGCAAAACGTTCGAACGCACGGGTAACGGCGTGCCCGGCCGGCCCGGAACCGGCGCCGCGCTTGCACGCCGTGCCGCGACGGTCGCTCGGTGGTTCGTTGAGTTCGCGCATGAATGCCTCCCGGATCGATAGTCTGTTTGAATGCGCGCATGAACCGCGTCGCCGCCCGCCGCGAACCGCACGCCAGCGGCCGCTCGGGGGTTCGGTCCCGCGTGCGCGCCGTCGGGAGAAGCATCACGCGTGCCCGATCCGCACGCCCGTGCAACGCCGGCTTTAGCGCGGTGCGTGCGTGTCCTCGTCGTCCGGGAAATAGCGCGTGTCGGTCAGTTGGGCGATGCCGTCGAGATCCGGAAAGATCGTCGCGATGCTCACGCCGACGCCGGCAAGCTCCTGCCGGATCGACGCGAACCGGGCGCCCGGCACGGCGATGCGCACGAGGCGGCCGGCGAGATCCGCGTCCTCGTCGAGCGGCACGAAGCGCCCGCCGCGCGCGTCATAACGGTGAATCGTGAACCAGCCGTCCTGCGCGGTGATCCTCGGCATGACGTGACGCGGCCGGAACACCTTGGTGCGCGTGACCTCCAGCGGCGCGCGCCGGTCCGCGGCGGTCGCGATGTCGTCGGCGTCGTGCGACAGGCACCACACCACGCCGTCGCCGCCCGATTCGCCCGCGCGCCTGACCGCGAACCACAGCGCCGCCAGCGCGTTGCCGGACCAGTCGAGCAGGCGCGTGCGCATCCCGTGCTGCTGCGCGAGCGCGAGCCAGTCGCATGCCTCGAGGTTCTGCCCGGGTTCGAGATGCGGCAGCGCGCGCCGCGTGAATTCGTCGAGCATCCGCGCTTCGACGTCGGGCGACGCGTGCTGCCGCGCGATGCCCGGCGCGAGCGGCCAGCCGGCATTGCACTGGCCGCGAAAAAGCCGCAGCGCCATCGTCTGCCGCTGCGCGCCGATCATGGTCATGTAGTCGGCGACGCTATCGATCGAGCGGCCTGTGCTCTCGCGCTTACCGTCCATGCATCGCCCCTCCCGTCGTGCCTGCCCGTACACGCGGCCATCGGCTCGGCGCGCGTCCGACGTCGCCGCTTGCCGGATGCGGAACCACCGGTACGGTCGCCCGCGTATCGCCGTCTCGCATCGCGGTTCACGGCGTGCTGCCGTGCTCCTTCTGCCAGCGCTCCATCAACGCGATCTCGTCGCGCTGCGCGGCGACGATCCGGCTCGCGAGTTGCCGCAGCGTCGGATCCTTGCCGTATTTGAGTTCGACCTGCGCCATGTCGATCGCGCCCTGGTGATGCGGCGCCATGTGCGCGACGAAATCGCGGTCGGCGTCGCCCGTGTACGGCGCGCTTTCCATCGCTTCCATCATTTTTCGGTCGGCGCGCTTGAACGCCTGCGTGGACGTGTCGGGCACGCTGACCGGATTGGCCGGGCGCAACTGTGCGGCCGCGGGCAGCGCCGACG
Source organism: Burkholderia anthinoferrum (assembly GCF_002925705.1). Taxonomy (NCBI): domain Bacteria; kingdom Pseudomonadati; phylum Pseudomonadota; class Betaproteobacteria; order Burkholderiales; family Burkholderiaceae; genus Burkholderia; species Burkholderia anthinoferrum. Next base: position 64,275 of record NZ_LFZP01000067.1, read on the forward strand.
CGCACGCCGCGAGCCGCGCGCTGGCGGCACAACGGCGTATGGATGAACGGTTGAATGCACGCATGAGACGAATCCTCGACAAGAAAGTGAACGGTCCACGTGCGTCATCCCCCTTCCGTTCGCACGCATTGAAACGGCTGAGGCCGCGCGACCCGCGTTACCGCCACCACGCACGCGCGTCGCTGGGCGCGACCAGCGTGCGAATGCGACCATCGTTGCGCTCCGGTCAGCTTGCTCGTTGCTCGCGGATGCCGCGTGCAACCGCCGTGCCCGACGCACGCGGCGCGGCACGTGCCTTGCGCGGCAGCCCCGCATCGGCTCATCCCGAACCAAGGAGAAACGGCATGGCGACAGTGGCGGATTTCATCGTCCAGCGGCTGTACGACTGGGGCGTGCGCCGCATCTACGGCTACCCGGGCGACGGCATCAACGGCTTTTTCGGCGCGCTGAACCGCGCGGACGGCAAGATCGAATTCATCCAGGCGCGCCACGAGGAGATGGCGGCCTTCATGGCGTCCGCGCATGCAAAATTTACAGGCGAGCTCGGCGTATGCGTCGCGACCTCGGGCCCCGGCGCCACGCACCTCGTGACGGGCCTGTACGACGCGCGGCTCGACCACATGCCCGTGCTCGCGATCGTCGGCCAGCAGGCACGCGCGGCGCTCGGCGGCCACTATCAGCAGGAAGTGGATCTGCCGGCCCTTTACAAGGACGTTGCGGGCGCATTCGTTCAGCTTGCGACGGTACCGGGCCAGGTGCGGCACCTAGTCGACCGCGCGGTGCGCACCGCGCTCGGCGCGCGCACGGTCACCGCGCTCGTGCTGCCGAACGACCTGCAGGAGCTCGACTACGCGCCGCCGAAGCGCGCGCACGGCACCGTGCATTCAGGGGTCGGCTATACGGCGCCGAAAGTCGTCCCGTACGCGGACGACCTGCGGCGCGCGGCCGACGTGCTCAATGCGGGATCGAAAGTCGCGCTGCTGGTCGGCGCCGGCGCGCTGAAGGCGACCGACGAAGTCATCGCGGTGGCCGACCGGCTCGGCGCCGGCGCCGCGAAGGCGCTGCTCGGCAAGGCCGCGCTGCCGGACGACCTGCCGTGGGTCACCGGCTCGATCGGGCTACTCGGCACGAAGCCCAGCTACGAGCTGATGACCGAATGCGACACGCTGCTGGTCGTCGGCTCCGGCTTTCCGTATTCGGAGTTCCTGCCGAAGGAAGGCCAGGCGCGCGGCGTGCAGATCGACCTGAAGGCCGACATGCTGAGCCTGCGCTATCCGATGGAAGTCAATCTGGTCGGCGACAGCGCCGAGACGCTGCGCGCGCTGCTGCCGCTCCTGAACGAGCGGCGCGACACCGCATGGCGCGACCGGATCGCGAAATGGAACCACGACTGGCGCGAGACGCTCGCCGCCCGCGCGGCCGCGAAGGCCAGCGCGGGCCGCGGTGTGAATCCGCAGCGGGCGTTCACCGAGCTGTCGCCGCGCCTGCCCGACGACGTGATCCTGACGAGCGATTCGGGATCCTGCGCGAACTGGTATGCGCGCGACCTGATGATGCGGCGCGGGATGATGGGATCGCTGTCCGGCGGCCTCGCGTCGATGGGCGCCGCGGTGCCTTACGCGATCGCCGCGAAGTTCGCGCACCCGGTGCGCCCGGTGATCGCGATGGTCGGCGACGGCGCAATGCAGATGAACAACATGGCCGAGCTGATCACGGTCGCGAAATACTGGCGCCAGTGGCCCGACCCGCGCTGGATCTGCATGGTGCTGAACAACGAGGACCTGAACCAGGTCACGTGGGAGCAGCGCGTGATGGAGGGCGACCCGAAGTTCGACGCGTCGCAGCAGATCCCGAACGTGCCGTACTACCGCTTCGCGACCCTCCTCGGCCTCAAGGGCATCTACGTCGACGATCCGGAACAGCTCGGCGCCGCGTGGGACGAAGCACTCGCGTCCGACCGGCCGGTCGTGCTCGAAGTGAAGAGCGACCCCGAGGTGCCGCCGCTGCCGCCGCACGTGACGCTGCAGCAGGCAAAGCATTTTGCCGAAACGCTGGCGAAAGGCGACCCGCGTGAAGCCAACGTGATCGTCGAGACCGCGCGGCAGGTGCTGTCGGCCGTGCTGCCCGGCAACGGCGAACACGGCGACAAGCGCGGCAAGGAAGGGAAAGGCGAATCGTAACGCAAGCGCGCGGGACGATGCTGGCCGATGTCGGCGTCGTCTCGCCCGTCGCCCGGCCGTGCGAGCACCGCCGAGCACCGCCGAGCACCGCATTTACGACGCCTGACTTGCGCGAGCGTGAACGGGAAATCCCGCACATGCGCCGCGCCCTCACGTCGTATTCCTCGGATCGCAGCCCGACATCGTCACGGAAGCCGAGTGGCCGTTCGAACAGCGCGTGCGCATCGTCGTCGCGCCGCTGTATCCGGTACACCTGCACGAGCCGGAAGCCGGCCGCCGAAAAGCGCGTTCGGCGACGTGAATGGCCGCCCAATTTACAAGCCGGCTGTAACGCACCGGCCGTCGTGCACGTCATCCCGCCCTTCCACGGCAGCATGCGTGCGAGCCGCGTGCGCATGAAATTTGCTCCGCCGCGAACGGCCGTCGTCATGCCGCCAACCCGGCAAGGAGTCGCGTTGCCCGTTCCGCCGTTCCTGAAAACCCGTCATGCCGCATGGATCGCACCGGTCGCGTGGACGATCGTGCCGATCGTCGCGCGCGCGGCCGCCGCGCCTGCCGAGCCCGGCAATCCGTCCGGCCCATTGCCGCTCGCGTACGTCGTGCACGCGGCCGGCCCCGCGGCGCAGCCGGTCTTCGTGCTCGGCTGGGCGCTGCTCGCGCTGTGCACGTTCGTCTGCGTCGCGATCGCGGTGCTGCTGCTGATCGCGCTGTTTCGCCGTCGCGCGCAGGCAGGCGCCGGCCACGGCAGCGGGCTGACGATCGTGACCGTGGGCACCGCGATCTCGATCGCGCTGCTGTTCGGCGCGCTCGTCTACATGCTGCGGGTGCTGGGTGCCGTTGCGGCGCCGCCGCGTCCGCCCGCGCTGACGATCACCGTGACCGCGCAAGACTGGTGGTGGGCCGTGCGTTATCCGGACGATATTGACGGGGCCGGCTTCGTCACGGCGAACGAGATCCATATTCCGGTAGGCGAACCCATCGCAATCGAACTGAAGAGCGCCGACGTGATCCACGCGTTCTGGGTGCCGCAACTCGCCGGCAAGACGCAGACGATACCCGGCCAGACCAATCGCCAATGGCTGCAGGCCGACCGGCCGGGCGTCTATCGCGGGCAGTGCTCGCAATACTGCGGCGCGCAGCACGCGCACATGGCGTTCGAAGTCGTGGCCGAGCCGCCGGCAGCGTTCCGTGCGTGGCTCGCCACGCAGCGCCAGCCGGCCGCGGCCCCCGCGGCGAGCGCCGAACGCCGCGGCCAGCGCGTGTTCGCCGCGCGCTGCGCGGGCTGTCACGCGGTGCGCGGCACCGACGCGGCGGGCGACGCGGGCCCCGATCTCACGCACGTCGGCACGCGCCGGCTGCTCGCGGCCGGCACGCTCGACAACACACCTGACAACCTGCGCCGCTGGGTCGCGCACGCGCAGCAGATCAAGCCGCAGTCGCTGATGCCGTCGATCGCGCTCGCGCCGCGCGACGCCGACGATCTCGCCGCGTATCTGGCGACGCTGCACTGAACCGAGGATGCCGATGGCCATTGCCCGCGACACGCCGGCCCCGCTCAACCGCGTACCCGATCTCGGCGAAGCGCCGCCCGGTTCCGCGCACGAGCGCGCGCTGGCCGAGTTGTGGGAATCGGAACCCGGCTGGCGCGGCTGGCTCGGCACCGTCGATCACAAGCGCATCGGGCTGCGCTACATCGTCACCGCGTTCGCGTTCCTGCTGCTCGGCGGCGTGGAGGCGCTCGTGATGCGCATCCAGCTCGCACGGCCGAACGCGACGCTGCTCACGCCCGCGCAATACGATTCGCTGTTCACGATGCACGGCGTCACGATGATCTTCCTGTACGCGCTGCCGGTGCTGTCGGGCTTCGCGAACTACCTGTGGCCGCTGATGCTCGGCTCGCGCGACATGGCGTTCCCGCGGCTGAACGCGTTCTCGTACTGGTCGTTCCTGTTCGCCGGGTTGTTCCTGTACGCGAGCTTTCCGCTCGGCGCGGTGCCGGACGGCGGCTGGTTCAACTACGTGCCGCTCACGTCGCTCGACTACAGCGCCGGCGCGAACATCGACATCTATGCGCTCGGGATGATCCTGCTCGGCATCTCGACGACCGGCGGCGCCGCGAACTTCGTCGTCACGCTGCTGCGGATGCGCGCGCACGGCATGTCGATCGACCGCGTGCCGATCATCGTGTGGGGCACGCTGACCGCGTCGGTCGCGAACCTGGTGGCGGTGCCGTCGGTGAGCCTCGCGTTCCTGCTGCTGTGGCTCGACCGCAATGCCGGCACGCACTTCTTCGACGTCGCGCATGGCGGCCGGCCGCTGTTGTGGCAGCACCTGTTCTGGATGTTCGCGCATCCGTGGGTGTACGTGGTCGTGCTGCCGGCGATGGGGATCGTATCCGACGCGCTACCGACCTTCTGCCGGCGGCCGCTCGTCGCGTACGAGGCCGTCGCGGTATCGACGGTGGCGACGATGCTGATCGGCTTCGAGGTGTGGGTCCACCACATGTTCGCGACCGGCATCGCGCCGCTCGCGCTCGCGTTCTTCGGCGCCGCGAGCATGCTGATCTCGATCCCGAGCGCAGTCGCGGTGTTCGCGTGGATCGCGACGATCTGGACCGGACGCCCCGTGTTTCGCACGCCGTTCCTGTATTTCGCGGGCTTCGTGCTGATGTTCGTGATCGGCGGCGTGTCGGGCGTGATGACGGCGGCCGTGCCGCTCGACTGGCAGCTCACCGATACGTACTTCGTCGTCGCGCACCTGCATTACGTACTGCTCGGCATCAACGTGTTCCCGGTGCTCGGCGGCGTCGCGTACTGGTTCCCGAAGTTCACCGGGCGGATGATGAACGAGCGGTTCGGCCGCTGGACCTTCTGGGTCGTGCTGATCGGCTTCAACCTCGGCTTCTTCCCGATGCACGTTTCCGGGTTGCTCGGAATGCCGCGCCGCATCTATACGTATCCATCTGGAATGGGCTGGGACACGTCGAACCTGCTGACGACGATCGGCTCGTTCGTGTTCGGGATCGGCATCGTGATGTTCGTCGTCAACGCGCTGGTGAGCGCACGGCGCGGCGTGCGCGCCGGCGACAATCCGTGGGGCGCGGCGGGCCTCGAGTGGTCGGTCGCGTCGCCGACGCCCGTGTACAACTTCGCGGTGCTGCCGCTCGTCGCGTCGCGGCATCCGCTGTGGGAAACGCGCGACGATCCGACGCGCACCAGCCTGCGGATCGGCTACCGGCTCGCACACGGGCGCGAGGCGCTCGCGGTCACGCCGCTCGCCGCGGCGCCGAGCGCGATCCTGAAGATGCCGGACGACAGTTGCGTGCCGTTCGTGCTCGCGCTGCTCGCGACCGCCGTGTTCGCGGCGATGCTCGCGCGCTCGCCAACGCTCGTGTGCGTGGCCGCGGCCGGTTGCGCGGTCGCCATCGCCGTGTGGCTGTGGCCGCGCCGCGCGCTCGGGCAACGTGCTCAACTGCCCGCTCGCGCGAACACGCAGGCACCTGCCGCGGCCGCCGGGGCGCGCCCGGCCGAACCGCCGTCGGCGACGGTGCCGGCCGGCGCGCCGGCCGCCTGCCTCGACCCGCTGCCGATCGGCAGTTGCGGCGAACGCGCGGGCGGCTGGTGGGGTGTGCTCACGCTGATCGTGACCGAGGCCGGGCTGTTCGGCTATCTGCTGTTCTGCTATTTCTACCTGCAGTCGCAATGGTCCGCGCCGTGGCCGCCCGAAGGGATGCCGAAGATCGGGCTCGCGGCCGTCAACACGGTCGTGCTGCTGTCGAGCAGCGTGTTCGTGTGGCTGGCCGAGCGCGCGGTGCGGGCCGAGCGGCAGGCCCGCGCGGTCGCGATGCTCGTCGTCGCGCTGGTGCTCGGCACCGCGTTCGCGCTGGTCCAGCTTCACGAATGGCGCGACCATCCGTATGGCCCGACCGCGCACCTGTACGGCAGCCTCTATTTCACGATCACCGGGTTCCATCTCGCGCACGTCGTGGCCGGCCTCGCGATCCTCGCGCTGCTCGCGGGGTGGACGGCCGCCGGTTTCTTCAGCCGCGAGCGACGCGTCGCGCTGACGGTCGGCGGGCTCTACTGGCACTTCGTCGACATCGTGTGGCTGTTCATCTTCACCGCGCTGTACGTATCGCCGTTCTGGCTGAGGAGCACGGGATGAGCGACGCCCGACGCGCGTGGACCCCGCTGCTCGCGATCGCGGCCGGCCTCGTCGGCGCGCCCGCGCTGTGGTTTGCGCAGATGCTCGTGTCCGAAACGCTCGCGTCCACCGCATGCTATCCGCTCGGCGTCGCGCAGGCCGCGCCGCGCTGGACGCACGTCGGCGTGTGGCTCGCACTGATCGCCGCGGGCGCGTTCGCACTGGCCGCGGCCTGCGCGACGTGGCTCGCGCGGGCGTGGCGGCACCGATATCGACGCGATGCCGATGCGCCCGCCGTGACGCGCGACGACAGTACGCGCTTTCTCGCGCGCTGCGGAATGCTCGCCGCGCTCGGCTTCGTGATCGGTCTCGTGTTCACGGGAATCGTCACGGCTTTCGTGGGGCCTTGCAGTCCATGGCGCTGATCTCGTTCGCTTCGTGCTGCGTGCCCGGTCGCCGTGCGGGTGTCGCGCTCGCGCTGTGTGTCATGCTCGGCGCGTGCGACATGCAGCCCGACGACAACGCAGCGGCAGCCGGCGATACGGGCGGCGGCGCGTCGGCGGCCGAAGCGCCCGAGCCCGCGTCGGGCTGGCGGTTCGTGCGGATTCACGCGTCGGCGGCCGATGCCGGTGCGTCGATGTCCGCTCGTGCGAGAGAGGATCCGCGGCTTTCACGCAAGCGGGAGGCGAGTGTCGCCAATGCGGCAGCGTCCGGGGCTTCCGCCCCGCCGCCGGACTCCGCTTCCGCGTCGACCGCCCGCCGACCGGTCATTGCCGCGGCCGCCGCGAGCGCCGACGCCGCGACGATCGCGCGCGGCCGCTATCTCGCGCTGGCCGGCGATTGCGCCGCGTGCCACGACGCGGCCGACCATACGCCGTACGCGGGCGGCCAGCCGGTGAATTCGCCGTTCGGGCCGATCTATGCGCCGAACATCACGCCGGACCCGACGCACGGGATCGGCCACTACACGCTGCGCCAGTTCGACGACGCATTGCGGCGCGGCGTGCGCGCGGACGGCAGCCGGCTGTATCCGGCGATGCCGTACCCGTCGCTCGCGCACCTGACCGACGACGACGTGCGCGCGCTGTACGCGTATTTCATGCGCGGCGTCGCGCCGTCCCCGAACGCGGCGAAGCTCACGCAACTGCCGTTTCCGTTCAACCAGCGCTGGGCCCTCGGGCTGTGGAGCCTCGCGTTCGCGAACCGCGACCGGTTCACGCCCCAGCCGTCGCAATCAGCGCAATGGAATCGCGGCGCCTATCTCGTGCAGGGGCTCGGCCATTGCGGCGCATGCCATACGCCGCGCGGGCCGGCCTACAACGAACGCGGCTACGACGAACGCAGCCCCGCGTTCCTGACCGGCGGTATCAACGATCACTGGTTCGCGCCGAACCTGACCGGCGCGGACCCGGACGGCCTCGGCCGCTGGTCGACCGACGACATCGCCGCGTTCCTGCGCAGCGGCCATGCGGCGCGCGGCTCGGTGTTCGGCGCGATGGCCCCGGTCGTCGGCGAAAGCACTGCATTGCTGACGGAGGACGATCGTCGGGCGATCGCCGTGTACCTCAAATCGTTGCCCGCGCAACCGACCGCCGCGACGAATCCGCTGGGCGTCGGCGTGCCGCGGTTGACGCCCGCCGGCCCGCGCCCGGAAAGCGGCCAGCAAGCGCCCGGGGCCGGTGTGTATGCGGGGTTCTGTGCGCGTTGCCACGGCGCGGACGGCACGGGCGTGCGCGATCACGGGCCGGCGCTCGCGAGCAGTTCGGTCGTGCTGGCCGCCGATCCGACGAGCACGATCCGGATCGTCGTCGAAGGCGCTCAGCCGGCGCCGGGTGAAAACGGCCCCGTGCAGCGGATGCCGGCGATGCGCGGCACGTTGACGAGCGGAGAAATCGCGGCGGTGGTCAGTTACGTGCGCGGCGCGTGGGGGAATCGGGCGGCGCCGGTGTCGGAGCAGGATGTGAGGCGGTTGCGGGGAGCGATCCATCGATAGTCGCGTGCCGCATGCAGGGCTTCCCGAACGATGCCGACCGGGTCGACACGAATGGGCCGGCGGGACTTCCTGCCCGCCCCTGACGGCATCAGCCGTGAGCCGCCGCGCGTGCGTGCGAGCGCTTGCGAAGAGTCCGCTCAGGCGCGGATGCCGCTTCGGCGGTCTGCGTGATTGGCGCAACGGTCAGATGCAATCCCAACGCGGCGACAACCTTCATGATCGTCGCAAACTCCGCGTTTCCGCCTTCCGACAGCGCACGGTAGAGCGCTTCACGCTTCACGCCGGACTCGCGCGCCAACGCCGTCATGCCACGCGCTTTCGCGACGTTCCCGAGCGCGGCCTGGATCAGTCGAGGGTCCCGATCTTCGAATGCCTGCGCCAGGTAGTGACGAATCGCTTCCTCGTCCTTCAGGTACTTCGAGCCATCGAATTCGGCCAGTTCGCTGATTTTCATATTCGCGCGGTCATCAGAGGCTCCGGCGCTACCGCTACCGGCTCGCAACGGCCTCGGCCTCCGGCGCCTGCCATCCTCCACCGAGCGCCTTGAACGCCGCGACCGCCGCACGCGCCGATTCGGTTCGCGCCTGCACGCGTTCGTCGGACGCGCGCAGCAAGCTTTCGTCGGCCTGCAACACTTCGATCAGGCTGACGACGCCTTTCTGGTACGCCGCGAACGACGCGGCCCGCGCGCGGCCGAGCGAATCCACGCCGCTGGCCAGCACGGCCGCCTGTTCGTCGCGCTTGACGAGCGCAGAGAACGCATTTTCGACATCCTCGGTGGCGTGCAGCGCCGCGAGCCGATACGCGGCCAGCATTTCGGCCTCCTTTCCTTTGGCGTCGGCAATCTGCGCATTGATCCGGCCGAAGTCGAACAAGCGCCAGCGCAGACCGAGCACGCCGGCCGCCTGGTTCGCGCCGCCGGCAAACAGGTTGCCCGCGCCCATCGTCGTCGCGCTGCCGAGCAATCCGCTCAGCGAGAACTTTGGGTAATACTCGGCAATCGCCACGCCGATGCGCGCGTTCGACGCTGCAAGCCGTCGCTCGGCGACCATCAGGTCGGGCCGCCGTCTGAGCAATTCGCCCGGCGTGCCCGTCGCCGCGATCCGCGGCGCCACCGGCACGTCGCCGCCGTCGAGCAATTCCGCGCGATGCGTGCCGGGCTGCGCACCGAGCATCACGTCGAGCGCATTCATCGCCGTGTCCAGCGCCGCCTCGAGCACCGGCACCGTCGCACGAACCTGCGCGAGCGCACCTTCGGCCTGCCTGACCTGAAGCTCCGCCGCGAGCCCCTTCCCGTACAGCAGATTGATCGTCGACAACAGATCCTGCTCGGTCCGCACCTGATGCTGCGCGACCTTCAACCGGCCCTGCAACCCGCGAATCGTGATGTAGATGTCGGCCGTCTGCGCGGCGACGGCCAGGCGCGTGGCGACCGCCGCCGCTTCGGACGCCTGATAGTCGGCAAGGGCGGCTTGCCGCCCGCGGCGCAGCCCGCCGAACACATCCAGTTCCCAGCTCGCGTTGAAATCGGCTTCGTAGGCGCTCCCGTGACGGTCGAAACCGGGCGTCGAATTCAGGACACTCCCCAACGGCGTTTCGACCGACTGGTAGGCGCGCGCAGCCTGGCCCGTCACATTGCCAGACGGCAACAGCGCCGCATCGGCCGCCCCGAGCCCGGCACGCGCTTGCGTGACGCGGGCCGCGGCCTGCGCGAGATCGAGGTTCTGTGCAAGCGCGAGCGTGACGAACCGGGTCAACTGCGGATCGCCGAAGCCCGTCCACCACGTCGCGAGTTCGGCGTCGGCCGCCGCGCGCCGCTGCTCCACGGCGCTCTGGCCCTGGAAGCGCTGCGGCATGGCGACGTCCGGCCGCACGTAGTCGGGACCGACGGCGCATCCGGCAGACAGGAGCGCGGCGAGCAGCGCGGCAACGATGGGTTTCGGTAGCATGACGGTTTCAGTCAAGATCAGGTAGTGACTATAATACCAAATAGTCACTCGTTGTCCATCCCTGCCAGCCGCAACCCATGAAAGAAAACACCGCTCCCCCCGCGCCCGCACGCGGCCCGGCCGATCACGACGTGCGCGACCAGATCGTGGCCGCCGCCACCGAGCACTTCAGCCGGTACGGCTACGAGAAGACGACCGTGTCCGACCTCGCGAAGTCCATCGGCTTCTCGAAGGCCTATATCTACAAGTTCTTCGAATCGAAACAGGCGATCGGCGAGATGATCTGCGCGAACTGCCTGCATGAAATCGAGACCGACGTGCGCGCCGCCGTCGCCGAAGCGGAACTGCCCACCGAAAAGCTGCGGCGCATGTTCAAGGTTTCTACCGAAGCGAGCCTGCGGCTGTTCTTCCGCGACCGCAAGCTGTACGACATCGCCGCGTCGGCCGCCACCGGCAACTGGCAGTCGGTGCAGGCCTATGAGGCCCGTGTGCAGAAGCTGCTGCAGGAGGTGCTGCAGGCGGGCAGGCAAAGCGGCGAGTTCGAGCGCAAGACGCCGCTGGACGAAACCGCGACGGCGATCTACCTCGTGATGCGGCCGTACCTGAATCCGCTGCTGCTGCAGTACAACCTCGACACGACCGACGCCGCGCCCGCGCAGTTGTCGAGCCTGGTGCTCCGCAGCCTCGCCCCATGAACCGACACCGTTTGTGACTATTGACTATTTTGGTCACTAGATACACAATGAAAGCCCCGATCACCTCGTCAGTGGGTCTTTCATGGTCCGGCGTCGCCTCGCTCTCCTTGCAGTCGCTTCCGCGCTGCCCCTCGCGCTAGCCGCCTGCAGCGGAAAAGCGCCTTCCGATCCGCGCACGGAAGCGCCGCTCGTGCGTACCGCCATCGTGCACGCAGCCGCGCCCGCATCGCGGTCGTTTACCGGCACCGTCGCCGCCCGCGTGCAGAGCGACCTCGGGTTCCGGGTGTCCGGCAAGGTGCTGGAGCGGCTCGTCGATACCGGGCAAACCGTCCGCCGCGGCCAGCCGCTGATGCGCATCGACCCCGTCGACCTGAAGCTCGCGGCGCGCGCACGCGATGAAGCGGTGGCCGCGGCACGGGCACGCGCGCGGCAGACCGCCGAAGACGAAGCGCGCTACCGCGACCTGCGCGGCACCGGCGCGATATCGGCATCGGCCTATGACCAGGTCAAGGCCGCGGCCGACGCCGCGAAAGCCCAGTTGAGCGCCGCCGAGGCCGACGCCGACGTCGCGCGCAATGCGACCGGCTACGCGGAACTGGTCGCGGACGGCGACGGCGTCGTGATGGAAACGCTCGCGGAGCCCGGCCAGGTCGTCAGCGCCGGCCAGCCGGTCGTGCGGCTCGCGCACGCCGGCAGCCGGGAAGCGGTGATCCAGCTGCCGGAAACGCTGCGCCCCGCGGTCGGATCCATCGCGCAGGCAGAGCTGTTCGGCAAGCCGGGCGCGAGTGTCCCCGCGACGCTGCGCCAGTTGTCCAACGCCGCGGATGCGCGAACGCGCACGTTCGAAGCGCGCTACGTGTTGCAGGGCGCGCTGGCCGCCGCACCGCTGGGCGCGACCGTCACGATCCGCATGCCGGACGACGCGCGCACGACGCCGCAAGCCGGCCTGCAGGTACCGATCGGCGCGCTGCTGGATGCAGGCAAAGGGCCCGGCGTGTGGGTCGTCGCGGGCGATCCGGCCAAGGTGGGATGGCGGCCCGTCACGGTCGAGCATCTGGACGACGACAGCGCGCGCGTGTCCGGCGCACTGAAGCAAGGCGAGCGGGTCGTCGCGCTCGGCGCGCAGTTGCTGCGCGACGGCGAAGCGGTTCGCGTGGCCGCCACGGCCGCACACGAAGGAGCACGGCCGTGAGCGAACGCCGCTTCAACCTGTCGGCGCTCGCGGTGCGCGAGCGCGCGATCACGCTGTTCCTGATCTGCCTGATTTCGCTCGCGGGGCTCGTATCGTTCTTCAAGCTGGGGCGCGCGGAAGACCCGGCCTTCACCGTCAAGGTGATGACCATCGTCACCGCATGGCCGGGCGCGACCGCGCAGGAAATGCACGACCAGGTGGCCGAAAAGATCGAAAAGCGATTGCAGGCGTTACGCTGGTACGACCGCACCGAAACCTACACGCGCCCCGGCCTCGCGTTCACGACGCTGACGTTGCTCGACAGCACGCCGCCGTCCGAGGTGCAGGAGCAGTTCTATCAGGCGCGCAAGAAAATCGGCGACGTCGCGAACGATCTGCCGGCCGGCGTGATCGGCCCGCTGGTCAACGACGAATACGCGGACGTCACGTTCGCGCTGTTCGCGCTGAAGGCCAAGGGCGAACCGCAGCGCCTGCTGGTTCGCGATGCGGAGACGCAGCGCCAGCGGCTGCTGCATGTGCCGGGCGTGAAGAAGGTCGACATCATCGGCGAACAGGCGGAGCGCATCTACGTGCAGCTGTCGCACGACCGGCTCGCGACGCTCGGCGTGAGCCCGCAGGACGTATTCGCCGCGCTCAATGGCCAGAACGCGCTGACGCCGGCCGGCTCCGTCGAGACGCGCGGGCCGGAGATCTTCATTCGCATGGATGGCGCGTTCGACAAGCTGCAGAAGATTCGCGACACGCCGATCGTCGCGCAGGGCCGCACGTTGAAACTGTCGGACATCGCCACCGTCGAGCGCGGCTACGAAGACCCGTCCACCTTCATGATCCGCAACAACGGCGAACCCGCGCTGCTGCTCGGCGTCGTGATGCGCGACGGCTGGAACGGGCTCGACCTCGGCCGCGCGCTGGACCGGGAAGTCGGCGCGATCAACGCGGAGTTGCCGCTCGGCATGAGCCTGACCAAGGTCACCGACCAGTCCGTGAACATCAGCTCGGCCGTCGACGAGTTCATGGTCAAGTTCTTCGCCGCGCTGCTCGTCGTGATGCTGGTGAGCTTCGTCAGCATGGGCTGGCGCGTCGGCCTCGTCGTCGCCGCGGCCGTGCCGCTGACGCTCGCCGTGGTGTTCGTCGTGATGGCCGCCACCGGCAAGAACTTCGATCGCATCACGCTCGGTTCGCTGATCCTCGCGCTCGGTCTGCTCGTCGACGACGCGATCATCGCGATCGAAATGATGGTCGTGAAAATGGAGGAAGGCTACGACCGCGTGGCCGCGTCGGCTTACGCGTGGAGCCATACGGCCGCGCCGATGCTGGCCGGCACGCTGGTCACCGCGGTCGGCTTCATGCCGAACGGCTTCGCGCGCTCCACCGCCGGCGAATACACGAGCAACATGTTCTGGATCGTCGGGATCGCGCTGATCGCATCGTGGGTCGTCGCCGTCGCGTTCACGCCGTACCTCGGCGTGAAGATGCTGCCGAACCTCAAGAAGTTCGAAGGCGGTCACGATGCGATCTACGACACGCCGCGCTACAACCGTTTCCGACAGGTGCTGACGCGCGTGATTGCGCGTAAATGGCTGGTTGCGGCGTCCGTCGTCGGCCTGTTCGTACTCGCCATTCTCGGCATGGCCGTCGTCAAGAAGCAGTTCTTCCCGATCTCCGATCGCCCCGAGGTCCTCGTCGAGGTGCAGATGCCGTACGGCACGTCGATTTCGCAAACGAGCGCGGCCACGTCGAAGGTCGAAGCGTGGCTCGCGAAGCAGAAGGAAGCGAGGATCGTCACCGCGTACGTCGGCCAGGGCGCGCCGCGCTTTTATCTGGCGATGGGGCCGGAGCTGCCCGATCCGTCGTTCGCGAAGATCGTCGTGCGCACCGACAGCCAGGACGAGCGCGACGCGTTGAAGGCACGCCTGCGGCAGGCGATCGCCGACGGCCTCGCGCCCGATGCGCGCGTGCGCGTGACGCAGCTCGTGTTCGGCCCGTATTCGCCGTTCCCGGTCGCGTATCGGGTCACGGGCCCCGATCCGGACACGCTGCGCGGCATCGCGGCCGACGTCGAGCGCGTGATGGCCGGCAGCCCGATGATGCGCACGGTCAATGCCGATTGGGGCACGCGCGCGCCGGCGCTGCATTTCACGTTGGAGCAGGACCGCCTGCAGGCCGTCGGGTTGACGTCCAGCGCGGTCGCGCAGCAGCTGCAGTTTCTGTTGACCGGAGTGCCCGTCACCGAGGTGCGCGAGGATATCCGGACCGTGCAGGTGGTCGCCCGCTCGGGCGGCGATGCACGGCTCGACCCGGCGCGGCTCGACGACTTCACGCTCGCCGGCGCGAACGGGCAGCGCATTCCGCTGTCGCAGGTCGGCAAGGTCGACGTGCGCATGGAAGAGCCGATCATGCGCTGGCGCGATCGCGTGCCGACGCTCACGGTGCGCGGCGACATCGCCGACGGCCTGCAGCCGCCGGACGTGTCGGCCGCGATCACGAAGCAGCTTCAGCCGATCGTCGCCGCGCTGCCGAGCGGCTATCGAATCGAGGAAGCCGGCTCGATCGAGGAATCGGGCAAGGCCACGAAGGCGATGCTGCCGCTGTTCCCGATCATGCTGGCGGTGACGCTGATCATCATCATCTTCCAGGTGCGCTCGATCTCCGCGATGGTGATGGTGTTCCTGACGAGCCCGCTCGGCCTGATCGGCGTGGTGCCGACGCTGATCCTGTTCCGGCAGCCGTTCGGCATCAATGCGCTGGTGGGCCTCATCGCGCTGTCGGGGATCCTGATGCGCAACACGCTGATCCTGATCGGCCAGATTCACCAGAACGAACAGGCGGGGCTGGATCCGTTCCACGCGGTCGTCGAAGCGACCGTGCAGCGGGCGCGCCCGGTGGTTCTCACCGCGATGGCGGCCGTGCTCGCCTTCATTCCGCTCACGCATTCGGTGTTCTGGGGCACGCTCGCGTACACGCTGATCGGCGGCACGTTCGCCGGGACGATCCTCACGCTGATGTTCCTGCCGGCGATGTATGCGATCTGGTTCAGGATCCGGCCCGGTCATTCCGCCGCCGCCCGCCACGGCGGCCATGAACCGGCAGCGCCTGCCACGACCGCACTTCAGCCCGCGCTGGATGCGCGCGATTGATATTCCCCATTCCCCGTATCGAAGGAAACAGCCATGTCGAATTCCACCGTTGTCGTCGTGACCGGCGTGTCGTCGGGCATCGGGCGCGTCGCCGCAGAACGATTCGCCAAACGGGGCTGCCGCGTGTTCGGCACCGTGCGCAGCATCGCGCGAACGGCGCCCGTCGCCGGCGTCGAGCTGATCGAGATGGACGTGCGTGACGACGCGTCCGTTCGATCCGGCATCCGGACGATCATCGACCGCGCCGCGCGTATCGACGTGCTCGTGAACAATGCGGGCATGAGCCTGATCGGCGCGGTGGAGGAGACGTCGGTGGACGAAGCCGACGCGTTGTTCGACACCAATGTATTCGGCATCCTGCGCACGACCCGTGCGGTACTTCCGCACATGCGGGCCCAACGGCGCGGCCGGATCGTCAATGTCAGCTCGGTGCTCGGCTTTCTGCCGGCGCCGTACATGGGGCTTTATTCGGCGTCCAAACATGCGGTGGAAGGTTTGACCGAATCGCTCGATCACGAGCTGCGCCAGTTCGGCATTCGCGCGACGCTGGTCGAGCCGTCGTTTACGCGGACCAACCTGGACGTCAACGCGCCGCAGGCGAGCGCGCCGATCGCCGATTACGACCGCGAGCGCACGCTCGCGGCGCGCGCCGTCGGCGACAGCGTGAAAGCCGCGCCGCACCCCGAGGGCGTGGCCGCCACCGTCGTCGACGCGGCGCTCGGCGCATGGCGGATGCGGCGCACGCCCAACGGCGAGGCGTCGCTGCTGCGCAGGTTGCGGCGCTTCATGCCGGCCGGCCCGGTCGATGCGAGCCTGCGGAAAAAATTCCGGCTCGCGTGACGCGGCCAGCCGACGAAACGTCCGTGGACGAGGCACCCGCCATGGGAATCGGCATCATCGGAACCGGCAATATCGGCCGCACGCTTGCGCGCCGGCTGAGGGCGGCAGCCGGAACGCCGGGGCGCCTCGCGATGACGGCCGCCGGGGACGAAAGCGATGCGAAGCAAGCCGCGACGCCGACACTCACCGCTGCAACACCGCCACCGCCTTGATCTCGACGATAGAGCCGGGTGCGCCGCCCAGCATGTGCGCGCCGACCGCCGTCCACGCCGGCTTCGGATGCGCGCGGAGGTAGCGGTCGCGCACCTGCATGAACAGCGGCAGGTCGCGCATGTCGGTGTGGAAGGTCGTGAGATCCACGACGTCGTCGAGCGACGCACCGCCAGCTTCGAGCACGCGCTTCAGGTTCTCGAACGCCTGCACGATCTGTGCTTCACGGCCTTCGACCAGTTGCATCGCCGCGTCGCGGCCGATCTGGCCGGACACGTACAACGTATCGCCCACCTTGACCGCCGGCGCATAGCCGATTTTTTCGTACACGGCTTCCATGCCGGCCGGGATGATCGCTTCGCGTTGTTGCATGAGTGTCTCCGTGGCCGGACTCGCAGCGCCGGCCGATTGTTCGTGTGAGGATCGGTGCGCGCGCCGCTCAACCCGTATCGCCGCCCGCCACCGGCAGCACCGTCCCGGTGATATAGCTCGCTTCATCGGACGCGAGAAACAGAATCGGCGCGATCTGTTCGTCGAGCGTGCCGTAGCGCTTGAAGTACGTCGATTCGGTCACCTGCCGCACCGCTTCCCCCATCCACGCCTGTTCCTGCTCGGTGTCGCCGGCCGCATTGCGCGGCACGCGGCGCGGCGGTGCGCTGGTGCCGCCCGGCGCGGTGGCGACGACGCGGATGTTGTGTTCCGCGTACTCCATCGCGAGCGCCGACGTCAGCGCGTTTACACCGCCCTTCGCGGCCGAATACGGCACGCGGCGAATCCCGCGCGTCGCGTTCGACGAGATGTTGACGATCGTGCCGCCGCCACGCGCGACCAGGTGCGGCAGCACGGCGTGGCAGGTATAGAGCGTCGGCATCAGCGAACGGCGGATTTCCGCGTCGATCTGCGCGGGCTCGAACTCGGCGAACGGCCGCATGCGAATCGCGCCGCCGACGCCGTTGATCAGGATGTCGATGCCGCCGAACGTCCGCACCGCGTGCGCAATCGCCGCATGCGCGCCTTCGTACGTTTCGAGATCGGCGACGAAGCCCGCCGTGTCGCCACCCCTCGCTTCGGCCGCCACCTCGGCGACGAAATCCGCGCGATCGACGAACAGCACCCTGCCGCCCTCGGCCGCCGCGCGCAGCGCGACGCCGCGGCCGATGCCCTGCGCCGCGCCGGTGACGACGACGACCTTGCCGGAGAATCGTTGCATGATCATGCCGCCTTTGCCGTGACGTTGGGGGTGAACTTCTCGTAGTGGAAGCTGGCCGGCTTCACGCCCGCTTCGTCGAAGTACTGGCGCACCGCATCCACCATCGGCGGCGGCCCGCACAGGTAGACGTCGACGTCGCCGTCGTTCAGCGCGTCGGCCGGGATGTGCTGCGTGACCCAACCCTTGCGCGGATGGCTCGACGCGGCGTCCGCGACGACGGTGGCAAAGCTGAAGTTCGGCAGCTTCGCCGCAACCGCCTCGATCGCGTCGACCAGCACGAGATCGAGATCGCGCGTCACGCCGTAGACGAGGTGCACCTTCTGCCGCGACCCGCTGCGCGCGAGCACGTCGAGCATCGACAGGAACGGCGCGAGGCCCGTGCCTCCGGCGAGGAACAGCAGCGGCCGCTGCACGTCGCGCAGGTAGAAGCTGCCGAGCGGCCCGTTCAGTTCGAGCGTGTCGCCGGGTTTCGCCGATTCGAGCCACGTGCTCATCACGCCGCCCGGAATCTTCTTGATCAGGAATCCGACCTTCGTATCGCCCGGCGCGGACGAGAACGAATACGAGCGATGCTGGCCGCTGCCCGGCACACCGATGTTCACGTACTGGCCCGGCAGGAACGCCGGTGCGCTCGCGCCGACATCGAGCTCGAGCACGACGGCCGCATCGTTGTGCTGCTCGACCTTCGTGACCGTCGCGGCGAAGCTGCTCTGCCCGGTCTTGCACGCGACCGACGACGTCGGCACCGCGATCACGCAGTCGCTTTGCGGCACCATCTGGCACGTCAGCACGAGGCCACCGTCCTTTTCGTCCTCGGTGAGCGCATCGTCGATGTAGTCGTCGCCGAGGTCGTAGCGGCCGCTTTCGGCGCGGCACTTGCAGGTGCCGCACACGCCGTCGGAACAATCCATCGGCAGGTTGATCTTCGCGCGGAAAGCCGCATCGAGCACCTTCTCGCCGGCCTTGCAGTCGATGAAGCGGGTTACCCCGTCCTCGAAATTCAATGCAATCTTGTAGCTGGACATCGCGTCACCTCCACTTCCTTTCATGGCAAACAACGGGCGTCAGACGTGATAGACGTCGAGCACCTGCCGGATGTAGTCGTTCTTCAGCACGATCTTCTTGTGCGAGATCAGCAGCGCGTCGCCCGCCTGCCGCAGCGTGACGAACACCGTGCCGAAGAAGTGGTCGGTGACGCGGTAGCGGTGATTCAGCGTATGAAAGTTGTAGCGCACGTCGACCTCGCCGTCGCGTTCGGCCAGCACCTCGACGTTCGTCACGTTGTGGCTGGTACGCGGTTCGGGCGTCGATGCGCCGCTGCGCTCGGTCTTGATCCGGAACACGCGATCCTCGAGCCCGCCGCGATCCGGGTAGTACATCAGCGAAATCTGGCGCTGCGGATCGTCGGTCGGCCGATCGTCGTCGTCCCACGCGGGCATCCAGTACGTGACGTCCTCCGTGTAGCAGGTCAGCCATGCGTCCCACTCGCGATCGTCGAGCAGACGCGCCTCGCGATACAGCGTCGCGCAAATCGTCCGGTAATCGAAGCTCATGCCGCCACCTCCCCGCGTTCCTTCTTCAGCGCATCGCGCATCACGTGCACCCAGTGTTCGTGCTGGCACACGAACAGCCCTTCGTCCTCGCTGCGCTCGCCCGAAATGCGCGGGTTCAGCCCCATCTTCCTCGCGTTCTCGTCGGGTCCGTCGATCCACAGCGGCGCACCGCGCGACAGGTCGTTCCACATCGCCGTGATGCCCGCATAGCCGGCCTGGCACGCGCGGAATTCCTCGAGATCGTCGGCCGTGCCCATGCCGGTCACGTTGAAGAAATCCTCGTACTGGCGGATGCGCGTCGTGCGGTCGGCTTCGCTCTCGCCCTTCGGCGCGAAGCAGAAGATGCTGACTTCGGTCTTGTCGACCGCGAGCGGACGCACCACGCGGATCTGCGTGCTGAACTGGTCCATCAGGAACACGTTCGGATACACGCACAGGTTGCGCGTCTGGTTCACGATGAAATCGGCCTGCACGTCGCCGACGCGCGCACGGATCTCGTCGCGGTGCCGGTACACGGGCCGCACTTCCGGGTTCATCGTCTTGGTCCACAGCAGGATGTGGCCGTGGTCGAAGCCGTACACGCCCGCGACCGACTTGCTCCAGCTGTTCGCGTCGACCGCCTTGGTGCCCGCTTCCTTGCGGCGGCCCATCGTCGCCGCATAGTTCCAGTGCACGGTGCTGACGTGATAGCCGTCGCAGCCGTTCTCCATCTGCATCTTCCAGTTGCCTTCGTAGATGTAGGACGAGTTGCCGCGCAGCACTTCGAGACCGTTCGGCGCCTGATCGACGATCTGGTCGATGATCACGCGCGCTTCGCCGAGGTAGTCCTCGAGCGGCAGCACGTCGGCGTTGAGGCTGCCGAACAGGAAGCCGCGATAGTTCGCGAAGCGCGCGACCTTCTTCAGGTCGTGCGAGCCGTGCGTGTTGAACTGCACCGGATACTCGGTCGTCTTCTCGTCCTTCACCTTCAGCAGCTTGCCGGTGTTCGAGAAGGTCCAGCCGTGGAACGGGCACGTGAAGCTGCCCTTGTTGCCGTGCTTGCGGCGGCACAGCATCGCGCCCTTGTGCGCACACGCATTGATCACCGCATGCAGCTCGCCGGTCTTGTCGCGCGTGATGACGATCGGCTGGCGGCCGATCCACGTCGTGTAGTAATCGTTGTTGTCGGGAATCTGGCTTTCGTGCGCCAGATACACCCAGTTGCCCTCGAAGATATGCTTCATCTCGAGCTCGTACAGCGCCGCGTTCGTGAAGATGTCGCGGCGGCAGCGGAAAATGCCGGCCTCCTTGTCATCCTGCACGGCGGTCTCCAGCAGGTGATCCAGTTCGTTCGTAGCGTCGATCGTGACGGACATGATGGCTCCTTCCATGCGCGTGCCGCGTCCTGCAAGCACGCTCGCATCGGTATCGGTTGAGTCTCGGGGAACCGGCCGGCAGCGTCGGCGCACGCACGCCGCCGTGCCGTCGGCGGGTTATGCCGTGGCGGACGCGCGCAGGCGTTCGACGATCTGGTTGTCCTTGCCCTGTACGAGCGGCGTCAGCACGAAGTCGAATTCGATGTCCTGGTACGCGTCGGCCTTGAGCCCGAGCGCCGTGCCGCCGGTCTTCTGCGTGACGGGCGGAATCAATTCCTCGCGCGTCGCATACGCGAAGTCGTCCCAGATCAGCGGATCGCCGTCGATGTTGAACTGCGTCGTGAGCTTGCGGTGGTCGTCGCTCGTCACGAAGAAGTGCACGTGCGCGGGACGGTTGCCGTGACGGCCGAGACGGTTCAGCAGTTGCTGCGTCGCGCCCTGCGGCGGGCAGCCGTAGCCGACCGGCATCAGCGTGCGGAATTCGTATTTGCCGTCCGCGCCCGTCCTCACCGCGCCGCGCAGGTTGAAGTCGGTCTGCGCGCCGGTTGGATCGAAGTGCGAATAGAAGCCGTGCGAATTCGCATGCCAGCATTCGACCAGCGCGCCAGTCACCGGCTTGCCGTCGAGATCCTTCACCGTGCCGTGGATCACGAGCGGGCCCGCGCCTTCGTCCGCGTCGAGGTCGATCTTCGCGACGCCGTCGCGCACCGGAGCGCCCGCCACGTACAGCGGCCCCTCGATCGTGCGCGGCGTGCCGCCGTCGAGGCCGATCGCCTCGTCCTCGGCATCCATCCGGATGTCGAGATACTTCTCGAGACCGAGGCCGGCCGCGAGCAGCGCCGCTTCGCCATCCTGACCGAGCTTGTTCAGGTAGTTCACGCCGGCCCACACTTCGTCCGGCGTGATGTCGAGATCGTCGATCGCCTTGAACAGGTCGCCGAGCAGGCGCAGCACGATCTGCTGCGTACGTGCGTCGCCCTTCGAGCCGTTTCCGCCGCTCCCGCTCGCGTTCGATGCGGCCTTCAGCAGATCCTGCACTTCGTTCGTGTCGAAAACCTTGACGCTCATGATGCTGTCTCCATGTGTATTGGGGGATGACGGTCTTTGCCTGACTCGATTACCGCACGACTTTCGTCAGCCCGTCGCGGGTGAAGCGCCTGACCTTGTCCTCGTCGAGCGCGATGCCGAGACCGGGGCCGTCCGGCACGGTCAGTTCGAAGTCGCTGTAATCCAGCGGCTGCGTCAGGATTTCCTCGGTGATCAACAGCGGACCGAACAGTTCGGTGCCCCACTGCAGGTTCGCGACGCTCGCGAACAGGTGCGCGGACGCCACCGTGCCGAACGCGCCTTCGAGCATCGTGCCGCCGTACAGCTCGATGCCGGCCGCGTCCGCGATCGCGGCCACGCGCTGCGCGGCAAAGAGGCCACCGCTCTGTTCGATCTTGATCGCGAACACGTCGGCGCCGTGATGCTTCGCGATCTCGAATGCGCTGTCCGGGCCTTGCAGGATTTCGTCGGCCATCAGCGCGACCGGGAAGCGGCGCATCAGGCGCGCGAGCGCCGCGGCCGACGCGACCGGCTGCTCGACCAGTTCGCAGCCCGCATCGGCGAGCGCCGGGATCGCGCGCGCGGCCTGCGTTTCGCTCCACGCCATGTTCACGTCGACGCGCACCGAGGCGCGCTCGCCGAGCGCCTGCTTGATCTCGGCCACGTGGCGGATATCCGTTTCCGGTGCTCTCGCGCCGATCTTCAGCTTGAATACGTTGTGGCGGCGCAGATCGAGCATGCGTTCGGCTTCGGCGATGTCGGCGGCCGTATCACCCGACGCGAGCGTCCATGCAACCGGCAGGCGGTCGCGACGGCGGCCGCCGAGCAGTTCGCTGACCGGCACGCCGAGACGCTTGCCGTGCGCGTCAAGCAGCGCGGTTTCGAGCGCGCTCTTCGCGAAGTGATTGACCTTTGCGAGCTTGCCGACATGCGCCATTAGCGCCTGGACGCGCGTCGCGTCACGGCCGACGATCGCCGGCGCGAGGTACGCGTCGATCGCGAGCTTCATCGCTTCCGGGCTTTCCGGGCCGTAGGCCATTCCGGCGATCGTCGTGCCTTCGCCGATACCGGTCACGCCGTCGCTGCAGAACACTTTCACGAGCATCAGCGTCTGGCCGTGCATCGTGGCCACCGACAGCTTGTGCGGGCGAATCGTCGGCAGATCGACGAGGCGGGTTTCGATGCGTTCGATGGTCGCTGAGGACATGGGGTGCGCTGCGTGGGGGTGGTTCATGGGACGGATTTATACGCGGCGGGGAAACGGGGCGTCCAATACTTTTAGGCGGGATTTTCGATACCTAGCAGGTATTGAAACCGCACTGGCGGCGCGAAATATGGCGGTGCGCCATACCTGTTTTGGATAGGTATGCTGGCTGGGAGGCTTGCTGGCGCGCGGTCGCGCGGGTTCGGGGTGGTGTTTGAGCGGAAGCTTACCGCTACTGCTTTTGGCAGCCGGAAAGCCCGCTGAAACCGGTGGCCTGTCGAGGCGATCAGGGTTTTCCTGATGGGAAAAAGGGTGGGGCTGGTCGCCCGGTCTTCAGCTTCGGTGTCGGTTGCTACGAATGATCGGAAGGAAGTGGGTAGGCGGATATCGACGTTCTTGAACGACCCTCGTCGTCTGTCAGAAGCCGACGGGCGCTATCGCCCAGAAAGCGACCTTCGTTCGCGGCCTAGATGCCACCGTGCGCGGCAATGAACATGGCGACGGCCGACCGGCAATAGGACTCGATTTCGTCGTCGTCCTCTGCGCGCGCCTCATCGAAGCGCGCGACAAGCAGAAGATCGGATCCTTTGAAAAGCGCGGCAAACAAGCGGGCGGACCGGTGAGCATCGGGCACGTTCAGAATCGCTTTCGCGTGCAACTGACGCAACACCGCCTCGATTTGAGCGATGACACGGGCCGGCCCGGCTTCGTAATGAAGCTTGCTCAACGACCTTTGATTCGTCTTGTCGGCCAAAACCATGGCTTCGACACTGCGGACGTCCGGGCTCAACAGCGTGCGAAGCAGCGATGATCCCACCGCCATGAGCTGATCTTCGACCGAACCGTCGACGCCTTCGGAAAGGGTCTGCGGTGCGAATTGATCGCAACGAGCCACCATGGCCGCGCTGAACAGCGCCTCCTTGTTCTCGAAGTGCCGATAGATGCTGAGCTTGGATATCTTCGCGCGCTGGGCGACCTTGTCCATGGTCGTCGCTTGAAAACCCAATTCCACAAAGAGTTCGGAGGCGGCGTCGACTATCGTTTGGCGAAGCGCTTCGTTGGCCGGCCGGCCGCGGCGGCCCGGGTTGTTTTCGGTCACGACAATTCCAGTACTTGACAGTATTCAAATTCGAGTATTACGATACCACGCAGTATCAGAAATGTGCAAGCCAATGGGGGGGCGGCTTCGCGTATCGCTGGACGATATTGCGCAGCAGGCCCGCCCACCCCTCATCCACGACACGGAGCCCATCACCATGAACGACGTCATCATCATCGGCGGCAGCTTTGCCGGCCTCGCCGCCGCCCTGCAGCTCGGTCGGGCCCGCCGCGCGGTCACCGTGCTGGATACCGGCCGGCCGCGCAACCGCTTTGCCGGCCATTCGCATGGCCTGCTCGGCCACGATCACAAGCCGCCGCTGGACATCCTGGTCGAGGCGCGACGGCAACTGGCGCGCTATCCGACGATCACGCTGGTCAACGCCCGGGCGGAGAGCGTGTCCGGCGCGATCGACGATTTCCGTGTCGTCACGGACGATAACGAAATCCTGACGGCGCGCCGCCTGATCCTGAGCTATGGCGTCGCCGATCAGATGCCCGATGTTCCGGGCTTCGCGGAAAGCTGGGGCACGTCCATCGTACCCTGCCCCTATTGCGACGGCTTTGAAGCCGCCGGCCAGCATTGGGGGCTCGTTTGGTCCGGCCCGCAGTCGCACCAGTCTGTCAGGCTGTTCCGCGACTGGACCGACAAATTGACCGTCTTCGCCGATGGTCACGACATCGCGCCGGATATCCAGGCCGATCTGGCCCGCCGCAACATCCCTGTCGTCGATGGCCGGATCGTGGAGATCGCCCATCGCAATGGCCATATCACCACCGTCAATCTCGATACCCGCCGCCATGTCGCGGTCGACATTCTGTTCACCCAGCCGCGCAACAAGCCGTCCGCAAGCCTGCATGAATCGCTGGGCCTCGCCACGGTCGATACGCCAACCGGCATCGTCCTCGAGGTCGACGCGCGCCGCCAAACCAGCATGCCCGGTATCTACGCCGCCGGCGACCTCGCCACGCCATTCTTGCCCTCGGTCACCCAGGCATCGTCGCAGGGCGCGATGGCGGGTATCTTCGCCCAACAATCGATGCTGGTTTGAGCACGCGGATTCCGTTCTCCGGCTGCATCGACCCTTTCGAAGCGACTGGCGTGGATCGGCGAGGTGAAGGACGGATTCGTCCAGTTTGACGGAATGGCAGGAGCGGTTGGTGTGCGTCGCGTTCCGGCGGCAGGCGGCGCCGGTCTCGACGCCTGAGACGATCACGCGCAAGTCTGGCGCCTTGTTGCTGGTGGAGGGGGCCTGGCTCGAGAAAAGCCGAGCATGGGCCTTGGCGCCGCTTTGCGCGCCGAGCCTTCAGATACGACGCACGTCGCGCCGCACCCGCTCTACCTGCCGCGTCATCAGCCGGCACGCCGCAACAATCCACCCACCGACTGTCCAGTTTCCGTACACCGAATCGCGAACGCTCTCCAAACCATGCGCGCGCCGCGCGTGGGAAGAAACCCGGATAGCCCCGCTTCCCCACACCGGCCTACCCTCGCGCGCACGCCGGTCGACGCCAGGCAACACCCGATCCGGCGATCCGAATTTCCCCAGGAGCGCACATGGATAGCAGCAGGAACCCCGCCCTCTTCGACGCCGACATCTGGCGCGGCAGGATCTTCACCGGACGCTGGCACGCGAGCCCGCACGCGGCCGACGTGATCGAACCGGCGACCGGCAACACGCTCGGCCGCATCGGTCTCGCGGACAGCGCGGCCATCGCCGACGCATCGGCCGCCGCACATCGCGCACAGCCCGCGTGGTTCGCCCTACCCTACGACGAGCGCGCGGCGGTGCTGCGCCGCGCAGCGACCGTCGCCGAAACACACTTCGACGCGATCGTCGACTGGCTCGTGCGCGAAAGCGGCTCGACCCGCGCGAAGGCGTCGTTCGAAACGTCCGTCACGATCAAGGCGCTGCACGAAGCGGCCGGACTGCCGTCGCGCGCGGCCGGTGAGGTGCTGCCGTCGACGGCCGGCCGGCTGTCGCTCGCGCGCCGCCGCCCGCGCGGCGTGGTCGGCGTGATCTCGCCGTTCAATTTTCCACTGTACCTCGCGATACGCGCGGTCGCGCCGGCGCTCGCGCTCGGCAACGCGGTCGTGCTGAAGCCCGATCCGCGCACCGCCGTGTGCGGCGGCATCGCGATCGCCCGCGTGTTCGAGCTCGCCGGCTTGCCCGAAGGCGTGCTGCACGTGCTGCCCGGCGACGGCGCGGCCGGCGCGGCGCTGGTCGCCGATCCGCACGTCGCGATGATCCAGTTCACGGGTTCCACCGCGGCCGGGCGCAAGGTCGGCGAAGCGGCGGGCCGCCATCTGAAGAAGGTATCGCTCGAACTCGGCGGCAAGAACTCGCTGATCGTGCTCGACGATGCCGACCTCGACCGCGCGGTCGCCAACACCGCGTGGGGCGCGTATCTGCATCAAGGCCAGATCTGCATGGCGACCGGCCGCGTGCTCGTGCAGCGCGCGATTCACGACCGCTTCGTCGCGAAGCTCGTCGAAAAGGCGCAAAGCCTGCCCGTGGGCGACCCGGCCACCGGCGACGTCGGCCTGGGCCCGCTGATCAACGCCGCGCAGCGCGACCATGCGGCGAACGTGGTCGACGCGGCCCGCCGCGCGGGCGCACGCGTCGAGACGGGCGGCGGCCATCGCGGCCTGTTCTTCGAGCCGACCGTGCTGAGCGGCGTCGCGCCGGGCAATCCGGCATTCGACGAGGAAATCTTCGGGCCGGTCGCGATCGTCGTGCCGTTCGATACCGACGAGGACGCGATCGCACTCGCCAATCAAACCGAATACGGGCTGTCGATGGCGATCCTGTCGGCCGACGTCGGCCGCGCGCTGCGGATCGGCGAGCGCTTGAACACCGGGCTGCTGCACATCAACGACCAGACGGTCAACGACGAAGCGATCAACCCGTTCGGCGGCGTCGGCGCATCGGGCAATGGCTCGAGCATCGGCGGTGCGGCAAACTGGGAGGAATTCACGCAGTGGCAGTGGCTGACGATCAAGGGCGAAGCGCCGCTGTATCCGATTTGACGAGGAGACCGATCATGTACACCGAACGCGATACACGCGCCGTCACCGCGGCTGTCGCGCGCGCGGCCGGCGCACCCTTCTCCATTGAATCCGCCCGCATTCGCGCGCCGCGCGGCGACGAGGTGCTCGTGCGCGTCGTCGCGACCGGCTTGTGCCATACCGACCTGATCGTGCGCGACCAGTACTATCCGGTGCCGCTGCCGGCCGTGCTCGGCCACGAAGGCGCCGGCGTGGTCGAGGCGGTCGGCCCGAACGTGAAGACGCTCGCGGCCGGCGATCACGTCGTGCTGACCTACGGCGCGTGCGGCCACTGCGCGTCGTGCGTCGGCGGTCACGGCGCGTATTGCCGGCAGTTCTTCGCGCTGAATTTCGGCGGCGCCGACTCGGACGGCCAGACGGCCATGCGGGACGAGGCCGGGCAACCGCTGCACGATCACTTCTTCGCGCAGTCGTCGTTCGCGAGCTACGCGCTCGCACGCGAGAACAACGCGATCAAGGTGCCGAAGGAAGCGCCGCTCGAACTGCTCGGCCCGCTCGGCTGCGGAATCCAGACCGGCGCGGGCGCGGTAATCAATTCGCTCGCGGTGCGCCCGGGCAGCAGCTTCGCGAGCTTCGGCGCGGGCGCGGTCGGCATGAGCGCCGTGATGGCCGCGCGCATCGCCGGCGCGACGACGATCATCGCCGTCGACATCGTGCCGTCACGGCTCGCGCTGGCGCTGGAGCTCGGCGCGACGCATGCGATCAACAGCCGAGAAGTGGACGTCGTCGACGCGATCCGCGAGATCACCGACGGCGGCGTCGACTACGCGCTCGAATCGACCGGGCTGCCGGCCGTGCTGTCGCAAGGGATCGACGCGCTCGGCTCGCGCGGCACGATGGGCGTGGTCGGCGCGCCGAAGCTGGGCACGAAGGGCGAATTCGACGTGAACAGCCTGCTGCTCGGCGGCCACACGATCCGCGGCATCGTCGAAGGCGACAGCGTGCCGCAGACGTTCATTCCACAGCTCGTGCAGCTGTATCTGCAAGGACGGTTTCCGTTCGACCGGCTGGTGAAGTTCTATCCGCTCGACCAGATCAACCAGGCGGCGGAAGACAGCAGCAACGGAAGCACGCTCAAGCCGATCCTGCGTTTGCCGCATTGAGCGGCGATGCGCCGTCGACCGCGCAATAGATCGCGACCGCCGGGGGCCGCGCGTAGCCGCCGCGAAAATACCGCGCCGGGGGCGCCGGGCTATATTACGCATTCGCGCGACACGGGGCCTGCACGTCCAGCCCCGACCTTCGACCCCAACTGGAGCGCAGCGTGAATACAGCCCCCGAATCCCCTGCACGGCCGGTCGACCTCGACCGGCTTCGCGCCCGCTTCGCCGCGGGCGAGCCGCTGCCGGAAACGGCGTTGCCGGCCAGCGTCGCGCGCTCGTGGCTGCGTTCGCGCGCGGCCGGGCTGCGGCCGTGGGAAGCCGCCCGCTATGAAATGCAGCGCGAGCGCGACGAATCCCGCGACGACCGGCGGCTCTATCGCTGCGTCGCGCAGGAGATCGAGCCGCTGTGGGCCGCGTTCGGCGGCCGCGAATGGGCGATCATGTGCGTCAACCCACGCGGCACGATCGTGCATGCGCGGCGCAGCCCGCAATGCGACGACGCGCTGCTGACGCCGATCGTCGCCGGCCGCCGGATCGTCGAGCCGAACATCGGCACGACCGCGCCGAGCTGCGTGATTCACGACGGCGCCGAAGCCGTCGTCGCGGGCGCGCAGCACTATCTCGACGAGTTCTCGCGGGTATTCTGTCTCGCGGTGCCGCTCGTCGGTTTCGACGGCGAAGTGATCGGCGCGCTCGATATCACCGGGATCGGCCGGCGCAACGTCGCACAATTGCACGAGCCGTTCCGGCATGCATCGCTGTCGGCCGAGCAGCGGCTCTATGCGATGCTGCGCGACTGCCATCTGCTGCAGGTGCAATTCGATCCGCGCTGGCTCGGCACGCCGCTCGCCGGCGTCATCGCGCTCGACGAAGCGGGCCGCGTGCGCGCGGTGAGCCGCCTGGCGCGCCGGATGCTCGATCTCGCGCCCGAAGGGCCGGTCGCGCCGGTCGGTCACCGGCAACTGTTTCCCGGCGCGACACCCGCGCAGCAGCGTCGCTTGCTGACACCGTCGCGCACGCCGCAGCGGATCGCGCGCGACGATGGCAGCCACGTATGGGTGCGCACCGTGCGTGCACCGCTCGATCGCGCGACCGCGGCGCGGCACGCCGACGTGCTTGCCGACGCGGAGGACGTGTGCCACGCGGCGCCGGCCGGCCGCCCTCACGCCAACGCCAGCCTGCGCGAACAGTCGCTCGACGCGATCCGGCGCGCGCTCGACGAGCATGACGGCAACGTGTCGGCGGCCGCGCGGCAACTCGGCATTTCACGCACGACGCTGTATGCGAAGCTGCGACAGCGCGATGCGGCGGGGATCAGGCACGGCGGGGCGCATTGACCATGCGGGATGAAGTGCGGTGTGGCGATGGTGCTAAGCCACTGCCCGCCGCTCATGCAGCCGCAACGCGGCCCACGCGACACCGGCCGCGAAGATCGCGACCACGCCGCCGAAGGTGCCGATCCACGGCAGCCCGAAGTCGCCCGCGATATGGTTGCCGAGCAGCGCGCCGGCGCCGATCCCGACGTTGTACAGCCCGGAGTAGATCGACACGGCCAGGTCGGTCGCTTCGGGCGCCAGCTTCAGCACCCATGCCTGCATCGCCAGCCCGAAACAGACGATCGCGCCGCCCCACACCAGCGTGTGCACGGACAGCGTGACGATGTTCAGCGCGCACGGGAACAGGATCAGCAGGCAGCCCGACAGCGCGACGATCGACGCCAGCAGGAAATCGTCGGGCCGGTGCGGATAGACGCGATTGAAGCAGACCGCGGCCGGCAGGCCGGCGACGCCGAACAGGATCAGCACGTACGTGATCCGGCTGTTGCTCGCATGGTTGATGCTCTGCACGAACGGTTCGATGTACGTGTACGACGTGAAGTGCGCGGACACGACCAGCACGGTGATCGCGTACAGCGCGACCAGCGCCGGCTTGCGCAGGAACACGCCGATGCTGCTCAGCGACCCGGCGCCCTGGCTCGGCAGCAACGGCAACGTGGCGCGCAGCAACAGCAGCGTGACGCCGGCCGCGCCCGCGATGATCAGGAACGTGATGCGCCAGCCGAACGCCTCGCCGATCACGCGTCCGAGCGGAATGCCGGCCACCATCGCGATCGCCGAGCCCATCGCGATCAGGCTGAGCGCGCGGCTCTTGCGGTCGCTCGGCGCGAGCCGCACCGCGAGCGGGATCGAAATCGACCAGAACACCGCATGCGCGCACGCGATGCCGAGCCGGCCGATCATCAGCACCGTGAAATTCCACGCGAAGCCGGTCACGACGTGGCTGCCGACGAACACCAGCAGCGCGACGCTCAATAGCTTGCGGCGCTCGACGTGCCGCGTGACGAAGGTCAGCGGCAGCGACACGACCGCGACGGCCCACGCGTAGATCGTCAGCATCAGGCCGACGGCGGTCGGCTGCATCTGCAGGCTGTCGCCGATCGCGCTCAACAGCGCGACGGGCACGAATTCGGTGGTATTGAAGATGAAGGCGGAGAGTGCCAGGGCCAGAACGCCCCACCACGATTGCTCGGAACTGACGGCGTCGGAGGTTGCCATACGGGGATTCGACGAAGGTTGGGCGCGCGCGGGCGGCCCGCCCGGCGCATCGGCGCGATTGTACCAGCGCTGTTCGACACGCCGCCGCCGGGCGCGCCGCGTGCGGCGCGTGCGGCGCGGGACATGGCGGTGACACGGCCGCGCGCCGATAATGTGACGAATCGGGTTTTACCGACGATTTGCCCGATCACCATCAGGCCAGGAGAGTTACATGCGCATTGAAACGTCATTTCTGTTCGATCTCGACGGCACGCTCGTCGACAGCGTCTATCAGCACGTGCTCGCGTGGAAGGAAGCGCTCGATGCCGAGGGCATCGAACTGTCGGTATGGCGCATCCATCGCAAGATCGGGATGAGCGGCGGCCTGTTCCTGAACCAGCTGCTGCGCGAGACGGCCGGCGATATCGACGCGGAGCGCGTCGAGCGGCTCGCACGGCTGCATGCGGCCGCGTACCAGCGGCTGCGCGCGCAGGTCCGGCCGCTGCCGGGTGCGCGCGAGTTGCTCGCCGCGCTGTCGAATGCCGGCATTCGCTGGGCGATCGCGACCAGCGGGCGAATGGAAACCGCGGCGATCAATCTCGAGGCGCTCGGCGTCGATCCGGCGAAGAACGTCGTCGTCACGCGCGATCAGGTGAAGTATGCGAAGCCGGACCCGGACCTGTTCCTGACCGCCGCCGCGAAACTGAACGTGCCGATCGAGCATACGGTGGTGGTCGGCGACAGCATCTGGGACATGCTCGCCGCCGCCCGCTGCCGCGCGCTGGGCGTCGGGCTGCTGTCGGGCGGCTACGGCAGCGACGAACTGGAGCGGGCGGGCGCGCTGCGCGTGTACGACGATCCGGCCGATCTGCTGTGGCATCTGGACGAGGTCGCCGCGCGGCCGTAGGCGCAGTTAGGTCGCGCCCGGTCCGTTCATGCGTGAACGGCGTTTCAGTCGAGCCGGACGCCGTGTGTCCGCACGGCCTCGTCCGGCCGAGGCAGCCGCGTGCGCGATTCGTTCACGGCGCGGCTGCTTTTTCGATTCATCGAATCGAAACAATCCCCACCGTCATTGACGATTGAGATTTCAATATCTTTATCGGCGCCTGTTTTCCCGTGTTTTTAAAACAGACGGGAAGATTCTTGAAAAATCGAATCGCCTCTCATATAACAAAGACACTTCGTTTCCGGTTCACGGTCGCAGTATCCGAATCGTGAAAATGCGAGTCACATACGGAGCCGAACCGGCCAGCCGGTGCAACCCGCGTCGCCAGGCGTCCCGCACATGATCGGGCCTGCCTCGCGATGCCGCGTCACGGCGCCCTTTCCGCCATTTATCCGGGGATTCTATAAATGCGCACGGATCTTTCACCTTCATAACGTTTCAACGAAAGCATTACATCGTTTTATTCAATCGCACGATCGTACGTATCGGCACGCGCTTTTTTTTCGTTCCGGCGTTTCGTGAATACGTGTGCTGCCGCTCGATCGGCGGGTGTTGTTTTTGTCCAGTTTGACGAAAATAAACGACGCGAGGATTCCGATGAATCAGGTCAGCGAACAGGCGATCGCCGACATGCGGGCAGCGCATCCGGCGCCCGCCCTGCCGATCCGGGTGCTGCACGGCGACACGGTGAGCGATTACGAACGGAAAGTGCAGACGACCTACGCCGGCAGCCCGGACGACTGGCGCAAGGCGATCGGCGAATATCTGTTGTTCCAGTTCGGCGTCTACGACGATCCGCGCTCCACGCCGCCGATCTCGCTCGACGAGTCGGGCATTCGCTACTTCGAACGCCAGCTTGGCCTCGCCGGCTTCGACGATCCCGTTCCCGCGCGCGTCGAGCGCATTCTCGACATCGGCTGCGGCTGGGGCTACATCCTCAAGTATCTCGCCGACCGTTTCCCGGGCTGCATGCGCCTCGACGGCGTCAACGTCAGTCGCGAACAGCTCGAGTACTGCGCACGTCTTCATGCGCAGCACGGGCTCGCCGGGCGCATCAACCTGTATCAGTGCAACGCACAGGACGTCGATCGGCTGCCCGATCCCGCGACGCCGTACGATCTCGTGATCATCCGCGGCGTGATCTCGCATTTCCCAAACGCGCTGTACGAAAAGGCGATGCGCGCGCTGCATGCGCGTGTGCGTAGCGGCGGCTCGGTCGTCATCTCGGACAATCTGTACAACGTCGATCTGAACGAATACCAGTCCGACACGCCGGACGAGGTCGACCGGATCGCGTGCAAGCATCGCAAGACGCCCGACTATTTCAGGCAGGTGCTGATCGACGCCGGGTTCGCGATCCGCGACATGCGCGTGCTGCCGTCGAACATCGACGTCGCGCGCTGGCTGATGGATGCCAAGGCCAACATCGATCGCCATTTTCCGCACCGCGCGCCGGACACGCTGGAAGACTTGCGCGTGCTCGCGGAAAACTGGTCCGTCGCGCTGATCAAGAACAAGGTGTCGACCTACAGCATCGTCGCGGTCAAACCCAACGCGTAACCCGGAGGCCCGCATGCACGCATCCGGAACGCCGCCCGCCGCGGCCGCCCCATCGGGCGCGACGGACACGCTGGTGCTGCCGCTGCCGCGTCTGTCGCTGCCGCTCGCCCGGCACCCTCAGCATCAAGCGATCGAGCAGCAACTTGCGATCGACGACTACCCGTACATCCTGCGGCACTATCGCAGCGAGGCGGCGGCTCGCCGTTTCCTCGCGCAGCGGATTCCCGCATACGGCAGCCTGTGCTACCCGAACGCGCGGCCCGATCGCGTGTACGCGATCCATCGCATGATGAACGTCACGACGCTGATGGACGATGCCTTCACGCATCTCGCGCGCACCGGCGATCAGGCGGGGCTCGACGCGTTGCACGCTCATTTCCTCGCCGCGGTCGACGGCACGCCGCCGCCGGCCGATGCGCCTGCCGCGCAACTGCTGTACGACACGCTGCGCGCGATGCGCACCGTACTCGACGCGCGTCCGGCGTTCCGGCAGCGGCTCGTCGAATGCATCCGCGAACAGATCCGCACGCAGGCCGACCCGACGGCGACCGACGCGGCGCGCCTGTCGCTCGCCGATTATCTGGCGTTTCGCCGGGTGGAGGGCTTCGGACACTGGATAACGCTGCTCACCGAATATGCGCTCGACGTCGACATGGGGCAGCGCCTCGCGCAATACGCGGCACTGGCCGACGCGCGTAACGCCGCGATCGATTCGGTGATCCTCGTCAACGACCTGTTTTCGTTTCGCAAGGAACGGTCCGCGCGCGAGCGCTTCAACGCCGTCTGGATCCTGATGCGCGCGGAGGAATTGGACGTTCCGGCGGCGCTCGACCGGTTGGCCGCGCTCTGCACGGCGAACGAACGCCGCCTGATCGACGCGCAGCAGGCGGTAGCGACAGGCGTGCTGGCAGGCGACGCCGACGCGCACGCGTACGTGACGGAGCTCGGCTACATGAGTGCGGGCAATGCGGAGTTTCACGCGTTCAGCACCCGCTACCACGGCGACGATTTCGGTGGCGGGCGCTTCACAGGGGGCGAAATCGCGATGACGGCGCTCCCGACACTCGACGAAATCGCTGTGCGCGACCGTCGCGATTCGCGCTGGTGAACGGAGACATGCGCATGCATTCATCGATTCATTTCCCGCCCGACCCCGCCGCGGCGCGACCTCGCTACCCGGACGGCTGGTTCGCGCTGGCATACAGCCGCGACGTCAGATCCGGCGCGCTCGTCGTCACGCGCTTCATGGGCGAGGACGTCGTGCTCTATCGAACGGCATCCGGCCTGATTCGCGCGGTCGCGCCGCATTGCCCGCACCTCGGCGCCCATCTCGGGCACGGCGGCATCGTGCGCGGCGAGGAGATCGTGTGCCCGTTCCATCATCTCGCGTTCGCGCCGGACGGCACTTGCGTGCGGGCCGGGCGCGACGGCAAGCCGCCCGCCGTCGTGCTGCGGCAGCGCCACGTGTGCGAATGGAACGGCGTCGTGCTCGCGTGGCAGGACCGGGCGGGCACACCGCCGTCGTGGTCGCTGCCCCAACTCGACCTCGACGGGTATTCACGGCCGCGCGGCGCGTGCCACACGCTGAACGGCAGCCTGCAGAATCCGGCCGAGAACGGCGTCGACGTCAATCATTTCAGCCCGGTGCACGGGTGGTCGAATCCCGTGCTGGAGCCGCCGCAAGCCGACGGCCACCGGATGACGATGCGCTCGACGCTCGTGCTGCTCGGGCAACGGTTGCTGCTGGACATCACGATGCACGGCCTGGGCTGCATGGCCGCGCGCATGGAACTGCCGGACCTCGGGCTGCACGCGCGCGTCGTGCTGTTCCCGACGCAGATCGAACCTGATCGCTGGACGTGCCGTGAATTCGTTGCGCTGCGCGTCGAACGCGCGTCGGCGTGGCCGTCGCCGCTGCGCCGGGTCGTGCACGAGATGCTCGTGAGCGCCGCGTACCGGTTGTGGTTCGTGCCGCAATTCAAGCGCGACCTGCGCATCTGGG
Source organism: Burkholderia anthinoferrum (assembly GCF_002925705.1). Classification (NCBI taxonomy): domain Bacteria; kingdom Pseudomonadati; phylum Pseudomonadota; class Betaproteobacteria; order Burkholderiales; family Burkholderiaceae; genus Burkholderia; species Burkholderia anthinoferrum. The sequence goes on from NZ_LFZP01000067.1 coordinate 99,296, forward strand.
ACCACCGCGACTACGACGCGCGCCCGACGCTGATGGCCGGCGAGATGCCGATCATGACGTTCCGGCGCTGGGCCGCGCAGTTCTATCCGGAAGCCCGCGGCGACGCGCCCGACGGGCAACATGGGCAACACGGCGCCGTGCCGGCGGCCGTCGCCCACGCCGACCGGGCATTCGCGCGATGAACGCCATGCCGACGCAGGAGCGCGCGATGCATGCAGCCAGCCCCGTCGACGAAGCCGCCCCGCTGCCCTATCCGGACGGATGGTTCGCGCTGTGTTTCAGCCGCGAGCTGAAGCGCGGGGCCGTGCTCACGACGCCTTTCATGGGGCGCGATGTCGTGCTGTACCGGACGGCCTCGGGCGTCGCGTGTGCGGTCGACGCATATTGCCCGCATCAGGGCGCGCATCTCGGCCACGGGGGCACCGTCGACGGCGAGCAGATCGTCTGTCCGTTCCATCACTACGCGTACGGCCCCGACGGCCGGCGCACCACGGCCCGCTGCATGAAGGGTAGCCAGGAACTGGTGCTTCGCACATGGCACGTGCGCGAATGGAACGGCTTCGTGTTCGTGTGGCAGAACGCCGACGGGCTGGCGCCGACGTGGGAGTTGCCCGAAGTGGACATGACCGGCTTCTCGGCGCCGGTCGGCCAGGCATTCACGCTGCGCGGCGTGATGCAGAACCTGCCGGAAAACGGCTACGACCTCGAACATTTCGGCGCGCTGCATCGCTGGAAGGACATGAAACCGCATGCGCCCGTAATCGACGGGCCGCGCATTTCGATGCAGGTGGACATGGCGTGGAAGAACATCAGATGGAGCACGCTGATTGGCGTTCATGGCCTGGGCTGCGTGTCGTCCGACCATGAAATGAAGGCGATCGGCCTCGAAGCGAAGATCTTCGCGTGCGGCGTGCAGATCGCGCCGCTACGCTGGACCTTCCGGGACGGTATTTCGTTCCGCTTTTCGTGGCTGTCGAAGTGGCCCGCCCCGTTACAGCGGATCGTCTACGCCGCGCTCGGCCGGTTGCTGCACCGACTGTGGCTGGTGCCCGTTTTCAAGGAAGACATCATGGTGTGGAACAATCGCGACTACACGGGCTACGGTACGCCGGGTGCCGGTGACGGACCGTACCCGGTGTTTCAGCGCTGGGCGCGGCAGTTCTATCCGGGCGTCGAGCGGCCCGCGGCGCGGCGCCCGGCCGCGCATGCGGACACGGTCGCCGAAAAATAGCCAAGGGAGGAATGTACGCGGCGCGCCCGCCGAACGCACGACCCTACACCGTCCGTCTGACCAGCATCGTCCGGCAGCGAAACAGCCTGATATATTCCCATTGCCATAATTAAGTCTGGGCGAAATATGCAGGTCACCAGAAAAAATCTAATCGCGATCTCGGCCGTTTTGGTCTTGGCGATTCCGTCTCTTATGTTGCGCGAATCATATGGGGGTTGCGAAAACTATACTCAAGCTTTTAACGGGGGAACGAAAGAGTTCGGTGGCGAGCAATACAAAATCGAGCTGTGTGGGGCACCTCGCTCTCTTGGCGACGGCGACGAAATTCGTCTCCGGGTGATAGGCTCGGCAGGAAATGTGCTGGCGGAGAGGTATTTCGCGGTGCGCACGATCAACGATGCAGCTCCTCGGGAACTGGAGTACGGCGACGACACGATTTTCTACTACGACCAATCGAAGTCGTCGCCCTTGCGCTTCATCGCCATGCCGCCTTCCAGGATGGACCGGTTGACGGCCCAAATGCCTTTGCTCCAACGACTGATCTCGGTATTTTCATAAGTCCGGGAGCAAGCATTCAGACGTGGCATATCACACCGTCCGCCTGACCAACATCGTCCGGATCTCCGAAATCGCCTTGGTCGGATTCAGCCCCTTCGGGCACACGTCCGTGCAATTCATGATCGTCCGGCAGCGAAACAGCCGGTACGGATCCTCCAGATCGTCGAGCCGCTCGGCCGTCGCGAGATCGCGCGAATCGGCGATGAACCGGTACGCCTGCAGCAGCCCGGCCGGGCCGACGAACTTGTCCGGGTTCCACCAGTAGCTCGGGCACGACGTCGAACAGCATGCACACAGGATGCATTCATACAGCCCGTCGAGCTGGTCGCGCTCTTCCGGCGACTGCAGCCGCTCCCGCGCGGGCGGCGTCGTGTCGTTGATCAGGTAGGGGCGAATCGAGTGGTACTGATTGAAGAAATCCGTCATGTCGACGATCAGGTCGCGCACCACCGGCAGCCCCGGCAACGGCCGCAGCACGATCTCGCGCGGCAGCGTCTGCATGTTGGTCAGGCACGCGAGACCGTTCTTGCCGTTGATGTTCATCGCGTCCGAGCCGCAGATGCCTTCCCGGCAAGAGCGGCGATACGCGAGCGTCTCGTCGTCGCGCTTCACGCGGCCGAGCACGTCGAGCAGCATGCGGTCGGCCGGGTCCACGTCGATCTCGTAGCGCTGCAGGTACGGCTGCGCGTCCCGATCGGGGTCGTAACGATAGATATGCAGGGTGCGCGGATCGCTCATCGTTTCCTCCCGGCGCCAGCCGGCATGGGTTCTCGGAGTGCTGCGGGATACTGTCGCGGCACGCGGCGCCGCAAGCGCCATGCCGCTCAGTCGTCGTCGACGCGCTTATCGATCAAATAGCGGCCGCGTTCGACGCCTGCCCGCAGCGCCTCGACCTCGGTCAGCCATTCGGGGCCGGCTGCCTCCGGCACCACCAGCTCGACGCGCGCGCCGTTGACGTATACCTGTACCTCGTCGCGCCATGCGCCGCGCTCGTTGGGCCGCGCCCACACGAGAATCTCGTGGCCGCGATACGGGTCCCGAACCTGTGCGTCCTGTTGATGTGCCAAGGTGGCCTCCTGTCTTATCTGCGATGGCGATGCAAAAAATGCGCGCCGCATGCACGCCGCGCACACCCCGGGCCTCGCGCGCACGGACCGTGCCCGGCCGGCACGCTGCTTGCGTCCCTTTTCCGCATCGAAGCGCTACCGGGCCCGCCTCGCGCAGGGCCCGAACGGATGCACATCATGATCGGTCACCTCGAATTGCTTGGACGCCTGCTGCTGGCCGCGCTGCTCGGCAGCGTGATCGGGCTCGAACGCGAGCGTCTGAACTGGGCCGCCGGGCTGCGCACGCACATGCTCGTGTGCGTGGGCTCCGCGCTCGTGATGCTGGTATCGACGTTCGGCTTCGAGGACGTGCGCGGGCAGAACGGCGTCGTGGTCGATCCGTCGCGGGTCGCCGCGCAGGTCGTGTCGGGCATCGGCTTCCTCGGCGCGGGCTCGATCCTGCTGCGCGGCGAAGTGGTGCGCGGGTTGACGACGGCCGCGAGCCTGTGGGCCGTGGCCGGCGTCGGGCTTGCCGCGGGCGGCGGCATGGTCGTTGCGTCGGTCGGCGCGACGGCGATCGTGCTCGTTATCCTCGCAGGCGTGAAGCCGCTCGAGCGCCGTTTCATTGCGCAGCGCCAGCAACGCACGCTGCTGCTGGTGGCCGAGCGCGGCGGCCTGACGCTCAACACGCTGCACGAAGCGCTCGGCCCCGGCCGCGTGCGCGTGAAACGGTTCATCGTCCAGCAGTCGGACGACGATCCGGACACCGACGACATCTCCGTCTCGTTCTCGCGCACGAGCGGGCCGGAATTCGCGGCGATCTGCGAGACGCTGCAAAACATCGCGTGCGTGCGGACCTGTCAACCCGACACCTCGTCAAGGAGTTTCGTGTGACCCAGACCGACCTGCTCTCCTATCTCGTGACGAGCCAGCTCGCCGCGCGCATGCGCACCGGCGCCTGGCTCACGACCAGCCAGCTGGTCGGCGCGTTGCGCGCGTGGCTCGCGTGCCGGCGCGCCGAATGCGACTGGCTCGACCGGATCAGGATCGCATACGCGTCGGCGACGATCGCGCAGGAGATCTACGACATCGCGGTCGTGCACGGCGAACGCGTGCGGCTCGACGCGCATTCGCCGGAACTGCAGGCGCTGCGTGCGCGCTGCGACGCACTGTTGCAGCGGATCGACGGCGACCGGGACGTCGGCGCTCGATGATCGTGCCGGACCGCGTGACCCGCGCCGAGGATCGGCGCATCGACGCCGCGCCGGCGGACGGCCCGCTGCGGCACGGCCTGCTCGAGCGCGGGCGCAACTGCGACGCGATCCGCGGCGCGGACCGCTTCGCGATGCTCGTCGACGGCGACGCGTACTTCTCGACGCTGCGCGCGGCGCTGCTGCGCGCGCGCCATACCGTGTTCATCGTCGGCTGGGACGTGGACAGCCGGATGCGGCTCGCGCCCGCGGGCGCCGGCGACACGCTGCCCGACACGCTCGCCGCCTTCCTGCACGCGCTCGCGTCCGCCCGCCACAACCTGCGCATCTACGTGCTCGCGTGGGACTTCGCGATGATCTACGCGCTGGAGCGCGACTGGCCGCCCGTGTATCGGGCCGGCTGGCGCGCGCATCGCGGCATCCGGTTCCGGCTCGACGACGCACATCCGCGCGGTGCGTCGCATCACCAGAAGCTCGTCGTGATCGACGACCGGCTCGCGTTCGTCGGCGGCCTCGACCTGACGCGCGCCCGCTGGGACACGCCGGCCCATGCGGCCGACGACCCGCGCCGCCGCGACGAGCACGGCATGCCGTACGCGCCGTTCCACGACGTGCACGCGATGTTCGACGGCGACGCGGCCGCCGCGATCGGCGAACAGGCGCGCTCGCGCTGGCTGCAGGCGTGCGGGCGCCCGATCGCGATCCGCGCGCAGCGGCATCTCGAGCGGGCGGCCGACGACGATCCGTGGCCGCCCGATGCGCGCGTCGACGTGCGCGACGTGCGGCTCGGCATCGCGTATACGGCGCCGCGCCACGGCGGCCGCGAGCCGGTGCTGCAGGTGCGCGCGCTCGTCGAGGACACGATCCGCGCCGCGCACCGGCACCTGTATATCGAAAACCAGTACTTCACCGCGGCGGTGGTGCGCGAAGCGTTGTCCGCTCGCCTTGCCGATGCGCACGGGCCGGACGTGACGGTCGTCGCGCCGCGGGTGCAGAGCGGCTGGCTGCAGGAAGCGACGATGGGCGTGCTGCGCGCGCGGCTGCACGCGACGCTCGCGTCGGCCGACCGCTTCGACCGCTACCGGCTGCTGTATCCGCACGTCGACGGGCTCGGCGACGCGTGCGTGAACGTGCACAGCAAGGTCGCGATCGTCGACGACGAATGCATCGTGATCGGCAGCGCGAACCTGAACAACCGCTCGATGCTGCTCGACACCGAATGCTGCATCGCGCTCGTCGCGGCAGGCGATCCACGCATTCGCGCGGCAATCGCCGGCATGCGCGAGCGGCTGCTGGCCGAACATCTCGGCACGACGCCCGCCGCGGTGGCCGACGCGTTCGCGGGCGGGGAGCGGCCGAACGTCGTGCTCGACCGGCTGCGCGCGAAGCCCGGCCGCACGCTGCGCACGCTCGATCCGGCCGTGTCGCCGCAATTCGAGGCGCTCGTGCCGGTCAGCGCGCGGCTCGATCCCGAGCAGCCGATCGAGCCGGACCGGTTCGTGCGCGAATTCGTGCCGCACGAGCAGCACCGCTCGCTCACCGCGCGCTTTTTCGTGCTCGGAGCGATCGTGCTCGCGATCGCCGCGCTCGCGCTCGCGTGGCGCTTCACGCCGCTGGGCGCGCACCTGAACGTCGCGTCGCTGTCGCATGCGGTGGCCGCCATCGCCCGGCTGCCGGCCGCGCCGGCGCTGCTGCTCGCGGCCTACGTGGTCGCGGCGACCTTCGCGGTGCCGATCACGCTGCTGATCGCCGCGACGGGGCTCGTGTTCGGCGCATGGCCAGGCTTCGCGTATGCGGGCGTCGGCTCGATGGCGGCGGCCGCCGCGACCTACGCGCTCGGCCGCTGGCTCGGGCGCGACGCGGTGCGCCGGCTCGCCGGCCCCCGCGCGAACCGGCTGAGCGAGCACATCGGCCGGCGCGGCGTGGTCGCGATGGCCGTGCTGCGGCTGCTGCCGATCGCGCCGTTTACCGTCGTCAACCTCGTCGCCGGCGCGTCGCACATCGGGCTGCGCGACTTCCTGATCGGCACCGCGCTCGGGATGCTGCCCGGCATCGTGCTGACCGTCACGTTCGCGCATCAGTTGACCGCGGCGCTCAGCCATCCCGGCCCTGGCGCGTTCGCGTGGCTCGCGGCGATCGGCCTCGCGCTGGTCGGCGTGTCGATCCTGCTCGTGAGGATATTGCGACGATGGCGCTGAGCAAACACGCGGCCCCGCCGCCGCACGTCGTCACCGCCGACGCGGCGCCTGCCGCCGCGCCGGGCGGGCGCGACCTGCGGATCGCGACCTACAACATCCGCGGCGGCTACGGCGCGTGGCCGGCGCGCTCGGCCGATCGGATCGCGGCGGTGATCGACGAACTCGACGCGGACGTGATCGCGCTGCAGGAGGTGCCGCTCGGCGGCACGCGCGCGCCGGACGTGCTCGCGCATCTGCGCGACGCGACCGGCATGCACGCGGTGGCCGGCCCGACGATCGACACGCCGGAGCGCCGCTACGGCAATGCGGTGCTGTCGCGCTGCCCGATCCGCGCGGCGCGCACGCTCGACCTGTCGTTCCACCCGCGCGAGCCGCGCGGCGCGCTCGACGCCGACATCGAGTGCAGCGTCGGCCCGATCCGCGTGGTGGCGACCCATCTCGGGCTGTCGGCGAGCGAACGAAGCGCGCAGGTGCAGCGGCTGCTCGCGGCGTTCGACACGGGCGCGATGCCGGTGATCCTGCTTGGCGACATCAACGAGTGGTTCGTGCGCGGCCGCGCGCTGCAAGCGCTGGTCACGCGGTTCCGGCGGGCGCCGGCGCCGCGCACGTTCCCGACCGTGTGCCCGGTGTTCTCGCTGGACCGGATCTGGATTCATCCGGGCGAGCTGCTGGTCGACGTGGTCGTACATCGCAGCGCGCGGGCGCGGCACGCATCGGACCACTATCCGCTGGTCGCGCGGATGCGCGCGACGCCCGCGACGGGCACGGCGCTTGCGCGGTGAGCCTTTTCTCGCTCCGACGGAGGCAGCCCATGCGAACCGACGCACTCGACGGAAAGGATCTCGACTACTGGTGCGCACGCGCGTTGTGCGCCGACGATGAAGACACGCTGCGCTTCACGGCCGTCGCGCCGACCGTCGTCGTGACGGCCGCCTGCGACGCGTTCCGGCATCTCGACGCGCCGTTCGCGCCGTCGGCGTCGTGGGCCGACGCCGGTGCGGTGCTCGATCGCGTGGAGGACCTGCGGATCGCGCGTCACGGCGACGACGTCGAATGCGACGCCACCTTCGTCGACGGCCCGTCGACCTGCGGCGCCCACGGCCGCGAGACGCGCGTGGCGCTGCTGCGCGCGTTCGTGCGTGCGCGTTTCGGCGATGACGTGGACGCGCCGCCGTCGTTCCCGCACCGGATCGAACACGGCAAGGTGGTGCGCTATGACCCCGGTGTGCCGATTCCGGATACGGACGATGATCCGGCGACGGGCGACAGCTCGGATATTCGATCCATCCCGCGCATGTAATACAGGTGCGGCCTCGGCGGTCATGTAAAAACGACAGGCCCCTTCAAACCGCCTTCCCGTGCACGCCCTGTTCCGCCGGTAATCGCGCAGCAGGCACACCGATTGCGATGCCGCTGCGTTACCGATCGCCGCCATCCGCCCGCGCCACGCCATGGACTCCACACCGCCGTTCGCTCCACACCTCTACTTCTGCGACGCCCGCCTCGTCGGGCCGCTCGACGCGTGGCCGCAGACCTTCGCGCATATCGCCGGGATGGGCTTCGACCACGTGCTGGTCGGCGCGTTCTGGGCCGCGAGCGTCGCCGGCTTTCCGCGCCACGTGGCCGATTTCCGGCGGCCGGCCCGGTCGTTCGAGACGCGCGCGAGCGCGCTCGAAACCTTCTCGCGGCTCGCGCAACTGGCGAAAGGCCACGGGCTGCGCCTGCTGCTCGAAGTCGTGCCCGATCGCATCGCACGCGAGAACCCGCTGCGCGCCGAGCATCCGGACTGGTACGTCGAGCACACGCACGACGACGCGCTGATCGATCCGCGCGGCACCGCGCACGCGCTGGATATCGCGCATGCGAACGCCGGCGACGAAGCGGTGCGCGACGCGCTGTCGGCATGGTGGTGCGCGCATCTCGCGGCGTTCGCCGACGCGGGCGCGGCCGGCTTCCTGATCGACGCGCCGCATCATCTGCCGGCCGACTGGTGGCCGGGGTGGCGCGCGGCGCTGCGCCGCGCACGCCCGGACGCCGCGGTGCTCGCCGGTGTGCCCGGCCATGCGCGCGATGCGCTCGCGCAGCTCGAAGGCGCCGGGTTCGACGCGGTGTTTTCATCGGTGCGCTGGTGGGACTTGCGCGCGCCGTGGTTCGCGGACGAACACCGGCTGCTGCGTCGGATCGGCGCGCCGATCGCGTTCCCCGATGCGCCGGACGGCCCGCGTCTCGCCGACGACTGGCCCGACGCGTCGGACGACACCGTCGCCCGCGCGTATCGCCGCGCGCTGTGGACGGCCGCGGCCGTCGGCACCGGCTGGCTCGTGCCGATGGGATTCGAGCGCGGCGTGACGGTGCCGCTGATGGCGCGCGACGCGGATGCCGAACGTTACCGCGCCGCATTCGAGCACGCGCGTTTCGACCTGTCGGGCGCGCTCGCCGATGCGAACGCGTGGCGCCGCGCCACCCCGGTCGCGGCGACGCGCGGCGAAATCGTGCAACTGAGCGCGCCGGCCGCGCACGCGACCGCGCTGCTGCGCGGTACGGGCCCGTCGCTCGACCATGACGACGCGGCGTTGCTGATCGCGTTGAATCCCGATCTCGACGCGCCCGCCACGCTCGACCCCGCGACGATCCTGCCCGGCGTGCCGGGCGGCTTCACGCGCGTCGTCACGCAGGCCGGCGCGCACGCGCATCCGCCTGCCGCGCTCGAACCGTTCGCGCTCGCGCCCGGCGCGTATGCGCTGCTGCACGCGTGGCGGGCGCCGCCCGTCACGACACGCCCGGACGCCGCGCGTGAACGCACCGTGCTGTCGGCGGCGCTCGCGGCCGACCGGATCGCGATCGAGCGCGTCGAGCCGTCGGTCGACGGCGGCCGCTTCGCGATCAAGCGCGTGATCGGCGAGCCGCTCGTCGTCGGTGCGTCGATCTTCACCGACGGCCACGCGCATCTGGCGGCCGTGCTTCAGTGGCGCGCCGCCGACGACGATACCTGGCGCGAAGTGCCGTTCAACGCCGAGCCGAACGACCGCTGGCATGCGCGCGTCACGCTCGACCGGCTCGGCCGTCATGAATTCCGCGTGGTCGCGTGGCGCGACGACTGGGCGTCACTCGTCACCGATATCGCAAAGAAGCGCGCGGCCGGCCAGGACGTGACGCTGGAGGTGCGCGAAGCGCAACTGCTGCTCGCGACCGCGCTGAAGCACGCCGAGCCGGTCGATCCGCGCGCGCGCAAGCAGATGGAGCGGCTCGCCGCCGAGCTCAAGGACGCGTCGCCCGACGACCGCCTCGCACTGATCGGCGCGCCCGAACTCGCCGATGCGTACGCGGCGCTGCGCTACCGCCCGTTCGTCACGCACGACGCGACGACCTACCCCGTCGACGTCGAACGCCGCAAGGCGCGCTTCTCGAGCTGGTACGAGATGTTTCCGCGCTCGGCGAGCGACGATCCGCACCGGCACGGCACGTTCGACGACGTGATCGCGCATTTGCCGCGCATCCGCGACATGGGCTTCGACGTGCTGTATTTCCCGCCGATCCACCCGATCGGCATGTCGGCCCGCAAGGGCCGCAACAACAGCCTGACCGCGGGCCCCGACGACGTCGGCAGCCCGTATGCGATCGGCTCGCCCGACGGCGGGCACACGGCCGTGCATCCGCAACTCGGCACGCTCGATTCGTTCCGCGCGCTGGTCGACGCCGCGCGCGGGCACGGGCTCGAGATCGCGCTCGATTTCGCGATCCAGTGCTCGCCCGACCATCCGTGGCTCGCCGCGCATCCGGGCTGGTTCGCGTGGCGGCCCGACGGCTCGCTGCGCTTCGCCGAAAACCCGCCGAAGCGTTACCAGGACATCGTGAACCCCGATTTCTACGCGCCGGACGCGCTGCCCGACCTGTGGCTCGCGCTGCGCGACGCGGTGCTGTTCTGGGTCGACGCGGGCGTGCGGATCTTCCGCGTCGACAACCCGCACACGAAGCCGCTGCCGTTCTGGGCGTGGATGATCGACGACGTGCGCGGCCGGCATCCGGGCGTCGTGTTCCTGTCCGAGGCGTTCACGCGCCCGGGGATGATGTATCGCCTCGCGAAAGTCGGCTTCTCGCAGTCCTACACGTATTTCACGTGGCGCGAATCGAAGCGCGACTTCATCGATTACCTGACCGAGCTGACGGCCGGCCCCGCGCGCGAATTCTTCCGGCCGAACTTCTTCGTCAACACGCCCGACATCAACCCGCGCCACCTGCAGAACGCGCCGCGCTCGCAGTTCGTGATCCGCGCGGCGCTCGCAGCGACGCTGGCCGGCTCGTGGGGCCTGTACTCGGGCTTCGAGCTCGGCGAATCGGCGCCGCTGCCGGACAGCGAGGAATACGCGGATGCGGAGAAATACGAGCTGCGCGCGCGCGACTGGAGCAAGGCCGCGCACATCGGCGCGGAAATCGCGCGGCTGAACCGCGCGCGGCGCGATCACCCGGCGCTGCAGACGCATCTCGGGCTCACGTTCGTCGACGCGGACAACGATTCGGTGCTCGTGTTCATGAAGGCGACCCCCGCGTTCGACAGCGTGGTGGTCGTCGCGATCAGCCTCGACCCGTGGCATCCGCAGGCCGCCAACTTCACGCTCGATGCGGCGCTGTGGCGCGGCCTCGGGCTGGCCGACGGCGAGCCGCTCGATGCGCTCGAACAGGACGCCGCGCACGCGCAGACCTGGCGCGGCCAGCGCCAGTACGTGTCGCTCGATCCGCACGTGCGGCCGTACGCCATCTGGCGGCTCACGCCGCCTCCGGGCGCCGCGCGGGCGGCGACGCCCGCGCCGGACGACGCCCGACCTTCCTCGGGAGCCCACGGATGATGAAACGCGAAGATTCCCTCGACGACGTGCGCCGCGCGCAATTCCCGTCGCTCGCGCCGGCCGGCACGCCGCGCCGGCGCCGCGCGCGCCGCCGCGAACCCGCGCTCTGCGCGGACGATCCGCTGTGGTACAAGGACGCGATCATCTACCAGGTGCACGTGAAGTCGTTCTACGATTCGAACAACGACGGCATCGGCGATTTCCCCGGCCTGATCGCGAAGCTCGACTACATCGCCGAGCTCGGCGTCGACACGATCTGGCTGCTGCCGTTCTATCCGTCGCCGCGACGCGACGACGGCTACGACATCGCCGACTACCGCGACGTGCATCCCGACTACGGCACGCTGGCCGACGTGCGGCGCTTCATCCGCGAAGCGCATGCGCGCGGCATCCGCGTGATCGCCGAGCTGGTGATCAACCACACGTCGGACCAGCATCCGTGGTTCCAGCGCGCACGCCGCGCGAAGCCGGGCTCCACGTATCGCGATTACTACGTGTGGTCCGACACCGATACGAAATACGCGGGCACGCGGATCATCTTTCTGGATACCGAAACGTCGAACTGGACGCACGACCCGGTGGCCGGCCAGTATTACTGGCACCGCTTCTACTCGCACCAGCCCGACCTGAACTTCGACAACCCGGCCGTCGTGCGCGAAGTGATCCAGGTGATGCGCTTCTGGCTCGACCTCGGCATCGACGGGCTGCGGCTCGACGCGGTGCCGTACCTCGTCGAGCGCGAAGGCACCAACAACGAGAACCTGCCGGAGACGCATGCGATCCTGAAGCGGATCCGCGCGACGATTGACGCCGAATACCCGAACCGGATGCTGCTCGCGGAAGCGAACCAGTGGCCGGAAGACGTGCAGGAATATTTCGGCAACGAGGACGAATGCCACATGGCGTTCCACTTCCCGCTGATGCCGCGCATCTACATGTCGATCGCGAGCGAGGACCGCTTCCCGATCCTCGACATCATGCGCCAGACGCCGGCGCTCGCGCCGAGCAACCAGTGGGCCGTGTTCCTGCGCAACCACGACGAGCTGACGCTCGAGATGGTCACCGATTCGGAGCGCGACCTGCTATGGCAGACCTATGCGAGCGACCGGCGCGCGCGGCTGAACCTCGGGATCCGGCGCCGGCTCGCGCCGCTGATGGAGCGCGACCGGCGCCGCATCGAGCTGATCAATTCGCTGCTGCTGTCGATGCCCGGCACGCCGGTGATCTACTACGGCGACGAGCTCGGGATGGGCGACAACATCCACCTCGGCGACCGCGACGGCGTACGCACGCCGATGCAGTGGTCGTCGGACCGCAACGGCGGCTTCTCGCGCGCCGACCCCGAACTGCTGGTGCTGCCGCCGGTGATGGGCTCGCTGTACGGCTATGACGCGATCAACGTCGAGGCGCAGACGCGCGACCCGCATTCGCTGCTGAACTGGACGCGGCGCATCCTCGCGACGCGCCGGGCGTCGCAGGCGTTCGGGCGCGGCACGATCCGCTTCCTGCGCCCGGACAACCGCAAGGTGCTCGCGTATCTGCGCGAGCTGGACGGCCACGAGCCGCTGCTGTGCGTCGCGAACCTGTCGCGCGCATCGCAGGCGGTCGAGCTCGACCTGTCCGAATTCGCGGGCCGCGTGCCGATCGAGATGACGTCCGATTCGCCGTTTCCGCCGATCGGACAGCTCCCGTATCTCCTCACCTTTCCGCCGTACGGATTCCTCTGGTTCGTGCTCGCCGAGCACGGCCGCGAGCCGTCGTGGCGGCAGCCGCACGCGGAACCGTTGCCCGAATACGTGACGCTCGTGATGCGGCGCGGCGACACGCGGCCGGACGTCTCGCAGCTGCACACGCTCGCGCACGACGCGCTTGCGTCATGGCTCGCGCGGCGGCGCTGGTTCGCGTCGAAGGACCGCAAGATCGGCGACGCGTGGCTGAACGTCGTCACGCCGATTCCGGACGAGCCGTTCCAGTATGCGGAGGCATGGGTGTCGGCGAGCGACGGCGGCGTCGAACGCTACGTGGTGCCGCTCGCGGCCGCGTGGGGCGGCGAGACGTCCCATCCGCTGTTCGCGCAACTCGCGCTGGCGCGCGTGCGGCGTGGCCATACGGTCGGCTACCTGACCGACGCGTTCGCGCTGCCGGCGTTCGCGCGCGGGATGCTGCGCAAGCTGCGCGACGGCGCGACGGTGCCCACGTCCGACGGCGGCCGGCTCACCTTTCTGCCGGAAGACGCGCTCGCCGGGCTCGATCCGGGCGACGACGCGGAAGTGCGCTGGCTCGCGGCCGAGCAGAGCAACAGCTCGCTCGTGATCGGCGACGCGATCGTGCTGAAGCTGGTGCGCAAGGTCGCGCACGGCGTTCATCCGGAAGCGGAAATGAGCCGGCACCTGACGCGCATCGGCTATGCGAACACCGCGACGCTGGCCGGCGAAGTCGTGCACGTCGATCCGGACGGCACGCCGCATACGGTCGCGATCCTGCAGCGCTACGTCGACAACCAGGGCGATGCGTGGACGCGCTCGTTCGACTTCCTGCGGCGCGCGATCGACGAACTCGCGCTGCCGGCCGCGGACGAAGGAGAGGCGGCCGAAACGGACGAGGAACCCGATGCGCTGCTCGGCTACGCGGCGTTCGCGGGCATCATCGGCACGCGGCTCGGCCAGTTGCACGTCGCGCTCGCGCAGCCGTCCGACGATCCCGCGTTCTCGCCGGAGCGCGCGACGCCCGATCACATCGACGGCTGGTGCATGGACGCGATCGCATCGTTCGAGCGCGCGCTCGACGTGCTGCGCACGCGGCTCGATGCGCTCGATGTGCCCACCCGCGCGTCGGCCGATGCGCTGCTCGCGTCGCGCGACGCGGCCGTGCTGGCGCTCGGCGAGCTCGTGCCGCGCACGCTCGACGCGCAATGCACGCGGATTCACGGCGATTTCCATCTGGGCCAGGTGCTCGACGTGCAGGGCGACGCGCTGCTGATCGACTTCGAAGGCGAACCGGCGCGCCCGCTCGAGCGGCGTCGCGCGAAATCGCATCCGCTGCGCGACGTGGCCGGCCTGCTGCGCTCGCTGTCATACGTCAGCGCGACCGCGCAGTTCGCGATCGAAAAAGCGCCGCCCCAGGCCGCCGGCCGCAAGCGCGCGCTGTTCGACCGCTTCGGGCAGGCCGCCGCCGACCGCTTCGTCGAATGCTATCGCGCGGCCGCGGACCACGCGCCCGCGCGCTTCGTCGATCCGCACTACGCGGACCGCCTGCTCGCGCTGTTTCTGATCGACAAGGCGTCGTACGAGCTGTGCTACGAAGCCGCGAACCGGCCCGACTGGCTGAGCGTGCCGGTCGGCGGGCTCGCGGCGCTGGTCGACCGGCTGCTCGGCGACGGCGTGCTGCCCGACGACGGAGGACACCCATGACCGACACGCTGTTCGAACGCGCCGATATCGACGCGCTGCTCGCCGGCCGCCATCCCGACCCGTTTGCGTGCCTCGGCCCGCACGAACAGGCCGACCGGATCGTCGTACGCGCGCTGCTGCCCGGTGCGGAGCGCGTGCGCGCGCTGTCGCCGGACGGCACCGAGCTCGGCGCGCTCGCCTGCATCGATCGCGCCGGCTGCTTCGCGGGGACGATCGCGCACGACGGCGGCTGGCCGCATTACCTGCTTGCGATCGACTGGCCGAACGCGCACCAGGTCACCGACGACGCGTATGCATTCGGCACGCTGCTCGACGAAGCGGCGCTCGCGCGCTTCTCGGCCGGCGATCCCGATGCCGTGCTCGACTGCCTCGGCGCGACGCCGGCGCGCATCGACGATACCGACGGCGTGCGCTTCGCGGTCTGGGCGCCGAACGCGCAGCGCGTATCGGTGGTCGGCGATTTCAATGCATGGGACGGGCGCCGCCATCCGATGCGGCTGCGGCGGCCGTCGGGCGTATGGGAGCTGTTCGTGCCGGGCATCGGCGCGGGCGAGCGCTACAAGTACGAGCTGCGCGCGGCCGACGGGCGCGTGCTGCCGCACAAGGCCGACCCGTGCGCGCGTGCGACCGAGGCGCCGCCGAGCACGGCATCGGTGGTCGCCGACGTCGCGGCGCTCCACGCGTTCGCATGGCACGACGACGGCTGGATGCACGCGCGGCCGCGCAACGACGACCGCTATCGCGTGCCGTGGTCGATCTACGAGGTCCATCCGGAATCGTGGCAGCGCATCCCCGAACAGATGGACCGCAGCGCGACGTGGGACGAACTCGCCGAGCGGCTGATTCCATACGTGAAGGGGATGGGCTTCACGCACGTCGAGTTCATGCCGATCGCCGAATACCCGTTCGGCGGCTCGTGGGGCTACCAGCCGCTCGCGCAGTTCGCGCCGTCCGCGCGCTTCGGGCCGGTCGAGGGTTTCGCGCGGTTCGTCGATCGCGCGCATGCGGCCGGCATCGGCGTGATCGTCGACTGGGTGCCCGCGCATTTTCCGAACGACGCGCACGGGCTCGCGCAATTCGACGGCAGCGCGCTGTACGAGCATGCCGATCCGCGCGAAGGCATGCATCCCGACTGGAACACGTGCGTGTTCAACGTCGGGCGCACCGAAGTCAGTGCATTCCTCGTCGCGTCGGCGCTCGCATGGGCGCGCCGCTATCACGTCGACGGCATCCGCGTCGACGCGGTCGCGTCGATGCTGTACCGCGACTATTCGCGCAAGGAAGGCGAATGGGTGCCGAACGTGCACGGCGGCCGCGAGAACCTCGAATCGGTCGCGTTCCTGCGCCGGCTGAACGACACGCTGCACGGTGCGTCCGCGCCGGCCGGCGTCGTCACCGTCGCGGAAGAATCGACCGCATGGCCGGGCGTCACCGCGTCGACCGCCGACGGCGGGCTCGGCTTCGACTTCAAATGGAACATGGGCTGGATGCACGACACGCTCGCATACCTGCACGAAGACCCGATCCACCGCCGCTATCACCACGACCGGATGACGTTCGGGCTCGTGTATGCATTCTCCGAGCGCTTCGTGCTGCCGCTGTCGCACGACGAGGTCGTGCACGGCAAGGGCTCGCTCGTCGCGAAGATGCCCGGCGACGCGTGGCAGCGGCTCGCGACGCTGCGCGCGTATTTCGGCTTCATGTGGGCGCATCCCGGCAAGAAGCTGCTGTTCATGGGCAGCGAATTCGCGCAATGGTCGGAGTTCGCGCACGATGCGACACCGCATTGGGACTTGCTCGACGCGCCCGCGCATCGCGGCGTGCAGCGGCTGGTGCGGGACCTGAACCGCACGTATGCGGCCGAACCGGCGCTGCATGCGCTCGACTGCCACGCGGCCGGGTTCTCCTGGTTGATCGGCGACGACCGCGACAACAGCGTGTTCGCGTTCGCCCGCCGCGACGATGCGGGGCACCTCGTCGTCGCCGTGTGCAACTTCACGCCCGTGCCGCGCAGCGGCTACCGCCTCGGGCTGCCCGCGCCCGGGCACTGGCGCGAACTGATGAACACCGATGCCGCGACGTACGGCGGCACCAACGCCGGCAACGACGGCGCCGTGTGGGCCGAAGCCGTGCCGGCCCACGGCGAGGCGTGGTCGGCGACCTTGCGCCTGCCGCCGCTCGCGACGCTGTGGCTTACCCCTGCCTGATCACTCGCTCGCGCCCTCGACACGGAGAACCGCCCCATGCCGACCGCCCTCCCCACCCGTCTCGAATCCGGCCGCAGCTATCCGCTCGGCGCGACCTGGGACGGCCTCGGGACCAATTTCGCGGTGTTTTCCGCGCACGCGCATCGCATTCAGCTGTGCGTGTTCGATCCGACCGGCCGCAAGGAACTCGCGCGCCTCGACCTGCCCGAATGCACCGACGAGGTGTGGCACGGCTACCTGCCCAACGCGCATCCGGGCACCGTGTACGGGTTTCGCGCGGACGGCCCTTACCAGCCGCAGAACGGCCATCGCTTCAATCCGACCAAGCTGCTGCTCGATCCGTACGCGCGCAAGCTGGTCGGCCAGTTCCGCTGGTCGGACGCGCTGTTCGGCTATCGCGTGCATTCGAATCGGGCCGATCTGTCGATGGACCGCCGCGATTCGGCGCCCGCGATGCCGAAAGCCGTGGTCGTCGACGAAGCGTTCGACTGGAGCAACGACCGGCGCCCGAACGTGCCGTGGCGCAGTACCGTGATCTACGAGACGCACGTCCGCGGCGCGTCGATGCGCCGCGCCGGGCTGCGCCCGCCGGAGCGCGGCACGTTCGCGTCGCTCGCGCATCCGGCGTTCATCGATCATCTGCTGTCGATCGGCGTGACGACGGTCGAGCTGTTGCCGATTCACGCGTTCCTGCAGCAGCGCGAGCTCGTGAAACGCGGGCTGCGCAACTACTGGGGCTACGACACGGCGGCGTTCTTCGCGCCGGAGCCGTCGTATCTGACGACGCGGCGACTCGACGAAATGCGCATCGCGGTGCGCCAGTTGCACGCGGCCGGCATCGAGGTCGTGCTCGACGTCGTCTACAACCACACGTGCGAAGGCAATCAGCTCGGGCCCACGCTGTCGTGGCGCGGCCTCGACAACGCGAGCTATTACCGGCTGCGGCCCGACGATCCGCGCTACCACGTCGACGAAACCGGGTGCGGCAACACGCTGAACATGTCGCATCCGCGCGTCGTGCAGATGGTGATGGATTCGCTGCGCTACTGGGCCACCGCGTTCAACATCGACGGCTTCCGCTTCGATCTCGGCGTGACGCTCGGCCGCGAGGATCACGGCTTCGAACCCGGCGCGGGGTTCTTCGACGCGCTGCGGCAGGACCCCGTGCTCGCGCAGCGCAAGCTCATCACCGAGCCGTGGGATCTCGGCCCCGGCGGCTATCAGCTCGGCCGCCATCCGCCCGGCTTCGCCGAGTGGAACGACCGGTTTCGCGACACCGTGCGACGCTTCTGGCGCGGCGACGCTGGCCAGCGCCCGGAACTGGCGGCACGCTTGTCGGGCTCGGCCGACCTGTTCAATCACGGGCGGCGCCGCACCTGGGCATCGATCAATTTCGTCACCGCGCACGACGGCTTCACGCTCGCCGATCTGGTGTCGTACGCGGGCAAGCACAACGACGCGAACGGCGAGGACAACCGCGACGGCCGCGACGACAACTGCAGCGCGAACTGGGGCGCCGAAGGGCCGACCGACGACGCGGCGATCCGCGACGTGCGCCGGCGCGTCGCGCGCTCGATGCTCGCGACGCTGTTTACCGCGCTCGGCACGCCGATGCTCGTGGCGGGCGACGAATTCGGCCGCACGCAGCAGGGCAACAACAACGCGTATTGCCAGGATAACGAACTGTCTTGGCTCGACTGGGACTTGGCGCACGGCGACGAAGGCGTCGAGATGACGCGCTTCGTGTCGCGGCTCGCCGCGCTGCGGCGCATGTACCCGGTGATGTCGGCGCCGCGCTACCCGTCGGGCGACCGCGACGGCGCGCCGGGCATGCGCGAGATCGAATGGTTCGACGAACGCGGCGACGCGCTGACCGTCCCCGCGTGGGAAGACGGCGAACGCCGCGCGCTGACGATGCGGCGCGTCGGCACCGGCCGCACCGGACGCACCGAGGCGTTGCTCGTGATGCTGAACGCATCGGCCGACACCATCACGTTCATGCCGCCCGCGCCCGTACTCGATTACCGGATCCTGCTCGACACCGCGACGCCCGACTCGGGCCCGCGCTCGTGGCCGGAAGCGGGCCTCGACGTCGCCGCGCATGCGGCCGCGATCGCGGTCGCGGCCGTGCCGCCGCCCGATCAGTCTCCTTCCCGAGGATCGCCATGACATCCCGTTCCGCCCGCCCAACCGGCACGCATGCATTCGAATCGTCGTTCGGCGCGACCTGCGTCGATGCCGACCACACGCGTTTCCGGCTGTGGGCGCCCGCGAGCCGCACGGCCGCCGTCGAGCTGCAGGACGAAGGCGGCCGCGCGATTCCGATGACGCCGGCCGGCGACGGCTGGTTCGAGACGGTCGCGCCGTGCGGCCCCGGCACGCTGTACCGCTACCTGCTCGACGACGCGCTCGCGGTGCCCGATCCCGCGTCGCGCTTCCAGCCGTACGACGTGCACGGGCCGAGCCAGATCGTCGATCCAACCGCGTACCGCTGGCGTCACGACGCATGGCGCGGCCGCCCGTGGCACGAGACGGTGCTGTACGAGCTGCATGTCGGCGCCTGCGGCGGCTACGCGGCCGTCGAGCGGCGGCTGCCGACGATCGCCGAACTCGGCGTGACCGCCGTCGAGCTGATGCCCGTCAACGCGTTCCCGGGCGCGCGCAACTGGGGCTACGACGGCGTGCTGCCGTTCGCGCCCGACGCGTCGTACGGGCGGCCCGAGGAGCTGAAGTCGCTGGTCGACACCGCGCACGGGCTCGGGCTGCAGGTGTTCCTCGACGTCGTCTACAACCACTTCGGCCCCGACGGCAACCTGCTGCCGCGCTACGCGCCCGAATTCTTCCGCGCGGACCGGCAGACCGCGTGGGGACCGGCGATCGACTTCTCCCGCCCGCAGACGAGCGCGTTCTTCATCGACAACGCGCTGTACTGGCTCGACGAGTACCGTTTCGACGGGCTGCGCATCGACGCCGCGCACGCGATCGGCGACGACGCATGGCTGCGCGAACTCGCGCGCCGCGTACGCGCGCACGCGGGCGACGCGCGCCACGTGCATCTCGTGCTGGAGAACGAGCGCAATACCGCGAGCCTGCTCGGCCCGGGCGGCTTCGACGCGCAATGGAACGACGACTTCCACAACAGCGCGCACGTGCTGCTGACGGGCGAGCGCGACGGCTACTATCGCGCGTACGCCGACGCGCCGCTGCGCCATTTCGCGCGCACGCTCGGCGAAGGCTTCGCATATCAGGGCGAACCGTCGCCGCTGCACGACGGCGCGGCGCGCGGCGAGCCGAGCGCGCACCTGCCGCCGACCGCGTTCGTCGTGTTTCTGCAGAACCACGACCAGATCGGCAACCGCGCGTTCGGCGAACGGCTGCGCGCGCTCGCGAACGACGACGCGGTGCGCGCGGCCACCGCGTTGATGCTGCTCGCGCCGTCGATTCCGCTGCTGTTCATGGGCGAGGAAGACGGCAGCACGCAGCCGTTCCAGTTCTTCACCGACTATCGCGGCGCGCTCGCCGACGCGGTGCGCGAAGGCCGGCGCCGCGAATTCGCCGCGTTTCCCGCGTTCGCCGATGCCGCGCATCGCGACGCGATTCCCGATCCGAACGACATCGCGACGTTCGTGCGCTCGTCGTCGCACCATCCGCCCGACGAATCGTGGCCCGACGCGGCCGCGTGGCGGCGCTTCTACCGCAGCGCGCTGGCCGTGCGCGCGGCGCTCGTGACGCCGCACCTGGCCGGCGCGCGGTCGCTCGGCGTCGATCTGCTCGCGGGCGACGGCGACCCGCCCGCGCTCGCCGCGCGCTGGCGCCTCGGCGACGGCAGCACGCTGACGATCGCGCTGAATCTCGGCTCGCACGACGCGACGCTGCCCGCGCTGCCGGTCGGCAAGATCGTGTTCGAGACGCCGCCGCGCGCGCGCGACCGGCTGCCGGGCGGGCACGTGCCGCCCCGCGCGTGCATCGCGTGGCGCGACGGCGCGGTCAACCAGGATGCGCGGCATCACCGCGCGAACGGACGGAGTTCATCATGACGACCGACGTTCCGATCGCGGCGCTCGCCCGTGCGGCCGGGCTGGAGCCCGACTGGACCGACGCGGGCGGCGTCGCGCGGCGCGTGGACGACGACGCGCTCGTCGCGCTCGTCGATGCGCTCGGCTGGCCGTGCGGCACCGCGATCCAGCGGGTCGACAGCGCGGCGGCGCTCGCCGACGCGAACGCGGCGCCGCCGCGTACCTTGACCGGCGACGCCGGCCTGCCGCTGACGCTGCCCGCGACCGTCGCGGCGCCGGGCGCGCGCTTCAGGATCTCGCTCGAAAGCGGCGGGCACGTGGACGGGCGCGTGGGCGGCACGGGCGAACACGGCACGCTGCCGCCGCTCGCGATGGCCGGCTATCACGCGCTCGACGTCGGCGAGCAGCGTATCGGGCTCGCGATCGCACCGCCGCGGGCGCGGCCGTTCGACACGTTCGCGCGCACACGCGACGCGAACAGCCGCTGGGGCATCGCCGCGCAGCTCTACGGCCTGCGCCGCACCGGCGACGACGGCGCGGGCGACTACACGACGCTCGCGCGGCTCGCCGCGCACGCGGCGCGCCACGGCGCGCAGGCCGTGGCGATCAGCCCGACGCACGCCGGCTTTCCGGCCCTCCCCGCGCACGACAGCCCGTATTCGCCGTCGTCGAGGCGCTGGCACAACGTCGCGTATCTCGACTGCGACGCGGTGCCGGGCGCCGATGCCGCGCCGCGCGCATCGGCCGCCGTCGCCGACGCCGACGCCGCACTGATCGACTGGCCCCGCGTGCTGCCGGCGAAGCTGCGCCGTCTGCGTGCATGCTTCGACGCATGGCGAGCGAGCGACGACCCGTCGCGCGACACGTACCAGCGGTTTCGCGCGGCGGGCGGCGCGGCGCTCGACGCGCACGCGCGCTTCGATGCGCTGCAGGCGTTCTGCATCGAGCACGGGATCGGCGCGGATTGGCGGCAATGGCCGGCGCAATGGCGCATGCCGGGATCGGCGGAAGTCGACGCGTTCGCGCACGCGCATGCCGACACGATCGCGTTCCACACCTTCCTGCAATGGTGCGCGTCGCGCGCGCTGGGCGACGCGCAGCACGCGGCGCGCGGCGCAGGCATGGCGACCGGGCTGATCGCCGATCTCGCGGTCGGCTCCGATCGCGCCGGCAGCGACGCGTGGGCACACGGCACGACGCTGCTGCGCGGCGTGTCGCTCGGCGCGCCGCCCGACCTGTTCAATGCGGCCGGCCAGGCGTGGGGCGTGACGACGTGGACGCCCGCCGCGCTGCGCGCGGACGGCTTCGTGCCGTTCATCGAGCTGCTGCGCGCCGCGTTCGCGCACGCGGGCGGCATCCGCATCGATCACGTGCTCGGCTTCGCGCGGATGTGGATCGTGCCGGACGGCGGCTCGCCGCGCAGCGGCGCGTACCTGCGCTATCCGCTCGACGATCTGGTGCGGCTCGTCGCGCTCGAGGCGGCCCGCCATCGCGCGATCGCGATCGGCGAGGATCTCGGCACCGTGCCGGCCGGATTGCGCGAACGGCTCAGCGCGCAGGGCGTCGCGGGCATGCGCGTGCTGTGGTTCGAGCGCGACGCGAACGGCGCGTTCCGGCCGCCGTCCGCATGGGATCGCGATGCGATCGCGACCACCTCGACGCATGACTTGCCGACCGTGGCCGGCTGGTGGCGCGGCGTCGATCTCGGATGGCGGCGCGTCGCCGCCGACGCCGAAGCCGGTAAACGGCGCGACGACACACCGCCGCGCGACGTGGCCGCCCCGGCGCCGGACGATGCGAGCACGCACGATTCCGACGAGATCGTGCAGCGCATGGCGTTCGGACACGACACCGTGCAGCGCCCCGAGCCGGGCAAGCCGACGCCGCCGCCGGCTTCGCCGCCCGAGCTGCTCGCCGCCCACGCGGAACGCGCCACCGAGCGCGCGGCGCTGTGGCACGCGCTGCAACAGGCCGGGTGCGCGCCGGCCGGCGCCGCGGCGCCGCCGGCCGACATGCCGCCGGTGAACGCGATCCTCGGCTACGTCGCGATCAGCCCGTCGCCGCTCGCGCTGCTGCCGCTCGAGGATTTGCTCGCGCTCGACGCGCAGCCGAACCTGCCGGGGCCGCCGTGCGGCCATCCGAACTGGCGGCAGCGTCTGCCGCGCACGGTCGACACGCTGTTCGACACCGACGTGCGCACGCGCATCGCCGCCGTCGTGCATGCGCGCCGTTCGCGGGGGCGCCGCTCATGACGCCGCGCGCGACGCTGCGCCTGCAGTTGCACGCGGGCTTCACGTTCGACGACGCGGCCGCGCACGCCGACTACTTCGCGCGGCTCGGCGTGAGCCACCTGTACCTGTCGCCGGTGTCGACGGCCGAGCGCGGCTCGCTGCACGGCTACGACACCGTCGACTACGGCGCGCTCAGCGCCGAACTCGGCGGCGAAGCCGGCTTCCTGCGGCTGGTCGATGCGCTGCGCGCGCGCGGCCTCGGCATCATCATCGACATCGTGCCGAACCACATGGGCGTCGGCGGGTCGTCGAACGGCTGGTGGAACGACGTGCTCGAATGGGGGCCGGCGAGCCCGTATGCACGCACCTTCGACATCGACTGGCATCCGCCCGACCCGGCGCTCGACGGCAAGGTGCTGCTGCCGTGCCTCGGCGCGCCGTACGGCGATGCGCTCGCGGCCGGCGACATCACGCTGCGCGCCGATCCGGCCGCGGGCCGCTTCTATATCGCGTGCCCCGGGCGGCGGCTGCCCGTGGCCGCCGCCACCTACGCGGAAATCCTGCGCATCGCGAACCGCGCGGACCTGAACGCGCTCGCCGAGCGCTTCGATGCCGCGCCGGCACGCGGCAGCGCGCGGCTGGCCGCCGCCCATGCGGCGCTGCGCGATCATGCGGCCGCGCACGGCCCGCACGCGCTCGACGCGGTATTGCGCGGCGCCGACCCGCGCCGCGCCCGCTCGCGCGCCTGCCTGCACCGATTGCTCGAACGCCAGCACTACCGGCTCGCGTGGTGGCGCACGGCCGCCGACGAGCTCAACTGGCGGCGCTTCTTCGACATCGCGACGCTCGCGGCCGTACGCGTCGAACACGACGCGGTGTTCGACGCCGTTCATGCGCTGCCGCTGCGCCTCCACGCGGCCGGGCTGGTCGACGGCGTGCGCGTCGATCACGTCGACGGCCTCGCCGATCCGCGCGCGTACTGCCGGCGGCTGCACGCGCGGCTCGCCGCGCAGCGCGACGCGCGGCCCTACATCGTGGTCGAGAAGATCCTCGCGCCCGGCGAGGCGCTGCGCAGCGACTGGGCCGTCGACGGCACGACCGGCTACGACTTCATGAACGACGTCGACGCGCTGCTGCACGACCCGGCCGGCGCCGCGCCGCTCGCCGCGCACTGGGCGGCCGTGTCGGGTTCGGCGCGCACGTTCGCGCAGGAAGCGCTCGACGGCAAGCGGCGCGTGCTGATGCGCCAGCTCGCCGTCGAGCATGCGCGGGTCGCGCGGTTGCTGCACGGGATCGCGCGGGCGTCGCCCGCGACGCGCGACGTGAGCCGGCTCGCGATCCAGCGCGTGCTCGGTGAACTCGCGGTGCGGCTGCCCGTGTACCGGATGTATCCGGCGCCGGGCGAGGAACTCGCCGACGCCGACCGGCGCGTGCTCGCCCACGCGTATGACGGTGCGTATGCGGCCGTCGATCCGACCGACCGGTTCGCGCTCGAGCGCGTGGCCGCGTGGCTCGGCCTGCCGGTCGTGCGCGTGCCGCGCGCGAACGCGGACGCGCTGGTCGCGGCGCGCGTCGCGTTCGCGCAGCTCACCGCGCCGCTGGCCGCGAAGGGTGTCGAGGATACGGCCAACTATCGCTACGGCCGGCTGCTGTCGCGCAACGAGGTCGGCGCCGACGCCGGCGACTTCAGCCTGTCGCGCGGCGCGTTCCATGCGCGCAATCGGCGACGCGCGCGCACCGTGCCGCACGGGCTCGTCGCGACGGCCACGCACGACCACAAGCGCGGCGAGGACGCGCGTGCGCGGCTCGCGGTGCTCAGCGAGGCGCCCGATGCGTGGCGCGCGGCATCGCTCGACTGGTCGGCGCTGAACTTGCCGCATCGCAGCGGCGCGCACCGCGACCTCGCGTGGACGCCCGGGCCGGCCGCCGAGGCGATGCTGTACCAGACGCTCGTCGGCTGCTGGCCGCCCGCGCTCGCACCCGACGATGCGGCCGGCCTCGACGCGCTCGCGACGCGCGTCGTGCAATGGCAGACGAAGGCGCTGCGCGAAGCGAAGCAGCACACCGACTGGCTCGCGCCCGAGCCCGACTACGAGCGCGGCTGCGAGGCATTCGTTCGCGCGATCCTGACGCCGCGCGGCGCCGGGGATTTTCCGCATCGGCTGCATGCGTTCGTCGCGCGGATCGCGCCGGCCGGCGTCGTCAACAGCCTCGCGCAGACGGCGCTGCGGATCGCGTCGCCCGGCGTGCCCGATCTGTATCAAGGCACCGAGTCATGGGATCACTCGCTCGTCGATCCGGACAACCGGCGCGACGTGCCGTTCGCGACGCTGGCGGCCGAAGCGGTCGACGCGCCCGTTGCGTCGTATCTGCCGACATGGCCCGACGCGCGCGTGAAGCGCGCGCTGATCGAGCGGATGCTGGCGCTGCGCGCGCGATGGCCGGCGACGTTCGCGGATGGCGCGTACGTTCCGCTGCGCGTGCGCGGCAAGTTGGCACGGCATGCGGTGGCGTTCGCGCGGTGCGACGATGCGGCGACCGTGGTGGTGGTCGCGACGCGGCTCGCGTGCCGGTTGCTGGGCGAAGCGCCCGGATTGCCGCGCGTGGAACCGGCGCGATGGGGCGACACGGCCGCCGTGCTGCCGCGCGGCGTTGAAGGGCCCTGGACAGACGCGTTGAATGCCGGGGACGCGATCGATGCGCCGGATGGTGTGCTGGCGCTCGATCGCTGTCTGGCCGAGTTGCCTGTGGCGGTGCTCGTCGCGGCGCGGAGTGAAAACTGAAGGCGATGTCCGATTGACGGTAGCCCCGGAGCAGCCCGCGATCGATTTTGTGCAAAACGTGCCGCGAATAATCGATCTTTCAAACGCGTGATCGGCTTTCACCCGAAACGTCCGATCGCAAGCCGGTTTGTTCAGCCGACGATCTGCGTCGGCGACCTTACGACCACTCCTCCGGCGGCGTCTCGCCGCGGTCGTCTTCCCACAGCGGTTTCGCCGCCTCTTCTCCGCGGCTCGGCGTCACCGGCCCGTTTCCGCTTGTGCCGCGGTCACCGCGCTCGGCCCGCCGAGCGCCGTCGCGCGGCGCCGCCTGCGCTCGCACTCGAGCCCGCGTACGTGTCGGCGTCACGGTCCGTTGCCCGTCGCGGCGACGCTCGTCCGTCGAGCCTGCATCGTGGGTCTGTCGTGCATTCGAAGCTGTAGCCATTCCGTTCTCCTGAGTCATCGAAAGAAACCGGTCGCCCGAACGCAGCAATTTCGGTGCCGCCCGCCGGGCAAGCATCTTGCTCCGCTGATTCGACCGAAACCGTTCCGGAGGTGACGATGCCGACGAATCGCAACACGCCGCCCGCCACACGCCGCCGCCTCGGCGGATGGATGGCCACCGAGGAATCCCGCATGGCCGCGTTCCGCGAAAAAATCGCGAACGAAGCCCGTGCGCATGCCGGCGAGCGGCTGCGCACGCCGGCCGTGCAGGACCTCGCGCGACTGTTCGACGACAACGCGGTGCTGCGCATGAGCCTGACCCGCGCGATCGACGAAGCATGCGAATCGGGATACCGGCTCGGCTACACGTCGATCGGCGAGCTGATGACCGTGCTCGATCATCTGATGACCTACACGCCGCCGTTCAGCGAGGAAAGCCTGATCGTGTGCCCGCTGAACGCGTTCTTCGACTGGCCGATGTGCATGCCGTCGGGCCACGCGGTGTTTCGCGACGCGGCCGTGAACGCGCAGTTGAAGCGGGTGCTGAACGTCTGGTGCGACTTCCTTGGCGGCCCGCACTCGCGCACGCATCTCGACACGTCCGCGCCCGACGGCTGGTTCTGCGACGCAGCACGCAAGCGTCTGGGGCTGTCGCAGTTCCAGTATCGCGAAGACCAGCCGCACTGGGGCTTCGATTCTTGGAACGACTTCTTCACGCGGCGCTTTCGCGATGGCGCGCGGCCCGTCGCGGCTCCGAACGATCCACACGTGATCGTCAGCGCGTGCGAAGCCGCGCCCTATCACGCCGAAACCAACGTGAAGCTGCGCGACACGTTCTGGATCAAGTCGCAGCCGTATTCGCTGCGCGACCTCTTCACGCCCGCGTGGCTGCCGCTCGCCGAGCGCTTCGTCGGCGGCGACGTCTATCAGGCCTACCTCAGCGCGTACAACTATCACCGCTGGCATGCGCCGGCGCGCGGCGTCGTCACGCACGCGTATCGGGTAGACGGCGCCTATTATTCGGTCGCCGAAGCGGAAGGCCCGGACCCGGCCGGGCTCAACGACTCGCAGGGCTACATGACGGCGGTGGCCGCACGCGCGGTGATCGCGATCGCGAGCGACGATCCGGGCATCGGCACCGTGGCGGCCGTGTTCGTCGGGATGGGCGACGTATCGTCGTGCGTGGTCGAGGTCGTGCCGGGGCAGCGCGTCGACAAGGGCGACGAGATCGGTTACTTCCAGTTCGGCGGCTCGACCTACTGCCTGCTGTTCGAGCCCGGCGTGATCGACCGCTTCCTGTACGCGCCGCCATTCGAAGGCGAGCCGCCCGTCGTGCAGGTCAATGCGCCGGTCGCGGTCGCGCGGTGAGCGCGGTGCGCGGCCCTGCGCATCACCCGTCGGTCACATCGTGCAGGCCGACCGCGTGGGCACCGGCGGCGTCATGACGCTGCACGCATTGCAGCACCGACAGGCCGTCGGCCGTCAGCGCGGGTCGGTGCGCGCCCGACGCGTCGTCGTGCTCCATCACGATCAGGCGTCGTTCGACGAGCGCGACGACGTCGTCGCGATCGATCTGGATCTGTTCCGGCGCGTGATGCGCGAGGAAGAGTGCGGCGAATTCGTGGGCAGTCAGCATGCTCGTTTCCCCGGTTGACGGCTGCGCTCGATGCGACGACGGCGTCGCCTCGGCATGCGGCGCGTATCGTGCGCCGGCGACGTTAGGGGCATGCAGGGACCGTGCCAACCACTCTCGTGCCGCCTGTATCCGCAGGGCGCGCGCACCGCGCGATGTGGCGCCGGACGACGTGTTCGAGCCGCTGCAAAGTTTTCAACGGCGTGTAATGGCAGGCCGCCGGATGCGACCGGCGTCGCTCCGTCTGGACAACGTACCGAGCAGATGCTTCGGGAAACGCGCTCGCTTCACGATCTCCGCGAGCGAAACAGCCCGGCCCTCGCTGCGCCTGCCGGCGCACGGAAATACCCGCTGTGCAGCACCACGTCGTGGTTGCCACTCGCCAGCACGTCCGCGCATGCGGCTTCAATACGCGCACGGCCGCGCTCGAACGCGTCGCGCAAGTCGGCTTCCAGCGCGGAGCGCGCGCCGAAATGGTCTTCGAGCGCCTCGACGGTGATCGCGCAGTCATGCGGCACGCCACCGACCTCGACGACGAAGCGCATTTGCAGCGCCGCGCCGTCGAACGCAGGCGGTTCGTCGGTCAGCGTGACGGCGCGCGGAGAACCTGTCGGCATCGGCTCACGCCCCCCGCGCCGCGAGGCGCTCGACCAGCGCGCCGTTGAACGCGGGCAGGTCGGCCGGCTTGCGGCTCGTGATCAGGTTGCCGTCGCGCACGACTTCCTCGTCCACCCACTTGCCGCCCGCGTGCCGGATGTCGTCCTGCAGGCTCGGCCAGCTCGTCATCGTCTTGCCGTCGACCAGCCCGGCCGATACCAGCAGCCAGCCGCCGTGACAGATCGCCGCGACCGGCTTGCCGGCGCCCACCGCCGCCGTCACGAATTCGCGCGCGGCGGGCACCATCCGGATCGCATCGCCGTTGATGACGCCGCCCGGCAACACGACCGCGTCGTAGTCGCCTTCGCGTGCCTCGTCGAACGTGCGATCGACCTTCACGCGCTCGCCCTTGTCGACATGCCTGAAGCCCTGGATCTCGCCGCCCTTCTGCGAAATCACGTCCACCTGCGCGCCTTCTGCCGCGAGCGCGCGCTGCGGTTCGACGAGCTCGGCTTCCTCGAAGCCGTCGACCGCGAGAATCGCTACCTTGCAATGATCCAGCCTGCCGCTCATGAATGCCTCCGTGGAAGGTGTGGCACACGTCGTGCCGTGTTCGTCGCGCAGCAATCGGCGTGCCGCGTGCTCGAGGCGCCGCAGGCTGCCGCACGCCGCAGCAACCATGCGCGCTTGTATTGCCCTGCAATCGGGGAACGACCCGCGCGCCGGCGTGCGTATGCCTCTCGTCGTCTCGCCTGCCCCGTTCGTCACGGTCGGGGGTGCAAACTTTTCAACGGGATGTAAGCCGACGCCGTGCGCCCGTTCGATGCGCCGCGATCACTGCAAATGACGCGCGGCGTCGAGCATCGCGTCGGTCAGCTCGACCGTCAGCGTCAGATTCTCGTCGGTATCGGGCAACTGTTCGAGCGTCTGCTGCACGGCGTCGTGCAACATCGCATGCACGCGCATCCGCGCGCCGTCGTCGAGGTCCGTATAGCGTTCCATCGTCGAGCATTCGAGCGCGAGCACGACCGAATGCCGCGCCGCCTCGGGTGGCGCCTCGACCGCGTTCGCCCACGCCGCATGAAACATGACCCTGCCCGTTTCGACGTCCACGTGCACCGTCGTGTCGAGATCGTCCATGTCGCCTGCATCGTCGTCGATCTCGTCGTGCTCCAGAAAAATCCGGGAATTCGATTGCATGATGTCCTCCTGCGTGGTGACGGCGCGCCCGTCCCGGGTAACCGCGCCGCCATCGCGCCGTGCCGGCCGCGCCGGCACGACACCGTCAATAACCGCTGGAACCGCCGCCCGTCCCGCCGGCCCCGCCGCCGCCCGTGCCCGTCGAGCCCGCCGACCCGCCGTTGCCGGCGCCCGTCCCGCTCGTGCCGCCCGAGCCGCCCGAGCCGCCGGCCCCACCGGACCCGCCGCCGACGCCGCCGCCGGGGGAGCCGCTGCCGCCCTGGCCGGCACCGTTCGGGCCGCCGCCCGGCTTCACATGCCCGGCCGACCCGCTGTGCGACCGCATCCCGTGCTTCGCGCCATGCCGCTGCGTGCCCGCCGGCGGCGGCGGCGCGGCCGTATTGCCGTTGGTGCCCGGCGTCGACATGTCCATCGACGGGTTTGGCGCGCCGGTGCCCTCGTCGGAGCGCTGCGAGTTCTGCGCCCACGCGGCCGGCGCGGCGGCGGCGATCGCGACGGCCGCGCAGCCCAGCACGTGCCGCGCGACGAACTTCGATTCGAATACTGACTTCATGGCGTTTTCTCCCTATGGACGATCGCGTGATGGAAATTCCTGCTCCGGTCTTTCAGCAAGGCCCATGCCGCGCCGGCGACGTTCGAGATGCGGCACGCGGTTTGCTCCCCTCCCGCGCACGACTTGTCCGTGACCCATACGGAGCCTCCGCCTTATGCCTTCCGCTTCTGCTTCCGCTTCCCACCCACACGGCAAGCGCCATACGCGCCGCCCCGGCCGCGCACGCGGCGCCGATCCGAACCACCGCAAGCGCTGGTCCGGCGAAGTCACGCAAAAAAGCGATGCGCTCGACATCGAGCCCGACATCTTCAAGTCCGACGATCCGGCGGCGATCGCCGCGTCGCTGAAGCACTCGGCCGAACACAGCCGCCGCCGCAAGGCGTCGCCGTTCCAGTCGGCGATGTCGATGCTGAACTTCTACGTGAACCGCGCGGGCCGCAACCTGCCGAAAACGCGCCGTGCAACGCTCGAACGCGCGAAGCGCAAGCTGCGCGAAGCGTTCGGTCGCAAGCCCTGACGGCCGGCGCGTCGCCCGTCTCCCTCCGCTGCGATCACACATGCACGAAACCCTCTGGTACCTGATCATCGGCGCGGTGCTGCTGGGCATGGGCGTCGTGACATCCGCGTTGCGCCACCTGCCCTGCAGCTCGGCCATGATCTACCTGGTGCTCGGCGTCGCGCTCGGCCCGAGCGGCGCCGGCCTGCTGCATCTCGACCTCGAACGCGACGGCCCCCTGCTGCGCGCGATCGTCGAAGTCGCGCTGCTCGTATCGCTGTTCGCGATCGGGCTGCGGCTGCGCGTGCCGCTGTCCGACAAGCTGTGGCTCGTGCCGTGCCGCCTCGGGCTGCTCGCGATGGTCGTCACCGTGCCGCTGCTCGCCGCGTGCACGGTGCTCGCGCTTGGCGTCGGCTGGGGCCCCGCGCTGCTGCTCGCGGCGATCCTCGCACCGACCGATCCGGTGCTCGCGCACGACGTGCAGGTGCACGACCCGGGCGATCGCGATATGGTGCGCTTCGCGTTGTCCGGCGAAGGCGGGATGAACGACGGCATCGCGCTGCCGTTCGCGCTCGCGGGGCTCGCGCTGTGCGGCGCACCGGGCGCAACGCACGGCATCCCGCCGCTGTCCGGCACGTTCGCGCTGGTCGCGCTGTGGGGCATCGCCGGTGCGACGGCGATCGGCGGCGGGCTCGGCTGGGCCATGACGAAGACGATCGGCTGGCTGCGCACGCGCCACGCGCAGGCGCTCGGCCTCGAAGGCTTCTTCGCGCTCGCGCTGATCGTGCTGTCGTTCGGTGCCGCGCAGCTCGCGCACACGTTCGGCTTCATCGCGACGTTCGCGGCCGGCGTCGCGATGCGGCGCGTCGAGCATCGTGCGAGCGGCGACCGTCCGCCGCGCGAAGTGATCGGCCAGATCGATTCGGAAGACGTCGTCGCGACCGAAAAGCATCCGGACAAGGCGCATGCGTTCATGGCCGAATCGGTGCTCGGCTTCACGATCGAGCTCGAACGGATCGCGGAGGCGATCGTGATGACGATGATCGGCAGCGTGCTGTCGACGCTGCCCGGCCCGCTGTTCACGTGGGGCGCCGCCGCACTGGCCACCGTGCTGTTCGTCGCCGTGCGCCCGCTCGCGGTGCTGGTCACGCTCGTCGGGTCGCGGGCGACGCATGCGCAGCGGCGGCTGATGGCGTGGTTCGGCATCCGCGGGATCGGCTCGTTCTACTATCTGCTGTTCGCGCTCGAGCACGGGCCGTCCGAGGCCGTGCGCCCGCTGGCGGCGCCCGTGCTGGCCGTCGTGTCCGCGTCGGTGGTGGCGCACGGGGTCTCCGCGACGCCGCTGATGAACTGGTATTACCGGTTGCAGCAGCGCCGTCGCTGACGGTTCACGTGTCCGCGCCGAGCCGCGCCCGCATCGCCGCGGTGATGCGCTGGCGCGCCTTCGCATAGCCTTCCCACGGGTCACGCTTCAGCGCGTCCAGCCGCACGTGCAACGTGTCGATCGTCCATTGTGCGCCGCCCGTCGTCTGCGGCACCTCGTCCCACTCGAGCGGCACCGACACGCCCATGCCGGGCCGCGCGCGCACCGAATACGCGGCGATCGTGCTCGCGCCGCGCCCGTTGCGCAGGTAGTCGACGAAGATCTTGCCGCGCCGGTGGCGCGGCCCCATCGTCGCGGTGAAACGCTCGGGCAGCGTGCCGGCGACGTGCTGCGCGACCGCGCGCGAAAAATCCTTCACGTCGTCCCAGCCCGCGTGCCGCGTGAGCGGCACGACGACGTGCAGCCCCTTGCCGCCGCTCGTTTTGCAGAACGACACGAGCCCCAGCTCGTCGAGCAGGCCGCGCACCAGTTGCGCGGCGTCGATCATCGTGCGCCACGGCAGCGCCGGATCGGGATCGAGGTCGAACACGATGCGGTCGGGCCGCTCGATGTTCGACGCATGCGCGTTCCACGTGTGCAGTTCGACCGTGCCCATTTGCGCGGCGCCGAGCAGCGCGTCGACGCTGTCGATCGACAGCAACGGCCCGTGGCCGGGGTCGAGCCCTTCGTGCTGCGTGACGAACGGAATCTCGCGGCGCTCCGCGTGTTTCTGGAAAAACAGCTCGCCGGCGATGTCGCCCGGGGCGCGCACGAGCGAGACGGGCCGGCCTTTCAGGTCGGGCAGCAGCCACGGCGCGACCCATTGCCAATACTGCGCGAGATCGATCTTGCGCGTGCCGCTTTGCGGGTCGAGCACGCGCTCGGGATGCGTGATGCGCACGCCGCCGAGCGAGTCTGGCGCAGCCGCGCCGTCTTCGGCGCGCGCGGCCGCGCCGGAACGTGCGGTGCGCTTGCGAGCGGCCGTTTCATGAGCGGCAGGCGATGCGCGCTTGCGTTTGTCGTCGTGCGTGGTTTCGCGTCGATCCATCGTCACCTCCGTTTCCGTGTGTTTCGGCATTTCGCGGACGATCTGCTGCGCCGGCTTGTCGTCGCGCAGCGCGATGAACGCGGCCTGCCGCACGATGCCGTCGCCGGTCCATTCCGCGAATTCGCATTCGGCGACGAGCGTCGGCTCGACCCAGTGCACGCGCGTGCGCGTGCGTTCGCGCGGCGGTGCGTCGAACGGCATTGTGTCGCGCTCGTGCTTGCGCAGGATCGCGGCGAGACGGTCGAGCATGCGCGCGTCGAATCCCGTGCCGACGCGGCCGACGTAGCGCAGCGGCCCCGGCCCGCGCCGCCGCTTGCCGGCCGGCGGCGGTTCGTGCACGCCGAGCAGCAGCGCGCCGAAGCCGTGCCGGCTGCCCGATGGCTCCGTAAAGCCGCCGATCACGAATTCCTGCCGGCGCCGGCATTTGAGCTTGATCCACGCCGGCGAACGGCCGGCGCGATAGCGCGACTCCGCGCGCTTGCCGATCAGCCCTTCGAGGCCCGTGTCGCAGGCGCTCGCGATCAGCGACGCGACGTCCTCGCCGAGATCGGGCGAAAAACGCACGCGCGTCGGGTCGCTGTTCGCGAGCAGCGGTTCGAGCAGCGCGCGACGGGCCGTGAGCGGCGCGTCGCGCAGGTCGTATCCGTCGAGATAGGGCAGATCGAACGCGAAGAAGGTGATTGCATCCGAGCGGCCCGTGCCGAACGCGTTCTGCAACGCCTGGAAATCGGGCAGGCCGTTTTCGCCGAGCACGACGGCCTCGCCGTCCAGCCACGCGTCGTCGACATCGAGCGCCGCGAGCGCGTCGCGCTGCGCGCGCAGCTTCGCAGTCCAGTCGCGGCCTTCCCGCGTCATCAGCGTGACGCGCCGGCGCGCGCCCTTGCCGGCAATGCGCGCGAGGATCCGGTAACCGTCGAACTTCAGTTCGTAGCACCAGCCGCCGTGCGTCGGCGGTGCGTCGACCAGCGTCGCGAGTTGCGGCGCGACGCGCTCGGGCAGCGGCGCGCGCACCGCGCCCTCGACTTGCGACGGATCGGTGGGGCGCTGGCTTTCGTTGCCTTCGCGGCTTGCAGGTCGCGTTGCCCGTGAATCGCCGTTCGCGCCGCTCGAGCCGCCGCGTCGCGCCGCTCGCTTGCGCGCCGCGCCGTCGGACGCGCCGTCATGCACGCTGCCCGGCCGCTCGCCGACCACGTCGAATTCATCGGCGTTGCGCGCGTCGTCGTCGCGCTCCTTGATCAGCAGCCACTGCTCCTGGCGCCCTTCCTGGCGCCCGCTACGTACGAGCGCCCAGCCGCCGTGCAGCTTCTCGCCGTCGAGCCGGAACGTCAGCTTGCCGGCCCGGTAGCCTTCGCGTGCCTGCGCGACGCCGCCGTCGGGCGTCCACGTGCCCTCGTCCCAGACGACGACCGACCCCGCGCCGTAATGCCCGGCCGGAATCTCGCCTTCGAACGACGCGTATTCGAGCGGATGGTCCTCGACATGCACCGCGAGCCGCTTCACCTGCGGATCGAAGCTCGGCCCCTTCGGCACGGCCCACGACTTCAGCGTGCCGTCGAGCTCGAGCCGGAAATCGTAGTGCAGCCGGCGCGCGTGGTGCTCCTGGATCACGAAGCGCAGCGGGTGGCGGGCGCGCGCGGCGGGTTTCGCCTTCGTGCCCGCTTTCACCTCCGCCTTCGCGCGACGCTTCCCGTGCGCGCCTTCGGGCTCTGGCGTCGCGCCGAAATGGCGCTTGCGGCGATACGGATCGAGCTTGCCGGCCATCGCGTCACCTCGTCGAAATCGGAGTCGGCGTCATCGGCTTCACGCCGCGTGCTTGCGTCGCGCGGCGGTCTTCTTCGCCGCAGGCTCGCTCGCCGCGCGTTTCGCGGTGCCGCGCTTCGCCGCGGTTTTCGTCGCCGCGCCTTTCGACGCGGATTTCGAGGGCGACTTGCGGCGCGACGATGACGACGATGACGCCTCCTCTTCCGCTTCGTCGCGCTCGTCACGCAGATCTGCCGCGCGCGCGCCGGCGCCGCCCTTGAGGCTGCGCTTCAGCAGCTCGGTGAGATCGACCACGTTGGTCGCCGCGCGGCCCGTCTGCGCGGGCCGGTCCTCGATCTCCTCGACCTTGCCCGCGCGCACCTTGCGCTCGACCAGTTCGAGGATGTCGTCGCGAAACGTGTCGTGATATTCGTCGGGCGTCCATTTGCCGGACATGTCGTCGATCAGCTTCTTCGCCATCGCGAGTTCGCGCGCGGTGACGCCCGCGCCCTTCGCGTCGTCGGCCGGCACCGACAGCTCGTCGAGCGGCCGCAGTTCCTCCTGCCAGCGCAGCGTATCGAGCGCGAGCATCGGCCCGACCGGGATCAGCGCGCCCAGGTGCTGGCGGTCGCGCATCACGACGAGCGCGATGCCGATCTTGCCGCTGTCCTTCAGCGCGTCGCGCAGCAGTGCATAGACCTTCTCGCCCTTGCGGTCCGGCACCAGGTAGTACGGCGTGTCGAGATAGAGGAACGACACGGCGTCCTCGTCGACGAAGGTCAGGATGTCGACGGTCTGCGTCGATTCCGGGTTCGCCGCGCGGATTTCGTCGTCGGTCAGCACGACGTAGCGCTCCTTCTCGTACTCGTAGCCGCGCACGATGTCCTCGCGCGTGACCTCCTTGCCGGTGCGCTTGTTGATCTGCCGATAGCCGATCGGGTCCATCGAGCGCTTGTCGAGCATCCGGAACGACGGCTTCACGGTGCGCGTCGCCGGAAACAGTTGCACGGGCACGTGCACGAGCCCGAAGCTGATCGCGCCTTTCCATATCATCCGCGGTGCCATGCTGTTCCTCCTTGCCCGATGCGCGCCCGCCCGAGGGCAGGCGCGCCGTCCGGCGCGAACCGCCGCCGGCCCTATGCCGGCAGTTCCGCCGCCTGCTGTTCGCGCGCCCACACGCGATGCTGGCCGAGGTGATCCGACAGCGTGTTCAGCACCTTGTCGAGATCGACGGCCTGCCCGACGCACACGCCTTCAGCCGGATCCGGCAAGTGCGCGGCGCTGAGCAATTGCCGCCCCGAGCCGACGGCCGCGATCGGCTTCAGGTGCTTGAACGCCTCGCGCACGAAATGGCGGGCGTCGGCGCTGTGCGCGAGATCGCGGCCATCGCCGTCGCCGCCGCACACGAACACCGCGTCGAACATCACCGACGGCATGCCGGCGAGCGTCGCCTCCGGCACGATGCCGCCGATCGGCGCGAGCGTCGGCGCGACGATCGTCGGCACCGCGTGCGCGGCCTGCAACGCGTCGCGCACCTGCTCGACGAGCACCGGGTTCACGCCCGGCGTCGCGATCAGCGCGATCTTGCGCGAGCGGATGCCGGGCTTCGCGCGGCCGACCAGGCTCAGCGCCGGCGAGGGCCGCGGAACGGCCGGCGTCGCGGCCGCCTGCGGCGCGGGCAGCCCGAGCCGTTCGGCGACCTGCGCGGCGAGCCCCGCGTCGAAGCGCGCGATGATTTCGTTGACCACCCGCTCGCGAATGTGCGGCTGCGTCACCTTGCCGAGCTCGAAGCAGTACGCGTCGCGAATATGCCGCTGCTCGATCTCGGTCATGCTCTGGTAGAACAGCGCGGCTTGCGAGAAATGATCGGCGAACGATTCGCTGCGCACGCGCACCTTGTGGCCTTCGAGCGGCTCGGGCACGGTCTCGAAGCCGCCGCCGGACGGCGCGGGCGGCGTCTCGCGCGGCCAGCCGCCGCTCGTCGAGTTCGGCTCGTACGACGCCTGCCCGACGTTGATCGTCTGCCGGTGCATCGCGTCGCGCTGGTTGTTCGCGAACGGGCACACCGGCCGGTTGATCGGAATCTCGTGGAAGTTCGGGCCGCCGAGCCGGCTTAGTTGCGTATCGGTGTACGAGAACAGCCGCCCCTGCAACAGCGGATCGTTCGTGAAATCGATGCCCGGCACCACGTGGCCCGGGTGAAACGCGACCTGCTCGGTCTCCGCGAAGAAGTTGTCGGGGTTGCGGTTCAGCGTCATCCGGCCGATCGGCCGCACCGGCACGTGTTCTTCCGGCACGAGCTTGGTCGGGTCCAGCAGGTCGAAGTCGAATTTGTCGGCATCGTCCGGATCGATCATCTGCACGCCGAGCTCGAACTCCGGATAGTCGCCGCGCTCGATCGCCATCCACAGGTCGCGCCGGTTGAAATCCGGGTCGTGGCCGGCGATGCGCTGCGCCTCGTCCCACAGCAGCGAATACGCGCCGCTCACGGGCCGCCAGTGGAATTTCACGAAACGCTCGACGCCGGCCGCGTTCACGAAGCGGAACGTGTGCACGCCGAAGCCGTCCATCGCGCGATAGCTCGCCGGCAGCGCGCGATCCGACATCAGCCACAGCACCATGTGCGTGGTTTCCGGCACCAGCGACACGAAATCCCAGAACGTGTCGTGCGCGGACGCGCCGGTCGGCATCTCGTTCGGCGCCTCGGGCTTCACCGCATGCACGAAGTCGGGAAACTTGATCGCATCCTGGATGAAGAACACCGGCATGTTGTTGCCGACGAGGTCGTAGTTGCCTTCCTCGGTATAGAACTTCACCGCGAAGCCGCGCACGTCGCGCACGGTGTCGGCCGACCCGCGCGGCCCCTGCACGGTCGAGAAGCGCACGTACACCGGCGTTTCGACGGCCGGGTCCTGCAGGAACGCGGCCTTCGTGTAGTCGGCCATCGGCTCGTAGACGCGGAACACGCCGTGCGCGCCCGAGCCGCGCGCGTGCACCACGCGCTCCGGAATGCGCTCATGATCGAAATGCGTGATCTTCTCGCGCATGATGAAGTCTTCGAGCAGCGACGGGCCGCGCGCGCCGCCTCGCAGCGTATTCTGGTTGTCGGCGATCCGCACGCCCTGGTTGGTGCGCAACGCCTCGCCGTCGGGCCGCGCACGGTTCGCTTCGAGCTGGCGCGACTTCGCGCTGTCGTGCGGCTGCGTCGGGGGCGTCTTGCCGGCGGATGGGGGATTCGTCATCGTCAGGTGTCCTCTTGGTATTCGAATGGGGAGCCGCCATGCACGCCGGCGCGCCGCGGCGCGCGCGTGCGAACGGCGGGGAAAGCCGGCCCGGCGCCCGATGGGCGCCCGCGGGCCGGCGGCGTCAGGGCGCGCGCAGCGCCGCGTCGAATTCGACGGCCGTCACGTCGAGCGCCACGTTGCATTCGATCACGGCATCCTCGACGCGCGGCTTGTGCTCGTCCACCGCGCGCCGCGCGCGGTCGCACAGTTGCGTGCGCACGCGCAGCCGGTCGGCCGTGTCGAGCAGCGCGTACCGCTCGATCACGTCCGCATCGAACCGCATGTCGACCGTGCAGCGCCATTCGCGCGCATCCTCGTCGGAGGGCACGCGCACCCACGATACGTGGATCGTCAGCCGGCCCGACGCGTCGTCCTCGTGAACGACGACGGTCGACTGCGACGGAAAGCCGATCGCGAACGCGTGCTCGAGTTCCGCGACGCGCCGCGACCGGTCGGGCGCGACCGTCATCGGCGCACGACCCCCAGCAACAGCGTGACCAGGAAGATCACGACGAAGATGTAGAACAGGATCTTCGCGATCTCGGCCGCGCCGGCGGCAATGCCGCCGAACCCGAACACCGCCGCGATGATCGCGATGACGAAGAAGATGATGGCGTATCGAAGCATGGAACCCTCCTGGATGACAGCGGTCGTCACTAAACGTCGGCGGCGCTCACGCATCGTGCTTGTGTTTCGGTTTGCCGTGCGTGGGCGTGGAAGCCATTTTCTCGAGCTCTTTCTCGCTCATCGACTTGGCCATCGATTTCGACGGCGGCTTCAGGTCTTTCATTTTCGTGTCACCGCGCTTGGCCGACAGCGCGGCCCCTGCGGCGCGCTGCTGCGCCTGGGATTTGGCTGGCATGATTGCGCTCCTCTCGTTGGCGCGAGCCGACGCGACGGACGGCGCGCGCGTGGTTGGAACAATGAGGCCGTCACGCGGCGTCGCGGCGCCGCAGGTCGGCCGGCGGAATCTTCATCGCCTGGCGATACTTGGTCACCGTCCGACGCGCAAGAAGAATGCCGCGGCCCGCGAGATTTTCGGCGAGCGCGACGTCGGACAGCGGATCGGTATGCCGCTCGGCCGCGATCATGTCGCGGATCAGCACCTTCGCGGCGGAGGCCGAGCACACGCCCTTGCCGGCCGCCTCGAGCTTGCGCGGGAAGAAATGCTTGAACTCGAACGTGCCGTGCGGCGTGGCCATGTACTTGTTGCCGGTCGCGCGCGACACGGTCGATTCGTGCAGGTCCAGTTCCTCCGCGATATCGCGCAGCACCAGCGGCTTCATCGCGATCTCGCCGTAGCGGAAGAAATCGCGCTGCCGCGCGACGATGCATTCGCCCACGCGCTGGATCGTGTCGAAGCGCTTCTGCACGTTGCGGATCAGCCAGCGCGCTTCCTGCAATTGCTGGCCGAGCGGCGAATCGCGCTCGCCGCTCGATTGCGCGAACAGCGTCGCATAGCGCTCGTGCAACCGCGCACACGGGAGCACGGCCGGATTGATCGTGACGATCCATTCGTCGCGCACCTGACGCACGATCACGTCGGGCACCACGTAGTCGCCGCGCGTGCTGCCGTAGTGATTGCCGGGGCGCGGGTCGAGCCCACGCACCAGCGCGCAGGCGGCCTGCAGCGTCTGCTGATTGCAGCCGAGGCGCCGCTGGATTTCGGCCGTCTCGCGGCGCGCGAGCCGCTCCAGATGCTCGCGCGCGATCGCTTTCGCTTCCGCGAGCGCCGGCGTGCCGGCCGGAATCGCGTCCAGTTGCAGCACCAGGCATTCGGATAACGAACGAGCGGCGATACCCGGCCGGTCGAGCATCTGCACGAGCCGCAGCGCGACCGCCAGATCCTGCTCCGACAGCAGCCACGCGGGATCGGCGGCGACCAGCAGTTCAGGGAGTTCCTGCCGCAGGTAGCCGTCGTCGTCGAGCGCATCGATCACGAGGCGCGCGGCCTCGCGATCACGTTTGTTGAGCGGATAGAGCCGCAGCGCATCGTGCAGTTGCTGATGCAGCGACGGCTCGGCGGCCATCCATTCGCCGGGCGACAGCCCGTCGGTGTCGTCGCCCTGGCGGCTCGTGCCGCGCGGCGCGGGCGCGGCGGTAAACGGCACCTCGCCGTTCGGCGGGCGCATTTCGTCGCGCTCGGGCGCCGTTTCAGGCGCGGCCGCTTCGGTCGGTTGCTCGGGGGTGGCGGCAGCGGTTTCGTCGTCGCCCGGGCCGTCTTCGAGAAACGGGTTCATGTCGAGCGCCTGACGCAATTCCTGTTGAAATTCGAGCGAGGACAACTGCAGCAGCCGCAGCGACTGCTGAAGCCTCGGCGTGAGTGCGAGATGCTGTCGCATCTGCAGCGCAAGCGAGACGGGCATCAAAAGCCTCCTGACGGTTCGGTTCGGGTGTGTCTTCTACCGAACGTCATGCAGCATCCGTGCCAGCCGCGCGAAGCGCGGCAGGGCGCGGCTCTCGGGGGTTCGCACCCCGTGTCGCCCCGCGCCGGAGCCTGCCTTTTTACAAGGCCGGGGCAAGTTTGGGGGCACGTATTTCGCTCGGGCAAACGCGGCCCCGCCCTGGGCTGACTGCCCGTCCTCATTCGCATCGATGCGGTCGCCCTACGACCGGTCGAGTAAAGCGATCGACGATTCGGGCAGATGGCGCCGGATGCTCGTGCGGATTCGCCATCGCGTTGCCCCGGCCGCATCGCGGTGCCGCATGCCGTGGCGCGGCGCCACACCGCAACGTCCTGTCAGTACTGCATCGGCGGCGGCGTGCCCGGCAGCGGCCGATCGCCCTGCGTGCCGTTCGGGCCGGGCGGCGGTGCGTCGACCGGTTCGCCGACGGTTGCGCCCGGCGGCATCGTGTTGCCCGGTGACGGACGCGTGTCGTAGCGCGTGTTCGCGTCCGGCATCGTCGTGGTCGATTGCGCGCCGCGGCCGTCGGGCGGCGCGGGCGGCGCCGCGCGCGTGCCGTACGGGCCGCCGGCCGGTTGCGTGCATGCGCCCAGCGCGCACGCGGCGGCCAACGCACACGCGCCCACGCGGATCGTCTGGATCGTGTTCATCGAATGCTCCTCCCATGGCTGCGGGCCGCGCCGTGGCGGCGCGGCTCAGAGCCGGTTGAAATGGAAATCGCCCGCGTACGCGGTCGGTGCGCGGCGCGCCATCATCGTGTCGAATTCGGCCGCGACGCGCGCGAGCGTGCCGCGTTGCCGGCCGACGTCGGCCCGTTCGAGCGCGGCGAATGCATCGCCGTCGAACGTCACGGTCAGCGACGCCGGATGGCCGTCGACGCGAAAGCCGATATGCAATGCGCCGGCCGGTTGCTCCTCGACATGGAACGGGATCGCGCGCGCCTCGAAATGGCGGCCCAGCGTTTCGGCGATGTCGCGCAGCAGGCCGGGTTTCACGCGGATGCTCATCGCAGGCCCTCCCTTGCCGGTGTCGTTCGCGACGCCGCGCTCACCGGCGGCGCCCGCACCGGCGGCTCGCGCGACGGCGGATCGCGTTCCGGCGGCGCATGCCCGGGCGGATCGCCCTCCGGCTGCCGGTACGGCTCGGGCATGTCCGGCGGCACGTCGTCGGGGTCGGGCGGCTCGGGGTCCGGCTCGATGTCGGGAAGCGGCGGTTCGGGCCGTTGCAGCCACTGCGCGGGTTCGTTTTTCATCGGCAATTCCATCGTTGCGGGATTCGGTCGGGATCGGCGCGACAGCCGCATGGCGAGGATTCGCAAACCGCATGCCGTGCGGCCGGGCCGCCCGCACACGGAGATCGCACGGGGACCGCGCGGGAATCGATACGCGGGCGGATACACAGCCGCGCGGTCCGGCGCGAAGCGCCATGCCTTCGCTACACCGTTCGCTGAAAATCTTGCAAGCGCGCCGCTACGCGTCATAGGCGGCCATCACCAGCCACAGCTCGCGGCCGTCGTCGCGCACGCGCGCGGCGAGCGCATACGGATCCGACGGCTCGCACGCCCGCTGCAGCGCGAAGCGCGCGGGCTCGGTCGCGCCGAACGTCTCGTCGCCGAGCGGCCGCACGTCGGCCTTGCCTTCGAACATCCGGCGCTCGGGCCGGTAGATCAGCGGCTCGCGCTTCCACGTATCGAAATGGCTTTTCACCGAATCGAATCCGCCCCCGCATACGTTGATCTCATAGCGCACGCCTGGTCGTCGTTTCGGAATCATCGTCGTGCCTCCGCTTGATGTGTGCGCAGCAGACACGCCGTCGCGCCTGCGTCGTCATGGTCGTCTGCCTCGCTGCGGCAAGTCGCGTGCCGGGGGGCGAACCGGGAACGCCGGTTGCGACACCGGCGCATCATCGTCACCGATACGGAGCACCGTCATGAAGGATTCGACCCGGCCCGGCCAGAACGCACCGGCGCACGAGCGGCAGCCCGACCCGCAACCGCCGCTGAAGGATCAGGACCGCACGCGCACGCGCCATTCCGAACGGCATATCGACAAGCAGCTCGAGGACACGTTTCCGGCGAGCGACGCGCCCGCGACGGGCGGCGTGACGCGCATCGAACCCGACACGCCGCCCGGCACGCACGACGACGGGCCGTGGCAGGACAAACGCGATCGCGACGACGCGTGACGCGGCGGCCGCGCGCACGGCATGTGCTTTGCTGAATCGCGGCGGCCGCATCGGCCCATTGCTACACACTGCTACACCTACCCGCAAGGAGAATTGCATGCATCGCGTCAACGAAATCATGTCGCTGGACGTCGTGCGGATCTCGCCGACCGACTCGATCCGTCACGCCGCCCAACTGATGGAGCGCTACGACATCGGCGCGCTGCCCGTGTGCGACAACAACCGGCTGGTCGGGATGGTGACGGACCGCGATCTCGCGGTGCGCGCGATCTCGGCTGGCAAGCCGCCGGAGACGCGAATCCACGAGGTGGCGTCCGGCCCGATCGAATGGTGCTTCGACGACGATTCGCTGGACGAGATCCAGCACTACATGGCCGACGCGCAACTGCGCCGGCTGCCCGTCGTCGATCACGACAAGCGACTGGTCGGCATGCTGTCGCTCGCCGACATCGCGACGCGCACGGCGAGCCCCGAGCGCGACGACGTGGCGAACACGCTCGAAGGCGTGTCGCAACCGAAGCAGACGTGACGAAGCGATTCCAGCTTCGCCCTGCCCACCCCGCGCGACCCGCAGGGCCCGCTCCCGGGCACGGTCGCGCCCCACGCAGCCTGGAGGAAACCATGCAGACTTCCAATCAAGGTCAGACCCGCATCATCGGCAAGGGCGCCGCGACGGCGGCCGGCCCCGGCCCCGACGTGATGGCGGCCGATACGCTGGAAGGCGACAAGGTCTATACGACCGACGGCGACGACGTCGGCAAGATCAAGGACATCATGCTCGACGTGCGTTCCGGCCGCATCGCGTATGCGGTGCTGTCGAGCGGCGGCATCCTCGGCATCGGCGACAAGCTGCACGCCATTCCGTGGAGCGCGCTGACGCTCGACACCGAGCGCAAGTGCTTCCTGCTGTCGGTGTCGTCCGAGCGGATTCGCAACGCGCCGGGGTTCGACAAGGACCATTGGCCGGCGATGGCCGATCCGCAATGGGCCGAGCCGCTGCACGAGTTCTACGGCAGCACGCCGTACTGGAGTGCCGGCGACGAGCTCGGGCTCACCGACCCGACCGAGGACCTGAACGATCCGCGCGGCCGCCACTGAGCGCGCCACGACGTGGCGCCGCAGCGCCGGCGCCTTTGATGCGACACGCCCCGCTCCGCGCGGGGCGTTTTTTTGTCCGCCGGGCCGTGCCGGCAGGTGCCGCACCCCACGCGCCGCCCGCCTTTTTACAAGGGGCGTGTAACGTCCCCGTCCGGCTTCGCGGCACCGCCGCTTGCCGATTCGAGGTAGCCCAGCAGCCGGTGCGGCGTCAGCGGCTTCGCGCAATGCGCGTCGAAGCCGGCTTCCTTCGCCTGTTCCTGATCCCGCCGCGACGCGAGCCCGCTGCACGCCACCAGCAGCATGTCGGCCGTTTGCGGATCGCCGCGCAGTCGCGCCGCGAGTTGCAGCCCGTCGAGGCCCGGCATCGCGATGTCGAGCACGACCGCGAACGGCTGCCAGTCGCGCGCGACGTCGCACACCGCGAACGGATCGTCGGCAACCCGGCACTCGAAGCCGCGCGCCTCCAGCAGCAGGCGCAGCGCATCGGCCGCTTCGCGATAGTCGTCGACGACCAGCACGCGGCGCGGGCGGCGCGGCACGCTGTCGGGCGCGCGCCACAGCAGCACGTCGTCGGCGGCCGGATCGTCGCCGGGGTCGGGTTGCATCGTGCTTCTCCTGTCGTTGGACCGGTTTGCCAAGCAAGGCGCGCGCCCATATCGACCGAGTGCGGCATGCCGGTTGCTGTCTCTTTCGCATCGCCGACACAGGAGTCTTTCGTGCGCACGATGCGGCTTCCCGCGCCCGCTCTTCCCTCCGCCCGTGCGGCAGCACGCGCGCCGGCATGTTCCGCGCAACCGCGGCGCGCCGCTTGCCCGGCCCGGGCCAGGGGCGCCGCATGACGCGCAAACCGCCCGCGCGCCCGGCATCCACGCCGCCGCCGACCGACGACGATACGCCGGCCACGCTCGGCGCGTGCCGCCGCTGCACGCTGTGGGAACACGCGACGCAGCCCGTGCCGGGCGCCGGGCCCGTCGACGCGCCGATCATGCTGGTCGGCGAGCAGCCGGGCGACCAGGAGGACCGCGCGGGCCTGCCGTTCGTCGGCGCGGCCGGCCGCATGCTCGATCGCGCAC
Organism: Burkholderia anthinoferrum; assembly: GCF_002925705.1. Lineage (NCBI taxonomy): Bacteria > Pseudomonadati > Pseudomonadota > Betaproteobacteria > Burkholderiales > Burkholderiaceae > Burkholderia > Burkholderia anthinoferrum. The sequence continues at coordinate 144,128 of NZ_LFZP01000067.1, forward strand.
TCGACGAAGCCGGGATCGAACGCTCGCACGTCTACCTGACGAATGCGGTCAAGCACTTCAAATGGGAGCCGCGCGGCAAGCGGCGGCTGCACAAGACGCCCGCGCAGCGCGAAGTGGCCGCGTGCCACTACTGGCTCGAGCGCGAGCTCGAAGCCGTACAGCCGCGCGTGGTGGTCGCGCTCGGCGCGACGGCGCTGCGCGCGGTGCTGCAGGACAACGACGCGACGCTCGAGCGCACGCGCGCGCCGGTGCGCACCGAGGACGGCCGGCTCGTCGTCGCCACCTATCATCCGTCGTACGTGCTGCGCACGCGCGGCGCCGATTCCCGCGAACACGCCTACCGCACACTGGTGGACGCATTGCGCACGGCGTCGCGCCTCGCGCGCGAGCGGCGCCACGGCGGCGGCCGTCCGTCGCACGGGGACGCCGGATGAGCGGACTCGACGAAGGCGCGCGGCCGGCGGCCGAAGCGCCGCCGCCCGCCGCGAAGCCGTGGTACCGGCGGCTCGGCCCCGGCCTGCTCGCGGGCGCGTCGGACGCCGATCCGAGCAACGTCGCCGTCTACGCGCAGGCCGGCAGCCAGTTCGGTTTCAACATGCTGTGGATGATCATTGTCACGCTGCCGATGATGGTCGCGGTGCAGCTCGCGTCGGCATTCATCGGCCGGCGCAATCGCGAAGGGCTCGTGGCCGGCATCCGCGAGCATTTTTCCGATCGCGTCGCGAAGACGCTGATCGTGATGGTCGTGATCGTCAACGTCGTGAACGTCGGCGCGGATCTCGCGGCGATGGGCGATGCGACGGCGCTCGTCGTCGGCGGCCGCAGCTACTGGTATGCGCCGCTCTACGGGATCGCGTCGCTCGCGTTGCAGGTGCTGCTGTCGTACGAACGCTATGCGCGCTGGCTGAAATGGATGACGCTCGGCCTGATCGCGTACGTGCTCGAACTCGGCTTCGTGCATATCGACTGGGCCGGCCTGCTGCATGCGATCGTGCTGCCGCAGATCGCATTCACGCATGCGTATGCGACCACCGCGGTCGCCGTGCTCGGCACGACGCTGAGCCCGTACCTGTTCGTGTGGCAAGCCGCGCTCGAAGTCGAGGAAACCACGGCCGAGCAACAGGACGGCGAGCGCAGCACGCGCCGCGAGACCGAGCGGCGCATTACGTTCGACACGTGGACCGGCATGATCGTCACCAACGCGGTGTCGTTCTGCATCATGGTGATCGGCTCGGCCGTCTTCTTCGCGCGCGGCCGGCACGACATCGGCAGCACCGCGCAGGCCGCGGAGGCATTGCGGCCGATCGCCGGCGAAGCCGCGTTTCTCGTATTCGCGTTCGGCATCGTCGGCTGCGGGCTGCTCGCGATTCCCGCGTTCGCAGGCAGCGCCGCCTACGGGTGCGCGGAAGCGTGGCGGTTCCGCGAAGGGCTGAACGAGCCCGTGAAGCGCGCGCCCGCGTTCTACACGGTGCTGGCGCTGTGCGTGATCGTCGGCATCGCGATCTGCTTCGGCCCGATCGACCCGATCCGCGCGTTGTACTGGAGCGCGGTGCTCAACGGCATCGCAGCGGTGCCGATGCTCGTGCTGGTGATGCTGCTGTCGCGCAAGCGCGATGCGGCCGGCCAGCCCGGCAGCGGGCCGGTGTCGAAACTGTTCGGCTGGCTGGCGGTCGTGCTGATGGCGGCGGCGGTGGCGACGATGATCGTCGATCTGCTGACGTGATCGATGGAACGGAGATGAACGAGGTTGCGTGCGCAACCGCTTGAACCGGCAAGCGGGCGGCCGCGCCGCCCGCTTGGCCCGCGACATTACATCATCTTGCCGCGCGAGCGCTCGGCACGCGCCGCATCGGCGGCGGACTCCACCTTCTTCACTTCCTCCGGCGGCGGGAGCACCGCCTTGAAGCCCATCGACTCGATCCACATCTCGCGCGCCCAGCCACGCGTGTGATACAGGTGATGATCCTCGTCGGCCTCGACTTCATCGTGCGCGGCCTTCAACACCTTCGCAGCGTTACTGTCGGGCAGTTGATCTGCCGCGTAGCCGATCAGCTCCCAGTTCAGGTGGTCCTTGGTTTCGGCCAGCACCACGCATTCGGCCGCGACGACTTGCGCAACCGCCGGGTCGGCCTGCTTCTTCGCCTGCTCGATCACCTGCACCAGCGACTTGCCGGTCGCCGCCACCGCGGCGCGCCCCGGCGACTGCGTATCCGGGTCGAGGCCGAGCGTTTCGAATACCTTGCGCAGCACCTCCTGGTGATGCAGCGTCTCCCGATGGTACTTCTCCCATTCCTTGTGCAGGTCCTCGTCGGTCGCGCACTGGAGCGCGGCCTCGTAGATCTGCGCGCCACCAAGCTCGGTCTCGTATGCCTGGCAGAGCAGTTCGAGGATACCTTCGTGCTTCGATTGCCGTTGGGCCATGACTGCTTCTCCGAAAAAGCGGGCCGCACGTGCGGCCCAGGGGTGGAACCGGGCGCGCGTTATTGCGCGCCCACCTTGCGTGCGACCGTTTCCGCCATGCTCAGGTGATGCTTGAGCGTCGGCAGCGTGGATTTCGCGAACGCGCGCAGTTGCGCGTCCTTGCCGTCGCGCGCTTCGTCTTCGAACAACGCGACCGCCTTCTTGTGCGCATCGGGGCCGGCCGCCGCGAGATAGGCGGTGTCGAAGTCGTGCCCGCGCTTGCCGCGCAGCGCCTCCACGTCGGGGTCCGAGATCGTGTCGACCTGCGGCTTCATGCCCTTGCGCGCGGCGATCTCACTGAGCTTCGCGTTCGCCTTGCCGTGGTCCGCGACCATCCGTTTCGCGAATGCCCGCACGTCGGCCGACTGCGCCTGCTTCAGCGCGAGCTGGCTGGCCTGCACTTCCGCCTTGCCGGCCATCGCGGCCTTGTCGACGAATTCCGCGTCGGCGCCCTTCGGCGCTTTCGCGATGCCGGGGTCGCCCGCGGCGCCCGCGCCCGACGACGGATTGATCACACCGCCCGGCACATGCGAATTCGACGCGGGCGGCTCGCTCGGCATCTGCGCGCGGGCGAGCGCCGACACCGCGAGCACGCCGGCGGCGAGCGCCGCGATCGTCCAGTTGGGTTGTCTCATCTGCTTTCTCCTGGTACTTGCGTGGAAACGGCCATCAGCCGCCGACGATCGAGCCGCCGTTCGGGTGCAGCGTCTGCCCGGTCATGTAGCTCGCGCCTTCCGACGCGAGCAGCACGTAGCAGCCGATCAGTTCGTCCGGCTGGCCCGGCCGCTTGAGCGGCACGTTCGAGCCGAATTTCTCGACCTGCTCGGGCGTGAACGTCGACGGAATCAGCGGCGTCCAGATCGGCCCCGGCGCGACCGCGTTCACGCGGATGTCGCGCTCGGCCAGCTCGATCGACAGCGAGCGCGTGAACGCGACGATCGCGCCCTTGGTCGCCGAGTAGTCGGGCAGCTTCGGACTGCCGCGATACGCGGTGACCGACGCCGTGTTGACGATGCGGCCGCCCTGCTTCATGTGCGGCAGCGCCGCCTGCGTGCAGAAGAACATGCCGTACACGTTCGTGCGGAACGTGCGTTCGAGCTGTTCCTCGGACACGTCCTCGATGCCGGGCTGCGGATGCTGCTCGCCTGCGTTGTTGACGAGCACGTCGAGCCGGCCGAGCCGCTCGACCGTGCGCGCCACCGCGTCGCGCGCCTGCCGGCGATCGCCGACGTCGCATGCGATCGCCTCGCAACGCCGGCCGGCCTGCTCGATCAGCTTCTTCGTGTGCGCGGCATCGTCGGATTCCTTCAGGTAGACGATCGCGACGTCCGCGCCCTCCTTCGCGAAACCGATCGCCACGGCGCGGCCGATCCCGCTGTCGCCGCCCGTCACCAGCGCGACCTTGCCCGCGAGCTTGCCGCTGCCGACGTATTCGGCCGCCTCGTCGCGCGGCTTCGGGTGCATGCCGCGCTCGGTGCCCGGCTGATGCGACTGCTTCTGCGGCGGTGGAGTCTGTGCGGTGGTCATGTGTTCCTCCTTGAACGAATGCCGTCGATGCTGCGCAAGCGGCGTGCCACGCGCGGCGCACGCCGGCCCGCGCGCGCCGGCCGGGTTTCGACGGTGTGCTTTGCAAGCGCTTGGAAAAAAGGGCGTATTCAGCGCGGCACGTCGGATGGCGCTTCGTCGGGCCGGCGCACCGGATCGAAATCGCGCCATTCGCCGTTCTGCCAGTCGCCCTCGACGCGCTCGATCGACTTCGCGCCGGTCGCGCGCAGCACGTCTTCGGCGGCCGTCGCAGTGTCGGGCGTCACGCGCGCGGCGAGGATCACGCCGGTTTCGCTCTGCGCGAGCGTGCCCTTGCCTTCGGCCTGCTCGCCGCGCATCCGGCCGAGCGCGCCGCCGAACGCGCCGAGATAGGCGCCGGCCAGCGCGCCAGCGGCCGGCACGACCCAGTAGCGCAGGCCGACCGCATACACGATCAATCCGGCCACGACGCCGATCAGCAGCCCGCGAATCGCGCCGATCATCGCGCCGCGCCCGCCCGGTTTCGCCGCCGTGTCGGCATACACGTCGCCGCCGATCGGGAAGCGCGCGTGCTGGCCGCCGGGGTTCAGGAAGAAGATCGACACGTCGTCGGGCCCGAACGCGCGCTCGTAGAGGTGACGCGCCCCACCTTCCGCTTCATCGAACGTCGTGAAACGGCCTGCGACGATCATCGCCATGGTCGTGCTCCTCGTGATGGGTGCGCCGCGCGCTCGCGCACGCGGCGCGACGGGGCGGCGCTTACATCAGCCGCCCGAGTTCCTTCGATACCGATGCGGGCGTGTCGTACTCGCGCTCCGGGATCTTGCGCAGCATGTCGAGCACCTCGCGGTCCGCATGCGCGCGTTCCGCGCACTGCACGACGTCGGACTTGCTCGCCGGGTAGTCCATGCCCTTGAGCGCCTTCTGCACGTCGACGGGGCTCGGCGGCTTGCCGTGGCCCGTCTGATGGCCGCCCTTGTCGTGGTCCTGCTGCGTGCGCTCGCCTTCGTGCGCACGCGAGTGGCTGTATTCGTGGCCCGTATGTTGTCGGGATGTCATGAAAGCCTCCTTGGAAAATGAACGAAAATCACGCGGACGGACGGCGTGCGCGCGCGAACGCGGCAAACATCAGCGCCGCCGCGCCGAGCGCGACCGCGCCGGCAACCTTCGGCCGCTGCACCACCGTGTTGTACGCACAGCTGCGCAGCACGGGGCCTTCCATGCCTTCGCGCTCGTGCAGCGCATGGCGCGAGTCGTACAGCGCGTTGTCGTCGCGCGGCCGCGCGGGCCGCACCGTGCGCTGGCCGCGCGAGAACAGCGTGGCCGCGACGCGATCGAACAGGCGCGGCGCGTGGTACGCGCTCGCCGACGTGAACTTCGCGGCGCCGCCGACGAACAGCGTGCGGCGCGGATGCGCGGCCGCGAACAGGATCGCGTCGGCCACCAGGTCGGGGTCGTAGATCGGCGGCGGCAGCTTCGCCTCGACGTTCATGTAGTTCTTCGCGTGCATCACGAACATCGTGTCGATCGCGGCCGGCTTGATCAGCGTGACGGAAACCGGCAGGTGGTCGGCCTCCATCTCGAGTCGCAGCGAATCGGTGAAGCCCTTCACCGCGTGCTTCGATGCGACGTACGCGCTTTGCAGCGGCACCGGCGCGTCGGATGCCTCGCTGCCCATGTTGATGACCGCGCCGCCGTGGAAATCGCTCTTGCGCCGGAAATGGTCGGCCGCGACGAGCGAGCCGTGCACGACACCCCAGTAGTTGGTGTCGAACAGCCGGCGCTGATCCTCGAGCGGCACCTGGGCCGCCGTCCCGAAGATCGACACACCGGCATTGTTGACCCAGGTGTCGAAGCCGCCGTACGTATCGGCCGCCGTCGCGGCCGCGCGCTGCAGATCCTCGATGTTGCCGACGTCGCCGGCGACCGGCACCGCGAGGCCGCCGTGCTGGCGAATTTCCTCGCACAGCGTGTTCAGCGCGTCCTCGTTGCGTGCGAACAGCACGAGCTTCGCGCCCCGCCGCGCCGCCTTGCGCGCGGTGACGAGACCGATGCCGCTCGTCGCGCCGGTAATCACGATCGTCTGTTCGCCGACCGGTTTGAGCATGCAGTTCATCGCTGGACTCCTGTGACGGTCGACGCGCGGTTATTTGGGCCGGATGGTCAACTGGTCGCGCACGTCCTGCACGCCGTCGACCTGCTTGACGACGCCGACGGCCTGCGTGCGCTGCTGCTCGTCGGGCACGCTGCCGGTGAGCGTCACGGTGCCGTGCCGGGTCTTCACGTGGATGTCGCCGGCCGACAGGCCGCTCGTGCCGACGAGCTCGGCCTTCGCCTTGGTCGTGATCGTCGCGTCGCGGATTTTCGTGCCGGTGCTCGAACGCGACGACGACGTCGACGACGATGCGGCGCCGTCGTCGCCGGCGGCGACCGCGTTCGGCGCGACGACCATGCACGCGGTGGCCGCGGCGATCGCGACCGCCATGCCGGTGCGCAGCGCGCGTTGACGGCGGATTCGCGGGGAGCGGGCTGGTAGCGGGGATACCTTCATCGTGACCTCCTTTTCGTCAAGCCGGACGCGCCGGCAGGTGAACGGGAGCCGCGCAAGTCGCGTGCCGCGCCGCGTGCGCCGCATGCATGCACGCCAGCGCGATCAGACGCCCTTTCATCCAACGCGTTGTAATTTTTTCGGCACACGGGGAAGCGGTTTTCCCCGCAATGCAGCGGGCATGCCGATTGCCGAGCGACGGGTAACGGCGGCCCGTGTGCGCGGCCCCGATATCGGGAGCAAGACCATGCAAAGAATCGCGTTGATCAGTGAACATGCATCGCCGCTGGGGGTGATCGGCGGCGTCGATGCCGGCGGCCAGAACATCTATGTCGCGAACGTCGCGAAGCAGCTCGAGGAGCGCGGCCTCGACGTCGACGTCTACACGCGCTGCGACAATCCGCACTTGCCGGAAGTCGTGCCGATCGGCCCGCGCATGCGCGTGATCCACGTGCCGGCCGGGCCGCCGACCGACGTGCCCAAGGAGCGGCTGCTGCCGTACATGGGCGCGTTCGCGCAGTACATGATCGCGCGCATGCGGCGCGAGCCCGACCCCGTCGACGTGATGCACGCGAACTTCTTCATGTCCGGCGACGCCGCGCTGCGCGTGAAAAAGGCGCTCGGCATCCCGCTCGTCATGACGTTCCATGCGCTCGGCCGCGTGCGGCGGCTGCACCAGGGCACGGCCGACGGCTTCCCCGACGCGCGCTTCGCGATCGAGGACACGCTCGCGCGCCGCTCGGACCGCCTGATCGCCGAATGCCCGCAGGACGCGCTCGACCTGACGACGCACTATCGCGCCGACACCGCACGTATCGAGATCGTGCCGTGCGGCTTCGACGCGCGGGAATTCCGGCCGGTGCCGCGCGTCGATGCGCGCGCACGCCTGGGTTGGCCGCAGGACGCATTCGTCATACTGCAACTGGGCCGCCTCGTGCCGCGCAAGGGCATCGATACCGTGATCGACGCGCTCGCGCGCATGCCGCGCGATCCGCAACGGCCGACGCACCTGTACGTGGTCGGCGGCAGCCAGCCCACGCCCGACCCCGCGCGCGACCCGGAACTCGCGCGGCTCGCCGCCTTCGCGCACGCACTCGGCATCGCGAACCGCGTGACCTTCGTGGGCCGCCGCGATCGCGACGCGCTGCACCTGTACTACAGCGCGGCCGACGTGTTCGTGACGACGCCGTGGTACGAGCCGTTCGGCATCACGCCGGTCGAGGCGATGGCATGCGCGACGCCGGTGATCGGCAGCGACGTCGGCGGCATCCGCACGACCGTCGACGACGGCGCCACCGGCTATCTCGTGCCGCCTCGCGACCCGGCCGCGCTGGCCGCGCGCCTCGTGCAACTGCGCGCGCAACCGGACCTGTGCGCGGCGCTCGGCCGCGCCGGCTACCTGCGCGCGCACCGCTTCTACACCTGGCAAGGCGTCGCCGACCGGCTCGTCGACATCTACCGCGACGTCGCCCGCGCGCAGCGCGCCGGCACGTCGGCGGCCACCGGCCGGCGCACGCCGGTCGGCACCACGCAAGGCGTGCTCGCACACCGCAAGGAGAATACGTAATGAAGGGCTACGATCGAAAACGCGTCCTCGTCACCGGCGGCGCCGGCTTTCTCGGTTCGCATCTGTGCGAGCGCCTCGTGACGGAGGGCCACGACGTGCTGTGCGTCGACAATTTCTACACGGGCACGAAGGACAACATCGCGCACCTGCTCGATGCGCCGAACTTCGAGCTGATGCGGCACGACGTGACGTTTCCGCTCTACGTCGAAGTGGACGAGATCTACAACCTCGCATGCCCTGCGTCGCCCGTTCACTACCAGCGCGACCCCGTGCAGACGACGAAGACCAGCGTGCACGGCGCGATCAACCTGCTCGGCCTCGCCAAACGCGTGAAGGCGCGCATCCTGCAGGCATCGACGAGCGAGGTGTACGGCGACCCCGACGTGCATCCGCAGGACGAGCACTATTGCGGCCGCGTCAATCCGACCGGCATCCGCGCGTGCTACGACGAAGGCAAGCGCTGCGCGGAGACGCTGTTCGCGGACTATCACCGCCAGTACGGCGTCGACGTGCGGATCGCGCGGATCTTCAATACGTATGGCCCGCGCATGCATCCGGCCGACGGGCGCGTCGTGTCGAACTTCGTCACGCAGGCGCTCGCGGAACAGCCGTTGACCGTCTACGGCGACGGCAAGCAGACGCGCTCGTTCTGCTACGTGGACGACATGATCGACGCGTTGATCCGGCTGATGGACGAAGCGGGCGACGCGAGCGAGCCGGTCAACCTCGGCAGCGACGTCGAGATCGCGATGATCGACGTCGCGCGGGAAGTCGTACGAATCGTCGGTGCGACGGTGCCGATCGAGTTCCGGCCGCTGCCGGCCGACGATCCGCGCCAGCGGCGGCCGAATCTCGCCGCCGCGCAGAAGCGGCTTGGCTGGCGCGCGACGACGACGCTCGCGAACGGGCTCGCGCATACCGCGCGGTACTTCATTCAACGCCAGGTCACGCACCACACGCCCGGCGATCTCGTGCGCAGCACGCGAATCGCGTCGCATCTGCTCGCGCAGGTCCATACGCAGAACCGGCCGGCACCGACCACCTGACGGGCGGCCGGCCGCCGCTGGACGAAACGCGTCAACCGTCGCGCTTCGTCACGTGCGCGATCTTGCGCGCCAGTTCGCGCACGTCGACCGGCTTGCACAGGTAGCCGTCGAAGCCGGCCTCCAGCGCGCGGCGTTCGTCGGCGAGGCCCGCGTGCGCGGTGACGGCCAGCACGCGCACGTCGGGCGGCCCGCCGTCGCCGTTCAGCGCGCCGCGCCGCAACGCTTCCAGCAGCCAGAAGCCGTCGCCGTCGGGCATCGCGAGATCGGACAGCACGACGGTCGGGCGCATGTCGGCCGCCATCGCGAGCGCCTCGCGTCCCGACGACGCGATCGCGACGGCCGCGCCGAGCGTGGTCAGCGCGGCCGTGAGGCTCGCGCGCGTGGTCGCGTCGTCGTCGACGATCAGGATGCGCTGCGTATCGAGCGTGAGCGCGTCGCGGCGGCCGCTCGCCTGCACGATGCCCCACGCCATCGCGCCGGCCGGCTGCCACCCGGCCGGCAGCGTCACCGTAAACGTCGTGCCGCGATCGCGGCCCGCGCTCGCGACGGTCACGCGGCCGCCGTGCAGCTCCGCGATGTGCCGCACGATCGACAGGCCGAGACCGAGCCCCCGCCGCGGCGACGCGGGCGAATCGTCCGCGCGGCGGAACATGTCGAACACGTATGGCACGAACTCCGTCGCGATGCCCTGCCCGGTATCGGTGACGGTCAGCACCGCATGCGCATCGTCGCGCGCGAGCCGGACAGTCACGCTGCCGCCGGCCGGCGTGAATTTCATCGCATTCGAGATGAGATTCGACAGCATCTGCCGCAACCGCTCGGCGTCGCCCGACACGATGCACGCGGAGGCGTCGCAGTCGAATTCGAGCATGATGCCGGCCGACGACGCCGCGGTCTGGAACGTGCCGACCTGATCGGAGAACAGCCGCACGACGTCGACCGGCGTCGCATCGAGCCGCAGTTTGCCGGTCGCGAGCGACGACGCGTCGAGGATGTCGCCGACCATCCGCGTGAGCGAACGCGCGCTGCGGTCGATCGCGTCGATCGCCTGATGCTGCAACGCGTGGTCGTCGGTGTTGCGCAGCACCTCGATCCACCCGTAGATCACGTTCAGCGGCGTACGCAATTCGTGCGACACCGTGGCCAGCAGTTCGTCCTTCAGACGATTCGACGTGTCGGCCTGGTCGAGCGCATCGCGGGCGCCTTGCAGCGAGCGCTGCGCCCGCAGGTCGCGGCGGCGCTGCGCACCGGTTTCGCGCAGTGTCAGCGACAGCGCGACGCAGGCCCGCGCGTCGCCCTGCACCGGGCACGCCGATACCGTCGCCCGAAACCGCCGCCCGTCGCGCCGCACGCACAGCAGTTCGACCGGCCCGACCGGCTCGCGCATCGCGTCGAACGTATCGGCGAGCGGATTGAGCCGCAACCAGCGCCGTGCGATCAGCGTGTCGAGCCGGCGGCCGCGCGCGTCGGCCTCGTCGTAACCGAAGATCCGCTGCGCGGCCGGGTTCCAGCTCGCGATGCGGCCGTCGGCGTCGATCCCGACGATCGCATCCGGCGACGCCTCGACGACCGCCTGCTGGAGCCGCGATGCGTCCACGCGCGCGCGCTCCGCGCCAGCATCGCGCAACAGCAGCACCGCGCCGTCGAGGTTGCCGTCCGCGTCGCCGATCGGCGACGCGACCGCGACGATCGGCACCGGATCGTGGTCGCCGGCCCGCAGCCAATGCCGGTCGGACGTCGCCTCGGCCCCGCCGAGCGCGCGATCGAGCGGCGTGGTTTGCACGCGGCGCCCTTCGTGATCGACGATCCGCAATACATCGCGCACCGGCCGCCCGATCGCCTCGTCCGGCTCGCAGCCGACGAGTTCGGCCGCGGCCGCGTTCAGATAGGTGAGCCGCCCCGTCGGATCGGTCGCGATCACGCCGTGCGGCAGCGCGCGCAGCACGGCTTCGAGCCGCCGGCGCGCGGCGGCCTCGCGGCGGCGCGCGCGATCGCTCGTGACGCGCGTGCGATGCAGCATCGACGCGACCGCGCATACCAGCGCCCCGATCAGCATGAACGTGCCGAGCTGCACGAGCCGGTCGGGCAGCGGCGCCGTATAGGCAGCCGGATCGGACAGGAACAGCGTCCACACGAGCAGCCCGCTGACCACCGTCGACACGATGCCGAACAGGAACGACGTCACCCACGCGGCGCCGGCGAGCAGCGGGTAATACAACACGAACGGCAGATTCACGCCGCCGAAGCGGATCGCGAGCGTCTGCAGCACGGTCGCGATCGCGACCAGCATCACGGCCGTCGCGTAATTTCCGGCCTGCGGCCGTGCAATTTCGGTCATCGGACACGCTCCTGCTGGGACAGTCGGCGGCGGCCGGCGCGGATGCCGCCGGCAGGCACGGCGCGTGCTGGCCCGCATGCTGGCCGATTCGCACCGGCGGCCCGGCCGCTCACGATGGAGATCTTCACGCCATGCCCGACCCGACACGCTGGCTCGTCGTCTCGCCGCATCTCGACGATGCCGTCTTCAGTTGCGGGCAACTGCTCGCGCACGCGCCCGGCTCGATCGTCGTGACCGTCTTCGCGGGGATGCCGCCACCCGGCACGCCCGCGCCGCCGTGGGACCGCCGCGCGGGGTTTCGCCACGCCGACGAAGCGATGCGCGCGCGCCGCGACGAAGACCGCCGCGCGCTCGCGCTGCTCGACGCCCGCCCCGTGTGGCTCGACTTCCTCGACGATCAGTATGGCATACCGACTACGTCGACCGCGATCGCGACACGCGTGGCCGCGGTGATCGACGCCCACCCGGGCTTCGGCGTGCTCGCGCCGGCCGGCCTGTTCCACCGCGATCATCTGCAGGTGCACGAAGCCATGCTGCGCCTGCTGCGCGACGACGATGCGTCGCGCGTCTGGCGCTTCTACGAGGACGCGCCCTACCGCCGCATCGACGGGCTGATGGCCGAGCGCGTGGCCGGCTGGCGCGAGCACGGCTGGCTCGCGCATCCGGTCGCCCCGCCGGCCAGCGGGACGGACGGCGCCGCCGCGAAAGCCGCCGCCGTCGACGCCTATGCCAGCCAGGTCACGCTGCTCGAGCCTCATATGCGTGCCGCTCTCCGCGAACCCGAAACGATCTGGCGGCTCGAATGCGACGTCACGTCCGCGTAACGCCCGCGCGCGTCGCGCTGCCGCCGGGGGAGCCGCGCGTGACCGCGATCGTGCTGACCTGCCGGCGCGCGGCCGAACTCGCGCGCACGCTCGACCACCTTTCCGCGCTGCCCGACCGGCCGGCGATCGTGGTCGTCGACAACGCGGCGGACGCCGAGACGGCCACGCTGATCCGCGAGCGCTACCCGCATGTCGCGCTCGTGCACGCGCCCGGCAATCTCGGCGCCGCCGGCCGCAATCTCGGCGTCGCCGCGGCCCGCACGCGCCACGTCGCGTTCTGCGACGACGACACGTGGTGGGCGCCCGGCTCGATCGCCGAAGCCGCGAATCTGCTCGACGCGTATCCGCACGTCGCGGCCGTCACCGCACGCGTGCTGGTCGGCCCCGACGAGCGCGAGGACCCGACCTGCCGGCTGATGGCCGACAGCCCGCTCGACGCGCCGGTCGCGCTGCCCGGCCGCCCGATCCTCGGGCTGCTGGCCGGTGCGACCGCATTCCGGCGCGACGCGTTCGTGCGCGCCGGCGGCTACCATCCGCGCTACTTCCTCGGCGGCGAGGAAGCGCTGCTCGCGCTCGACCTGTATCGCGCCGGCCACTGGCTCGTGTATGCGCCGGGCCTGACCGTCCATCACCATCCGTCGACGCGGCGCGACCGGACGATGCGCGCGCACACCGCCGCCCGCAACGCGGTGTGGACCGCGTGGCTCAGATGGCCCGCCGCCGCCGCGTGGCTGCATACGGTGCGCATGCTGCCGCTCCTGCGCCGCGAACGTGCGATCGTGCGCACGTTCGCCGGGCTGCCGTGGATCCTGCGCGAACGACGCACGATCCCGCCACGGATCGAACACATGCGCCGTCTGCTCGAGCGCGATACGCGCCGCGAGACCGGAAGGGGCACATGAGCGGGAACGTGAACGCGATCGTAGCGGCATCAGGAATCGGGTTTTTCCGCTTCGTCTTCCAGTTGCGCGAGCCGGTTGTAGATCGTCTTCAGGCTGACGTCGAGCACCTCGGCCGCCTGCGCCTTCACGCCGCCGCATTGGGCGATCGTGCCGAGGATCAGCTTGCGGTCGACTTCCTCGAGCGGCGTGCCGAACGGCACCGTCACGCGATCCTCGTGCGAATCGACCATGCTCGACAGCTCGTCCATGATCGGCGGCGGCAGCGTGTCGATCACGTCGGCATCGGTGAAGATGCTCGCGCGCTGCACGAAGTTGCGCAGCTCACGCACGTTGCCCGGCCATTCGTAGGTCTTCAGCGCTTCGCGCGCGGCCGGCGAGAAGCGCAGGTTGCGGCCGCTCTCCTCGTTGTAGCGCTGCAGGAACGCATCGGCGAGCATCGGGATGTCGTCGCCGCGTTCGCGCAGCGACGGCAGCGGGATCGGGAACACGTTGATCCGGTGAAACAGGTCGGGCCGCAGCTTGCCGTCCGCCATCGCGGCTTCCGGGTCGCGGTTCGTCGCGGCGACGATGCGCACGTCGACGTCGATCTCGCGCGTCGAGCCGAGCCGCGTGACGCGCCCGGTTTCCAGCACGCGCAGCAGCTTGACCTGCGATTCGAGCGGCATCTCGGTGATTTCGTCGAGAAACAGCGTGCCGCCGTCGGCGCGTTCGAAGAAGCCCTTGTGCTGGCGTTCGGCGCCGGTGAAGCTGCCGCGGTCGTGGCCGAACATCTCGCTCTCGACGAGGTTCGCGGCGATCGCGCCGCAATTCACCGCGAGGAACGGCCCGCGGCGGCGCAGGCTCAGGTCGTGCACCGTCTGCGCGGCGAGTTCCTTGCCGGTGCCCGATTCGCCGGTGAGCAGCACCGACGCTTCGGTGCGCGCGACGCGGCCGATCGCATCGTAGACGGCCTGCATCGCGGGCGAGCTGCCGAGCATGCGGCCGAAGCGGCCGAGGCGCTGCAGCTCCGAGCGCAGCTCCGCGATTTCCTCGTGCAGCGCGGTCGTGCGCGGCACGCGCGCGAAGATGCTGTTCAGCCGCTGCATGTTGAGCGGCTTCACCAGATAGTCGCTCGCGCCGCGCCGCAATGCGTCGATCGCGGTTTCGAGGCTCGCGTGGCCGGTGGTCAGCACCATTTCGCAATGCCCGCGCTTGGGCAATGCGTCGAACAGATCCATCCCGTTGCCATCGGGCAGCACGAGGTCGCACAGCACGAGATCGGGGGTATGCGTCGAGACGAGCGTGCGCGCTTCTTCAAGCGTCGCGGCCGTATCGCACGAGAGCTGCTGCGTGCGTGCGAGCGTGGCGAGCATCGTTCGCGTATCGGCGTCGTCTTCGACGATCAGGACGTAAGGCATCGAGGCTCCTTGTAATGCGGGCCGGCGCGTACATCGGCCGGCGCCGCGACACGTGCAGCGCAATGCGCGTCACAGAGCCCACGACGGCATCCTCCACGCTGCACACGAATCGCAGACAAGCTGTCCTGCAATGAAAACGCGTGCTTAGCAGTATAGAAGAACGGTGTCTCGCATTCGTCGCCCATCGAATAAATCTATCCGCCGACGCAAGCCGCATTGCCAGATTCAATGTCGGCGAATCGGCATAAAAGGTATTCTGAGCACCTGAAAGACGACGTGTGTCACGTCGTTTCTACCTGGCCACGACACATTCGGTCAAAACTTCCCAATCCGGTTATTACCCCATGTCGAAATCCCACGATGACGGCACGCGACTGTTCGGTCGTTCGCGAACAATTCAGGATCTGCTGCTGAAAGTGTCGCGCGTCGCCGCCACCCGCGTGAGTGTGCTGGTGGTCGGCGAAAGCGGCGCGGGCAAGGATATCGTCGCCCGGCTCATTCACGACATGAGCCCGCGCCGTCGCGGCCCGTTCGTGCCCGTCAATTGCGGCGCGATTCCGAAGGACATCGCGGAGTCGCAGTTGTTCGGTCACGAGAAAGGCAGCTTCACGGGCGCCGTCGCGCAGCACGTGGGCATGTTCGAAGCCGCGCGCGGCGGCACGCTGTTTCTCGACGAGATCGCCGAGATGCCGCTCGAATTGCAGGTCAAGCTGCTGCGCACGCTCGAAACCAACACGATCGTGCGCGTGGGCGGTCACGAGCCGATTCCGCTCGACGTGCGGATCGTCGCGGCCACGCATCACGATCCGGTCGAGGCGATGCGCAGCGGCAGGCTGCGCGAGGACCTGTTCTACCGGATCGCGCCGATCGCGTTGCACGTGCCCGCGCTGCGGCAGCGCGAGGACGACGTCGGCGACATCGCGGTGCAGATCGTCGAACGGCTGAACGCGCGGCACCGCACGCGAAAGCGGCTGTCCACCCAGGCGATGAAGGCGCTGCGCACCTACACGTGGCCCGGCAACGTGCGCGAACTGCGCAACGCACTCGAGCGCGCGTTCATCCTCGCCGACGAGCAGATCGAACTGCAGTTGCCGCGCCGTCCGCCGCCGCGCGAGGAAGTGCGTCACAACGCGATGACGCTGCATATCGGCACGACGCTCGCGCACACACAGCAGCGCTTCATCGTCGCGTCGCTGCGGCATTTCAACGGCGACAAGCCGCGCACCGCGAAGGCGCTCGGCATCAGCCTGAAAACGCTGTACAACCGGCTCGCGCTGCTGTCCGAAAGCGAGCGCAACGCGGCAAGCGGCAACGCGCCACCGGCCGGGAATGCATCGAACGGCGGCGGCGCCCCCGCTGCGCCGCCTGCGTCGCCGTCCGCGACGACGCCGTGAGCGCGGCGGGTCACGCCGCCGCCGTCGCGTCGGCGCGTCACGCCGTCATGTCGCGCAGCGCGGCGTCCCAGTCGCGTGCGAAGCGTTCGATGCCGAATCGCTCGCACGCGTCGCGCCTGGCCGCCGCGCCCCACTCGCGCGCCAGGTCCGGATCGCGGATCAGCATGCGCATCGCGTCGATCAGCACGCCCGGCCGCGTATCGGCCACGCCGTTGCTGCCGGTCCTCACGAGTTGTGCCATCTCCGTCGTCGCGAGTGCGACGATCGGCAGCCCGATCATCATCGCCTCGATCACCGCGAGCCCGAGGCTCGTGTAGCGGATCGGATTGAAGAAGAACCGGTAGTGCGACAGGAACTGCGGGAGCGCGGGGTTCGGCACCTCGCCGATCCCGCCGAGTTCGGCCGACCCCATCCCGACGAGATCGATCGGCACGCTGTGCCGCACGACCTCGAACAGATCCGCGCCGAGGCGCCGGCCGCGCCGCGCGAGATTGTTCACGACGGCCACGCCCTTCGGCAGCGTGCCGCGATACTCGATGCCTTCGGGCACCAGCACGCCATGCTCGATCACGCGCGTCGGCGTCACGCCGTTGTCCCACATCAGCGCGTTGAACGGCGTCACGTGCACCAGCAACACGTTCGGGTCCTGCACCGGATGCAGCGTGTCGGTCGGATGCTCGCGCGGCGGATCGTGCTCGACGAACAGCGTCGGCAGCGCACGCTGCGCTTCGCTCAGCAACCGCAGGCGGTCGTGCTGGTAATGCTTCACGTGCTGGTACAGCACGCAGTCGAATTCGGTGTCGCGCACGCACTCGGCCGGCACCTCGTGCACGTTGTCGCCCCACGGCAGGTGCCCGACCCGGCCCGCATAGCCGGGCGGATGCTGCGGCTTCGTCACGATGTAGAAATCGTGCGGCGCCTGCGACAGGTAATACAGATAGTTGCCATGCACGTGCCAGGTCAGCACGCGCAACCGCTTAACAGACATGGCGCTTCTCCTCCGCGAGCAGTTCGCCCGCCCGCTCGATCACGTCGCCGACGCCGATCGCCGTCGCGCACTCGTGCCCGTACGGACAGGTATCGAACATGCACGGCCGGCATGCCGGGTAGTTCGCGAGTACGCGATGGCGTTCGGCGTCGAGCGGCGCCCAGCGGGCCGTATCGCTACCGCACGCGACGACGATGCTCGGCGTGCCGAGCGCCGCCGCCACGTGCGACACGCCCGTGTCGTTGCACAACAGCAGCCGCGCGCGGGCGATCAGCGCGGCGAGCGCGCCGAGCGGCGTACGGCCGCACAGATTCACGCACGGCCGCCCGAGATGCTCGGCGAATGCGGCGGCCAGCGCCAGTTCCGCGCGCGTGCCGGTCAGCACGATCTGCCAGCCGTCGTCGGCGAGCTGCCGCGCCGCCAGCGCGAAGCGCTCGACCGGCCAGCGGCGCGACGCCATCCGCGCGCCGGGATGGACGATCACGTAGCGGCCGGGATCCAGCCCATGTTCGTCGCAGAGCACGTGCCACAGCGCGTAGTCGAGCCCGCCGAGCGGGAATTCGAGGAAGTCGCCCCAGTCCGCGTAGCCGAGCTTGCGCGTGAGCGCCAGGTAGCGCGTCACTTCCGGCTCGTCGTCGCGCCACACGAGCGCGCAGTCGAGCGCGGCCGTGCCGCCGTCGGCCGGCACGAAGCCGGCCGTGCGCGCCGCGCCGAGCGACGCGACGATCGCGTTCGTGTGCGCGCCGCTGCCGTGCAACTGGATCGCGAGATCGAAGTCGCGCGCGCGGCATTCGGCGATGAATGCCTCGCGCGTGGCCGCGTCGGGTTCGGGCTGCTCGCCGAGCCCCGGTGCGCCGGGGAACGCGATGAAGCTGTCGACGTAGTCCGAAAAGCGCGACGCGAATTCACGCGCCCACGGCAGGCCGATCAGCGTGATGCGCGCATCGGGTTCGCCGCGCCGCAACGCCCGCAGCGCGGGCACCGCGCACAGCATGTCGCCGAGCTGCAGCGCGCGGAACACCGCGATCCGTTTCGGGCCGCGCGGGCCGTCGGAATCGAGGTCTGGATCGAGCTTCATCACGATCTGCTCCGGGAAACCCCGCCATGGATGGCGGGAAGGAAAGGTAGGGGGACGTCAAAGGAAAAGCACACGGAAGTGAAGCGCGCCGCGCATGCGCCAGTACAGCGACACGGGCGGAATCGCGATGGAGGTGACGATCATCTCGGCCACATGCGACGGCGTGAGCTGCGTGCCGCGCAATCGCTTCGCGCAGAACCCGGCGGTAATCGCGGCCCACACCGCCGCGCACACGATGGCCGGCGCCGGCCAGCCGGCCGCGAAACAGCCGAGCGCGCCGAGCGCGGCGAGCACGGCCGCGTAGTAATGCCACGGCGGCACGGGCCGGATATGGCGCCGGTAGGTCGCGCGATGCTTCTTGTACAGCAGCGCATCGAAATACACCTTCGACTGCGCGCCGATGCTCGATCCCCAGCGGGCGGGACGCACCGGATGCACGATGCGCGCGGCATCGGCCTCGACGATCGGCCCCGCGTGCTCGCGCAACGCGAACATCAGGTCGGCGTCCTCGCGCCACGCGCGCGTGAAGCGTTCGTCGAAGCCGCCGACGCGTTCGAGCGCCGCGCGCCGCACGAAGCAGTTCGCGGTCGCGAATTCCGCATGGGCGAGCCCCGCCGCGTCACGTTCGTAGTCGGTCGGGCACGGCCGCAACGGCACGTCGATCCGGCCGGCCGCGGCCGCCGCCGACGGCGCGGCCAGCAGCGCGGCCGCGCCGTTGCGCAGCCAGGCCGGATCGGGAATCGTGTCGTCGTCGGTGAACGCGATCAGCGCGCCGTCCGCGCTGCGCCACCCGACGTTGCGCGCGCCGGCCGGCCCCTGCGTGTCGGGCGCCGTCATGTAGCGGATCGCCGGCACGTCGGTCACGCGCGCGCGGCACGCATCGACCACGGCGCGCGCGCTGCCGGCCGGATCGTCGTCCACCACGACGATCTCGTAGGTGGCCGGATCGAACGCCTGCACGCACAGCGCATCGAGGCAGCGTTCGAGCAGATCGGGCCGCCGGTAGGTCGGCACGACGACCGACACGACCGGCGCCACGTGCGTGTCGCGCATGTTCATCTCGGCTTCTCCAGCAGGAACGGGCCGATCACGAGCGCGTCGAGCGGCGAGGTCCAGAAGCATTCGATCGCATCGCGCGGCGAGCACACGATCGGTTCGCCGCGCGTGTTGAACGACGTGTTGACGAGCACCGGCACGCCGGTGAGCGCGTCGAACTCGGTCAGCAGTGCATGCAGCAGCGGATGCTGGGTTTCATCGACGGTCTGCACGCGCGCGGTGCCGTCGATGTGGCGCACCGCCGGAATCTTGTCGGCGCGCTCGGGCAGGACGTCGTACACGAACAGCATGAACGGCGCGCGCAGCGGCGTGCGCCGGCCGCCGCTGAACCAGTGATGCGCGCGATCCTCGAGCACGACCGGCGCAACCGGCCGGAAATCCTCGCGATCCTTGATCCGGTTCAGCTTGCGCTGCATGTCGGGGTCGATCGGCGACGCGAGGATCGACCGTGCGCCGAGCGCGCGCGGGCCGAACTCCATGCGCCCCTGGAACCAGCCGATCACGCGGTTCGCCGCGAGCAGCGCGGCCGTCTGCGCGGCGACGTCGGCGAGCCGGCGGTACGGCAACTGTGCCTCCTTCAGGAACGCCTCGATCGCGTCGTCGTCGTAGGCCGGGCCGAGATACGCGTGATCCATGCGCCAGTCGCCGCGCGCGCCGCGCATCCGGAAGTCGGTCCACAGCGCGGCGCCGAGCGCCGTGCCCGCGTCGCCGGCGGCCGGCTGCACCCACACGTCGTCGAACGGGCCGCGATCGCGGATCCGCGCGTTCATCACGCAGTTCAGCGCGACGCCGCCCGCCATCGCGAGCTGCCGCTCGCCGGTCTCGGCGGCCAGCCAGTCGACCGCCCGCAGCGTCGTCTCCTCGAGCACCAGTTGCAGCGCATGCGCGATGTCGCAGTGATGCGGCTCGATCGGGCCGCCGCGCTCGCGCGGCGCACCGAACAGCGCGGCCAGGTCCGCGTCGACCACTTCATAGCGCCCTTCGCCGCGATACTGCACGAGCTTGCGCATCTCGTCGGCGAACACCGGCTTGCCGTACGACGCGAGCGCCATCACCTTGTATTCGTCGGACGAGTGCAGGAAGCCGAGATAGCGCGTCACGCGCTCGTACAGCAGCCCGAGCGAATGCGGCAGGTTCACCTGCCCGAGCCGCCGGTACGAGCGGCCGTCGAACACGCCGTAGCTCGTCGTCGCGCGCTCGCCGCGCCCGTCCATCGTCATCACCGCGCAGCGCTCGAACGGCGCCGCGAGAAACGCGCTCGCCTCGTGCGCGAGATGGTGCTCGATGAAATGCCAGCGGAACGGCCCGTCGTGCGTGACGCCGCGAAAACGCCGCTGCAGATGATGCGGCGCGCCGCCCGCGAGCTGGCGCGGCGCGTTGACGATCGACGACAGGAACAGCGGATGCCACGGCGACGCGCCGTCCTCGCGCGGCGCATGCGCGGACGGCGACAGCGGCAGGGTCAGCGCCGGCGCGGTGCCTTCGCGATCGAGTTCGAACCACGGGTCGTACGAATACGCGACGTGGTCGACATCCGCGAGCGTGATGCCGGCTTCCGCGAGGCAATAGTCGATCGCGTGGAAAGGCAGCTCCCAGGTCGAGAACGGCACCGGGCGCTTCGCGTGCTTCACGTGCGTGAAGCGTTCGTCCTCGGCCGCCGCGATCACGACGCCGTCGCGCACGATGCACGCGGCGCTGTCGTGGAAGGCGGCGTTGATGCCGAGCGTATGGATCGGGTCTGGCATGCGTCAGTTCCTCGTGATGACGTGCGCGAACGGAATCACGTTCGATGCGTGCGCCGCGGCCGGCTCTTCGCCGTGCACGGCAGCCCGCGCGGCCGCGCGTTGCGCATGGCGCGCGCTGCCGCGCAGCAGCGCATGCACGGCCGCGACCACGTCGTCGACGCTCACGCCGCGCAGGCACGGATGGCCGGGCTGGTCGCACACGCTGCGGTAGCAGTTGCGGCACGGCACATCGACGTTCAGCACACGGTGCGGCACACGCCACGGCGTGTGCTGCGGGTTGGTCAGCGCGTACAGGTCGACCACCGGCGTGCCGAGCGCGGCCGCGAGATGCACGGGGCCGCTGTTGTTCGACAGCAGCAGGTCGGCCGTCTCGATCAGCGCGCCCAGTTCGCCGAGCGGCAACGCGCCGGCGAGCGGCACGGCGCGCGGCCCCGCCCGTTCGCACACCGTGTCGACCAGCGCGCGTTCGTCCGCACTGCCCGTCACCGCGATGCCGTCGAACAGCGGCGCGACGGCGGCCGCCGCTTCACCGAACCGCTCGGCCGGCCAGCGCCGCGACGCCGCGCTCGCGCCCGGATGGACGACCAGCCAGCGCGCGCGCCCGGCATCCGGCTCGCGCGCGCCGCCGACGCGCTGCAACGCGGCCTGCAAGCGCGCGTGCACCGCATGCCGCGCCGCGTCGCCGGGCGCGAACGCCATCCGCCAGTCCGACGTCTTCGCGCCGACGGCGCGCACCAGCGCGAGCTGGCGCGCGACCTCGTGGCGCACGTGCGATTCCGGCTCGGTTTCCGGCACGCGATCGGTCAGCAATTCGTAGGGGTTTTCGCGGCAATGCGCGAGCCGCAGCGGAATACCGGCGAGCCAGCACATCATCGCGGCGGGCAACGGGTTCTGGCTGTACACGGTGAAGATCACGGCGGCGTCGAAGCGGCCGGCCAGCAGCCGGTCGATCATGTCGAGATCGGCCACCGGATCGCCGCGCACGTCGGGATGCTTGACCCACGGTGCGTCGTAGCTCCACACGTCGTCGACCATCGGCAGATGCCTGGCGAGCGCGGCGCCCGTGCGCGACGTCAGCAGCGTCAGCCGGCGGTCGCTGCCGCTTTCCTTCAGCGCACGCAACGCGGGCGTGGTCATCAGTACGTCGCCGATGCTGTCGAGCCGCACGCACAGGATGCGGCGGGCGCGGCTCCAGGCCGTGTTCATTGCCGCACCCACGCGCCGTGCCGGCGCACGGCTTCGCGCACGACGATGTCGGCGGCCAGGTCGACGCGATCGACGACGTGGTGCGGTGTGCGCGCCGCGTCGACACGCCATTCCGTCTCGTGGCCGCGGTCGACGAGGATCGTACCGCAGCGCGCGGTGCGGCCGGCTTCGACATCGTCGAGAATGTCGCCGATCATCCAGCTCCATTCCGGCACGGCGTCGAGCGCGGCCAGCGCGCGGCGCAGCATGCCCGGGCGCGGCTTGCGGCAGATGCACTCGACGCTATAGCGCGGCACGCTGCCCTGCGGGTGATGCGGGCAGTAAAAAAAATCCGCCAGCGTCGCGCCGTTCGCTTCGAACAGTTCGGCGAGACGCTGGCGGACCGCGCCAAGCTCGTTTTCGGTAAAGCGGCCGAGCGCGACGCCCGACTGGTTCGACACGACCGCCAGCGGCATGCCGGTCGCGCCGAGCGTGCGCAGCGCGCGCGCCGCGCCCGGCGCGAGACGCATGCGCGCGGGATCGACGTTGTACGGCACGTCGTCGAGCAGCGTGCCGTCCTTGTCGAGCAGCACCGCGCCGGGCAGCCGCCGTTCGCGCTTCAGGGCCATGACGTCTCCTTCATCGGCAGCACCATCAGCTCCGGCACCACGGTGCCCGGCGGCTGCGTCAGCACGAAGCGCACGGCGGCCGCGACGTGCTCGGGCGGCTGCAGCGTGTCCTCGTCGATGTCCGGAAAGCGGTCGAGCAGGAACGGCGTGCGCATCCCGCCCGCGACGATCGCCGACACGCACACGCCGCTCGGCCGCAGTTCCGCATGCAGCGCGTGCGAGAGCCCGAGCAGCCCCCACTTCGTCGCGTGATACGCGGACGCGTTCGGCCACGCCCGCTTCGACGCGGTCGACGCGATGTTGACGATGTGCCCGTTGCCGCGCGCCTTCATCATCGGCACGGCAGCATGGCACATCAGGTACGGGCCGAACAGGTTCGTCATCAGCACCTGCTGCCATGCGTCGACGCTCACGTCGTCGATCGGCGCGGTCACGTCGATCGCCGCGTTGTTCACGATCACGTCGAGATCGCCGAGCGACTCGCGCGCATCGTGCATGACCTGCAGCACCGATGCCTCGTCGCGCACGTCGAGCGGCCGGCCTACCGCGTGCCCGCCGTGCCGTTCGAGCCGCTGCGCGACGGCCGCCGCGCGGTCGCCGTCGAGATCGGCGACGACCACATGCGCGCCGTGCCGCGCCAACTCCTCGCAAATGGCTTCGCCGAGGCCGCGGCCGCCCCCGGTCACGAGTGCGGTCCGGCCGGCGAGCGGCGGTCTGGCTGGATCGTGAGTCGCGTTCACCTGCACCTCCTGTCGATGTCGGAAAACAATCCGGCTGACGGCGACACTTGTCGCGACAACCGTCCGTGCATGAGGTACAGCGAAAACCGTGCCGGCCTGCGCACGCATGCGCCACATCGGGCTACTGCATGCGCGCGCTGGCTTTTTTATAACCGGCTGTAAAAACGGGTCCGGGCGCCCGCGCGTGGGCGGCCCGATCCGGGCGGCCCCACCTGGGCGGCCCCACCTGGGCGGCCCCACCTAGGCGGCCCCCTCAGATCGCGAGCGCGTCGGGCGTCGCCTGCGCGCGGTGCTTCGCGAGCGCGCGCAGGCAGTGCGCGATGCAGCCCGCGAACGCCTCGTCGAACCACGGCTGCGCGCCCGACACACCCACCACGATGCCGCCGAGCGCGACGCCGCCCCACAGGTTCGTGTCGCCCGCGCGCAGCCGGTACGGCTCCAGCGCCTGCACGACATGCCCGTCGCGGCCCGTTTCCCAGGACAGCCGCGCCTTGGCGCGCGCGTAGGCGCGGTAATCGGCGTCCCAGTCCTTCGGGTCGGGCAGCGAAAACTCATACAGGATCGCGTCCTCGAACGCCGCGTCGCGCGGCCCGAGCGCCGGGTCCATGATCACGATGTGCAGGCAGCCGCTGTCGCCGACGAAATCGCTTTGCAGCGCGGCGGACAAGGTCGGCAACAGCAGCTCGACGGCCGCCACCGCGGCCTGGCGGTCGGCGAACGCACTACCGCCGCGACGCGCCGCGTTCGGGGCTTCGGGTGTCGTCGGATTCAGAAGGTTCGGCATGGATTTCTCCGGAGGAAAACGCGAGCGCACGCAACGCCGCGATCAGGTCGGCCGCTACCGCGGGCTTGGTCAGGTACGCGTGGAAACCGGCTTCGACCGCGCGCGCGCGGTCGTGATCGCGCGCATGGCCGGACAAGGCAAGCGCCTCGAGCGGCGCGCGGCCGTCGCGATCGCGTACGGCGTCGAGCTGGCGCACGCGCGCCATCACCGTGTAGCCGTCCTCTTCGTCGTCGCCGAGGTCGATGTCGCAGACGAGCAGCGCCGGCCAGTCGGCGCGGCGCGCGCGCCACAGGTCGTCCAGCAACGCCTGGCCCGACGCATACGCGCGCACGTCGGCGCCGGCCACCTTCAGCAGCGCGCCGAGCGCGTCGCGCGCCTCGTCGTGGTCGTCCACGCACGCGATGCGCAGGCCGTCGAGCGGCTTCGCCGCGCCCGGCGCACCGGCGCCCGCACGCGGCACGGCGTCGCCGGGTTGCATCGACGCCGGCGCCACCGCGCAGACCGGCAGCGACAGATGCAGCTTCACGCCGATGTCGTCGCGTTCGCGCACGACGTAGCCGCCGGCCTCCTCGATCGCGTCCTGCAATCGTTCGAGATCGATCAGCGACAGCTCGGTTGCGTCGACGCCCGCGCATGCGATCGTGATCCGCGCTTCCGGATCGTGGCGCCCCGTGCGCACCTCGAGTTGCCCGCCGCGGCTCGCGTCGACCGCACCGCGGCACAGTTCCCACACGAAGCGCCGCAGCGCGGCCGGATCGGCCTCGACGACGAGATCCTCGTCCGACAGATGGCGGAACACCGGCACGCCGCGCTGCGCGGCCGCCTCCGCCAGCGAATCGAGCACCTGCGACACGAGCGGATTGATGCGCACCGGCTGCCGCGCGAACTTCGCCTCCGTGCGTTCGAGCTCACGCTGCTTCGCCTGCAGCGACCACATCTGCGCATACACGCCGCCGCTTTCGAGCAGTTCGTCGTGGGTGCCGTGCTCGACGAGCCGGCCGTGCTCCATCACGAGGATGCGATCGGCATCGACGATCGTCGACAGCCGGTGCGCGATGATGAGGCTCGTGCGATGCCGCGCGACGCGCATCAGCTCCTGCTGGATCGCGCGCTCCGAGCGCGTGTCGAGCGCCGACGTCGCCTCGTCGAACACGACGATCGGCGGCGCCTTCAGCAACGCGCGCGCGATCGCGACCCGCTGCCGCTCGCCGCCCGACAGCCGCACGCCGCGCTCGCCGACGCGCGTGTCGTACGCATCGGGCAGCCGCTCGATGAACGCGTCGAGCTGCGCGCCGCGCGCGGCCGCGATCACTTCGCCGCGGGTCGCGTCGCGCTTGCCGTACGCGATGTTGTACGCGAGCGTGTCGTTGAACAGGATGGTGTCCTGCGGGACGATGCCGAGCGCATCGCGCAGGCTGCGCTCGGTGACGAGCCGCAAGTCCTGGCCGTCGATGCGGATCGTGCCCGCATCGGGCTGATACAGCCGGAACAGCAGCCGCGCGAGCGTCGATTTGCCCGAGCCGCTGCCGCCGACCACGGCGACCGTCTGCCCGGGCTCGATGCGGAACGACACGTCGGACAGGATCTGCCGGCTCGGCTCATAGCCGAAATCGACGTGCTCGAACTCGATCGCGCCGCCGCGCACCACGAGCGGCTGCGCGCCGGGCGCATCGCCGTCCTCGCCCGGCTTGCCGCGCGCGTCGAGCAGCCCGAACAGCCGCTCGATGTTCGTCATCGCGTCGTTCGCCTCCCGGAACACGAAGCCGAGCGCATTCAGCGGCAGGCTGATCTGGATGATGTACGCGTTGATCAGCACGAGATCGCCGACCGTCAGCGCACCGCGCGCGACCTGCTGGCCCGCGAGCAGCATCACCGCCGCGATCCCCGCGCCGATGCACGCGCTCTGCCCGATATGCAGCGTCGACAGCGCGTACTGGTTGTCCACGCCGGCTTCGCGCCATGCGTCGAGCACGCGGTCGAGCCGGTCGCGCTCGACGTCCTCGCGCGCGAAGTACTTGACCGTGTCGACGTTCAGCAGGCTGTCGACCACGCGCGAATTCGACTCGGCTTCCAGCGCATTCACGCGCCGCTGGTAACGCATGCGGCGGCGCGTGAATACGACCGTATACGCGGCATAGACGGCGAACGTGACGAAAATGATCGCGGTAAAGCCGCCGCCGTACTTGCTGATCACGATCACGAGCACCGAGCCGATCTCGATGGCCGTCGGCACGACCGTAAACACCGCGACGCCGAGCAGATAACCGATGCCGGCCGTGCCTTTCTCGAGATCGCGCACGACGGCGCCCGTCTCGCGCCGCGCATGAAAGCGCGCGCCGAGCCGGTGCAGGTGGCCGAACGTGCGCACGGTAAACGACGCGACCGTATGCTGCGTGACCTGCACGAACGTCATGTCGCGCACTTCGTTCAGCGCGTTCGACGCGAAGCGCACCACCGCGTAGGCGAACAGCAGCAGCACCGGCCACGCGACGGGCTGGGCGGCCGCGCGGCCGAAACCGTCCACGATGTCCTTGAGCAGCAGCGGCACCGAGACGGCCGCCGCTTTCGCGAGCACCAGCAGGACGACCGCCGCCACCACGCGCGCACGGTAACGCCAGATCGCGCGCCAGAGTTCGACGGCGATCCTGAGCCTCAAGCCCCGCTCGTCCCGGCGCTGCCGGCGCTCGCGGCCCGCGGCCGCATCACGGTCCTTGATTGGCGTCTCGTCGATTCCGGTCGTCATGCAGGCAGTGCTCGCGGTCGGGGCGCGCCGTTTCACGCACGGGCAGTCAGTGGCGCGGTTCGCGCTCCCGGCCGCCGACGACGGTGCCGGGCTCGGGATCACGCGCGGCGGGCTGCGTGGGCGTGACGGTCCGCTGGTGCGGATGCAGCACCATGCCCGTATCGTGTTCGCCGTCGCGGCGCACGCGCACGCGATTCTCGACGTCGCGCACGCCGAGGCAGCCGTCGGCCAGATCCTCGATGCCGTGCTTCATCCAGCGTACCGGCACCGTGCCGTCCAGCTCGACGCGACCGTCGGTCACCTGCACGGTGACGTCGCTCACGTCGATCTCCAGCGCATGCGCGAGCCGCTCGCATACGTCCTCGCGAATCCGCTCGTCCGAGCGCGTGTAGCCTTTCGGACCGCGGCGACGGCGCAGCGCATCGCGTTCGGCATCCCCGCCGAAACGCGACAGATCGGGGGCGCCGCCGTAGCGCGGGTCGCCGCCATCGCGCTCGCCGCCGTACCCGCTCATCCGGTGCTGGTCGCGCCATTCCGGGCGCTCGCCGCCATAGCGGCCTTCACGGCCCTCCACGCGGCGGCCCGGTTCGCCGTAGCCGCGCTCGGCGTCCCGCGCCGGCGGGCGCGCGCCGCCCTGCCGGTCCGCGTCGGCCGCGCCGCGCCGCTGCTCGGCCGGCCGCGCCGCGCGCTCGGTCCATTCGCTGCCCCAGTCTTCCGGGCCCACGTCCTCGCTCGCGAAGCGGCGGTAAGCCGATTCGTCGTCCTCTTCCGGCCATCGTGCCGGATCGTCCGGGATGCCGCGCTCGCCAGCGCCCCGGTACGCGCGCTCGTCGCGCGCGTGCCAGTCGGGCGGGCCGCCACGCTCGCCGTACCGTCCGGGATATCGTCGTTGCATCGTGTCTCTCCTTGATCGCCTGCGCCGCGCACGGCGCCAAGCCGCGTCGCCGCGCGCGTCGGTCGGGGCGACGCAAATCGCGTGCCGGCGTGGTTGCCGGACCGCGATGGTTGCGCGTCGCAGCGCGGGGACACCGTCAGGCGCCCCAATCTGCAACGCGATTGCAGTTTTTGCGCGCCGGGCGTCACGGCACGTCGTCCGGGTCGTCCGATTCGTCGATGCGGCCGGGCTCGCTCAACCGCTCGGTGCGGTCCGGCTCGATGTCGGCGCCCTCCTCGAGCGTCGAGTCGCCGTCCGCCGACGCACGCTCGCCGGTGCCCGCGCGGTCCGTGTCGGTGTCGAGCGACGCGTCGCCGCGTTCGAGCGCGTGGTCGTCCAGCGGCGAATCGACGTCGAACGGATGGCGCCGCGCGCCCGCCGTGTCGCTGCCGCTGTCGGACGAGTCGCTCGGGCCGAGCGCGCGGCCGTCGCGGCCGCGGCTGGCGTTGTCGTCATCCGGGCCGGCCGGTTCGTTGTCGGGATTCAGCGTGCTGTTCATGTCGGCCTCCTTGCCTGGCTTGCCGCCGGGCGATCGGCCGGATGGCCGCCGCCCGGCAGGCGTACTGCCCCGGTCGTGCAATCGGCATGCCGCGCCGGCCGCTGCCGCCCCGTCGTCGCCGGCACGCTGCACGGCACGGCCGATGCGCACCCATTGATCAGCTGAATCGAGTTCCTTTATTCTTTCGGACGTGCCAATCGACCGTATGGCCGCCACGGGCTTGCCCGGCGGCGGTCAGGCGGCGTGCGGCCCACCGCGTTTCCGACCTGCTGCCCCGATGAAGAAAGACGACGCCGATCTTCACCCGCATCCACCGCCCGCCAGCTCGCCCGGCGCGCGGGACCTGCTGCATCGCTTCGCCGAATTCCGGTTCCAGACCGTGGTGGAGTCGATCACCGACTACGCGGTGTTCATGCTCGACCCGCACGGCAACGTCGCGACCTGGAACGCCGGTGCTGAGCGCATCAAGGGCTACCGTGCCGCCGAGATCGTCGGCCACCATTTCTCGCGTTTCTACCCGGCCGACGCGGTCGCGGCGGGCCGGCCGGCGCACGGGCTCGCGCGGGCCGCCGCGCAGGGCCACTTCGAGGACGAAGGCTGGCGCGTGCGCAAGGACGGCACGCAGTTCTGGGCGAGCGTGACGATCACGCCGGTGTACGACGCGACGCATGCGCTGTGCGGCTTCATCAAGATCACGCGCGACATGACCGAGCGCAAGCGGCTCGAGGAGCTCGAAGCGTCGACGCACCGGCTCAGCGTGTTCATCGCGATGCTCGCGCACGAGCTGCGCAATCATCTCGCGCCGCTGCGCAATTCGGTCGGCGTGCTGCAGAGCCTGCCCGATCCGCCGCCCATGCTCGCGCAGTGCCGCGACGCCGTACACCGCCAGGTCGGGCAACTGACGCGGCTCGTCGACGATCTGCTCGACGTCGGGCGCATCACGGCCGGCAAGGTCGAACTCGACGATCGCCCCACCACCGTGCGGGACATCGTGTGCCGCGGCGTCGAGAGCGTCCAGCCGAAACTGGCCGCGCGCGGACAGTGGATTCGCGTCGACCTGCCGGACGATTCCGTGGTGCTGCACGGCGACGACGCACGGCTCGTCCAGGTGTTGCACAACCTGCTCGACAACGCGTCGAAATTCTCGCCGCACGGCGGCCGGATCGACGTCGTCGCGCGTATCGAAGGGCCGTCGGTCGCGATCCGCGTCGTCGATCACGGCATGGGCATCGCCGCCGGCGCGCTCGAAACGATTTTCGATCTATTCGAACAGGAAGGCGCGACGGGCCGCTCCCCGTCCGGCGGTTTCGGGCTCGGTCTCGCGATCTGCCGGTCGTTCGTCGAACTGCACGGCGGGCGGATCGTCGCGGAGAGCGACGGCCCCGGCCACGGCGCGACGTTCACGGTATGGCTGCCGATCGCGCAGGTGGCCCGCGGCGGGCACGCCGCCGCGCCCGGGCCTGCCGCGCCCGCGCAGCCGGCCGTCGAGCCGCTGCGCATCGTCGTCGTCGACGACAACCGCGACTCGGCCGACACGCTCGCGGTGCTGCTGCAACTGAAAGGGCACGCGCCGCGCGTCGCATACAACGGGAACGAAGCGCTCGCGCTCGCCCGCGACTATGCACCGCACCTGATGATTCTCGACCTGACGATGCCGGACGTCGACGGCTTCACGCTGCTGCGCGAACTACGCGCGATCGACGCGCTGCGCGACACGACCTGCGTCGCGCTGTCCGGCCATGCGCGCGCATCCGATCTCGAGCGTACCGAAAGCGCGGGCTTCGACGACCATCTCGTGAAGCCCGTCGAGATGGCCGTCCTCGACGCGCTGCTGCAGCGCGTCGCGCGCGAGGTTCAGGGCACGCCGTAGCGCCTGTTCACGCTCAGGCCATCGCGCGGCACATCGCCGCGCACGCCTCGCATGCGAGCGCACAGCGGCGGCAATGCTCGTGCGCATGCCGCGAACACTCGGCCGCACACAGATCGCACGCGTGCGCGCACAGCGCGCAAATGCGCGGGGCGAGCCCGCTGCGGCGCGCCATCGCGCCCGACGCAAAGCGGCACAGCTGCGCGCATTCGATGTCGAGCGCGATGCACGTGGCCAACGCGTGCACGTCGCGCTCCGCGAGGCAGGCGGCGGAACAGGTGTCGCATGCGTGCGCGCAGGCGTCGCACGCGGCCATGCAGTTGTCGTACTGATCGTTCATAGCAGTGCTCCCGGTTTCGGTTTGCATCGTTTCGGTTCCTGTCGTCACGGCGTCAGCTTCACCTTCATCCAGCCCGGCTCGCGCACGTCGAACGCGCGATACGCATCGATCGCGTTCGTCAGCGGCTCGCTGCGCGTGAGCACCGACAGCGGGTCGAACGCACCGCTGCGCACGAGTTCGACGAGCGGCGGCGTGACCGTCCGGTGATTGCAGTTGCCCATCTTGATCGTGAGGTTGCGGTTCATCGCCTCGCCGATCGGAAACACGCGTGCGGCCGGCGGATACACGCCGATCACCGAGACCGTGCCGGCCTTCGCGACCGCGCGCACCGCCCATTGCAGCACCTGCGACGGCCCGTCGCCCGGCACCCAGTTGCGGCCGTCCGGCTTGCGGTGCGGCGCGACCGCGTCGACTTCCGCATCGAACGCGCGCGCGGCGTCGCGATCGGCCGCGGCCGGCCCGTGCGTCGCGCGCATCGCGTCGACGCCCACCGCGTCGATCACGCGATCGACGCCGATCCCGCCCGTCAGCCGCAATATCGTGTCCACCGGATCGTCCTCGGAAAAATCGACGGTCTCGGCGCCCTGCGCGCATGCCATCTCGAGCCGCGACGCGATGCGGTCGACCGCGATCACGCGCCCCGCGCCCATCAGCTTCGCGCTCGCGATCGCGAACTGGCCGACCGGCCCCGCGCCGAACACGGCGACCGTATCGCCCGGCTTCACTTCCGCGAGCTGCGCGCCGAAATAGCCGGTCGGGAAAATGTCCGACATCAGGATCGCGCGATCGTCGTCGATCGCATCGGGCAGCCGGATCAGGCTCGCGTGCGCAAGCGGCGTGCGCGCATATTCGGCCTGCAGCCCGTCGAACGGGCCCGTATCGGCCGGCCCGCCGAAGAACGCGGTGCCCGCGCGCGGCCCGCCCGGGTTCGCGACGTCGCACTGCGCGGTGTAGCCCGCGCGGCAGTACGCGCAACTGCCGCACGCGATCGTCGACGGAATCAGCACGCGATCGCCGCGCCGCAGGTTGCGCACGTCGCGCCCGACCGCCTCGACGATGCCGACACCTTCATGGCCGAGAATCGTGCCCGGCTTCATTCCGCCGAGCGTGCCGCGCACCATGTGCAGATCGGTGCCGCAGATCGCGCTGGCCGTCAGGCGCACGACCGCGTCGGTCGCCTCGGAGACTTCCGGATCGGGCACCGTGTCGATGCGAATGTCGCCGATGCCGTGGAATACGACTGCTTTCATGTCAGGCCCTCCTTGTCGAAAGCGGAAACGGTGAATGTGACCGTCGAGCCGATCGAGCAAGGGGTGCGCCTGTGCAGCGCGTGCGGCGCCGTGATGCGCGGAGCGGAAGTGCTTCGGTTTCGGGGAGGGATCGCGCCTGCGCGTCAGTCCGTCGGTGGGCTGTTGCCGCTGTTGTCGCTGTTGACGTCACGCGCGTTCGAGATCGCTTCGACGAGCTTCAGTTCGTCGTCGATCGACAGCGTCGTGTCGGTCACGTCGCCGCCCAGCGGCGCGAGCGCCGCGCTCAGCGCGTAGATGTCAAGCTGCGTCGCGGCCAGCCCGAGCGACACGGTGCCGGGGCGCGCCTTGCGCGCGACGCGGTCGGTCAGCGCATCGTCCACCGGCCGCTCGCGCCACGCGTCGAGCGACGATTCGATGCGCGCGACCACGCTGTCGAGCAGCGATCCGGACGACACGCGGCCCGTGTCGATTGCATGCGTGCGCAACTGTCCGTCGGTCGAGCACTCGACGATCACGACACCCGACAGCGCGACGACGTGCCGGTCGCGCAACGTGCCGAGTTCGGCCAGCGCGCGACGGGCCGCGTCGAGATCGGGATAGGACAACACGATCAGCGTGTTCATCGGCGACTCCATGCAATCGGATGGGCGTGCTCAGTGCGGCAGCCCGAACGCGGCCTTCAGGCTCGCGACGACCATCTGCATCGCGATGGCCGCGAGAATCATCCCCATCAGGCGCTGCGTGACGGCCGTCACGCGCGGCGACAGGTAATGGCCGATCACCGGCGCCGACAGCAGCGACGCGGCCAGCAGCACGAGAAACGCGCCGAGCCCGAGCGCGAACGCGAGTTCCTGCCCGGTCGCGACGGCACCGTGCCCGAGCACGATCATCGTCGCGATCGTGCCGGGGCCCACCAGCAACGGGATCGTCAACGGGTAGATCGCGACGCTTTCGGCGGCCGTCGGATCGGCGCCTTCGTCGCTGCCCGGCGCATGCTGGCGGCTCGGCGCACCATGCAGCATCGACAGCGCGATCAGCAGCACCAGCAGCCCGCCCGCGAGGCGGAAATCGTCGATCGTCAAACCGAACACGCGCAGGATCGCGCCGCCCGCGACGGCCGACACGATGCAGCCGACCGTGACGCCGATCGCGGCCGTGAGCGCGACCTTGCGGCGCACGCCGTCCGCCGCGCCTTCGGTCAGCGACAGGAACACCGGGATGTTCGCGATCGGGTTCATGATCGCGAACAGCGCCGCGAACACCTTGACGGAAAAGGTCAGGTCGAAGGCCACAGGGTCGCTCCCGTCTCGCGCGGCAAGTGAAACGCCCACGCCGGTTCGTTTTCGATGCGCGGCGCACGCCATGCTGATACGATCCACGCACGACGTTCAATCACGACGGAGGGCCCCGATCGATGCAAGCCACCGACACTTTCATGGGTCACGAGATTCGCGTCGACGCGACGCGCAACGCGAACGGCGCGTGGGTTGCGCAGGTGCGGATCTTCCGCGACGGCGCGCCCGTCGATCTGCCCGCGCCCGAACTCGTCACGCCCGAATGGCTGACATGCGACGAAGCGCTGCGCG
The DNA here is from genome assembly GCF_002925705.1 of Burkholderia anthinoferrum. Lineage (NCBI taxonomy): Bacteria > Pseudomonadati > Pseudomonadota > Betaproteobacteria > Burkholderiales > Burkholderiaceae > Burkholderia > Burkholderia anthinoferrum. Next base: position 177,552 of record NZ_LFZP01000067.1, read on the forward strand.
GCGGTATCGACCAGGGGCGCGTGATGATCCGGACGCGCGACCGGTAACCGCACCCGGCTCATCCGCGCAGCGTCGGCCGGCATCGCACGATGCAGGTCACGCATCGAAATCGAGGTCGCCGATCAGGATCTCGCGATCGCGCTGCGTCCGGGTGCTGAAATCGACCGGCAACTCCATCTGCCAGCGCTCGATCGTGACCGGCAGCGCCGCGAGATAGCGATCGAAGCGGCTGTGATCGGGCTCGGCCAGCAGACCGGCGATCGCGTCGTCGCGCCACGCGAGCCGCGCGTTCAGCCGGTTCGGCAGGCCGACCGTCGACGTGAGGCCGATCACGTCGACACAGGTCGGGCTGCCCTGCCCGTCGTGCGGCACGACGTCGACCTTCACTTCCCCGCGTTGATACAGGCCACGCAGGCGCGTCGCGATGCGCGGCGCAAACTCGGTTTCGAAACGGGCACGAACGTCGGGGTTCATCTCGCCTCCATTCATGATTCGGTGTGTATCGTCATGCTGCTTTCATGCGGAAGCCATCTGCCGCTCGAGCGCTGCTTCGGCCTTCAGGTTGTCGAGATCGCGGGCCATCGTCGCGACCGCGAGCCGCGTGTTGCCGCGCCAGTACGCGATCGAGCAGTCGTGCGCGCCGAGGTCGCCGTCGATCTCGACGCGATCCCATTGCGCCGCATGCCCGACATAGCGGATCGTCACGTCGTAATGCTGGCTCCAGAAAAACGGCACCGCGTCGAACGGCCGCTGCTGGCCGAGCATGTTGCGCGCGGCGACGATGCCCTGCCGCTCGGCGACGACCCAGTGCTCGACGCGAATCCGCTCGCCCGTCAGCGGATCGGGCCAGCGCGCGATATCGCCGGCCGCATGGATACCAGGCGCGCTCGTCTGCAGGAAGCGGTCGACCGTGACACCGCGTTCGACGGCGAGCCCCGCGTCCTGCGCGAGCGCGACGTTCGGATGCACGCCGATGCCGACCAGCACGACGTCGGCCGGCAGCACGTCGCCGCTCGACAGCGTCACGCTGTCCGGCCCGATCCGCGCGGGCGTCGCGCCGAGATGGAATACGACGCCGTGCGCTTCGTGCAGCGCCTTGATCGTGTCGCCGAGCGCATCGCCGAGCACGCGGCCCATCGGATGCGGGTCGGGCGCGACCACATGCACGTCGAGCCCGCGCGTGCGCAACGCGGCGGCCGCTTCGAGCCCGATGAAGCTCGCGCCAACCACCACGCAGCGGCGCGCCGTTTTCAGCCTGGCGATCAGCGCGTCGCAATCGGCGCGCGAGCGCAACGTACACACGTGCGGCAGATCGGCGCCCGGCACGTTCAGCCGGTTCGGTTCGGCGCCCGTGGCAAGCAGCAGCGCGCCGTACTCGATACGGCTGCCGTCGGCGAGCTCGACCGCGCGTTGCGCCGGATCGATGCGCGCGACCCGCGTGTTGCAGCGCACGTCGATGCGCTGGTCGGTATAGAACGACGGCGCGCGCAACGGCAGCCAGTCGGCCTGCGCCGTGCCCGCGAGGTAATCCTTCGACAGATTCGGCCGGTCGTACGGCGGATCGGCATCGGCGCTCAGCAGCGTGATCGCATGCGGATAGCCTTCCTGCCGCAGCGTCACGGCCGCCGCGATCGCAGCGGCGCCGCCGCCGACGATCACGACCGACGCGGGCAGCCCGCTCGTCTCCAACGCAGGCGGCACGGCGGCCGGCCGCGCATCGAGTACGACCGCGCGGCCATCGCGCCGCTCGACGCGCCAGCACGGCAGCCCGTCGAGCGCCGGCGCGCGCTCCATCTCGCCGGTGCGCAGGCAGAACGCCGCGTGATGCCACGGACAGCGAATCGTGTCGCCGACCAGCAGGCCCTTGGCCAGCGGGCCGCCATAGTGCGGGCATTGCGCGCCCACCGCGAACAGTTCGTCGCCGCGGCGCACGAGCAGCACCGCCGCGTCGCCGACATGGCCCTCGATCATCGCGCCGTCGGCGAGATCGTCGAGCGCGATCCCTTGGGTGAGATCGGGCGAGGACGCAGCATCGCTTCCAGTCATGACGTGGCTCCCGAAAAGTCAGGTGACGATCCCATTATCGGCATTCGTCCTGAAAAGAAACAGGTACAGACGCCCCGCAGCGCACGCAAACGCGGACTGTAGCTTGCACGCGCTCCATGACCGGCGTGGAACGTGGTCGACGTTGCGGCGCAACACGCCGGCCGCGCTGCCACGGGGCGCGCAAGCCGCGCCGCACGCCGCGGCGCGCTCAGTCGATGCACGTTGCGACTAGCTTGCCGACGACGACAACCGCCTGCTCGATCTCCTGCGACCACGGGCTGCTGTAGTTCAACCGGATGAAGTTCCGGTAGTTGTCCGTGATCGAGAACATGTAGCCGGGCCCGATCGTGATCCCCTGCTCCAGCGCGAGCTGGTACAGCCGCATCGCATCGACCTGCGCGGGCAGCTCGACCCACAGCACGTACCCGCCCGCCGGGCTCGAAATGCGCGTGCCCTCCGGAAAGAACCGCGACACCATCGCGCGCATCAGGTTCGCCTGCTGCGCATACGCCTTCCGGATCCGCCGCAGGTGATGCTCGTAGCCGTCGCGTTCGAGAAACTCCGCGATCGCCAGTTGCGGCAACGACGGCGTCGCCAGCGTATTCAGGAATTTCAGCTTCTCGACCTGATCTCGGTAGCGGCCCGGCAGCGCCCAGCCGATCCGGTACGCGGCCGTCAGGCTCTTCGAGAACGACGAGCAATGCAGCACGATCCCGGTCCGGTCGTAGGATTTCAGCGAACTCGGATGCGTATCGCCGAAATACAGTTCGTTGTACACGCCGTTCTCGATGATCGGCAGGTCGGCCTTCGTTGCGAATTCGACCAGTTCGCGTTTTCGCTCGTCCGGCATCTGAAAGCCGAGCGGATTCTGGAAATTCGGCATCACCATGCACGCAGCGATCGGCTGCGACTTCGCGATCGCGGCCAGTGCCGCGATGTCGATCCCGTATTCCGGATGCGTGGCCACCTCGATCGCCTTCATCCCCATCCGCTCGATCGCGTGCAGCATCGCGTAGAACGTCGGCGACTCCACCGCGATCGTGTCGCCCGGCTTCGCCTCCGCCTGCAGGCACAGGTTGATCGCCTCCGTCGCGCCGACCGTCACGATGATCTCGTTCGGGTCCACCGACATCCCGTTTTCCAGGTAGCGGCGTGCGATCTGCCGGATCAGCCGCGGATGGCCCGGCGGTAGCCCGTCGGTCACGCCCCACAGCGACTTGTCGCGACCGGCCGCGTACGCATAGCGGTTCAGCTTCTCGAACGGAAACAGGCTCGGGTCCGGATACGGCGAGCCGAGCGGCACCGCGTCGTCCGTGCCGATCGAGCGCAGCGTCGACAGCACGAGCCGGCTCACGTCGACCGACGACGAGATCGCGATCGGCTTCGACGGCCGCAGCTCGCGCACCGGCGCATGGCCGTCGTCGCGGCACAGGTTCACGAAATAGCCGGACTGCGGACGGCTTTCGAGCAGCCCGCGGCTTTCCAGCAGCAGATACGCGTGCAGCACGGTCGTGATGCTGATCCGGTGCTGCTGGCTCGCCTGCCGCACCGACGGCACGCGATCGCCGTGCCGATATACCCCTTGCCGAATGAGTCGCTCTACGTCGTTCGCAAATTTCTCGTAGAGCTTCATCCGCCTCGCCCCGCGAGCGATGAACCGGCCTGCGCGGCATGGGCGGCCCGGCCGCGCCGACGCACGAAGCCGGATAGCCGTCGCCGGGTGCGGGTGTCCCGGCTGGAACCTCGTCCGTTACCGAAGTTGAAGGCGAATAGCAATGCGAATCTCATGAAGACAAGGTTCGGCATCCTACTGCGTCATTTCGGCGAATGTAAGTGACAGTTTGGCGGGGAAACGGCAAATCCGGCCGGCGTGGTGAACAGATGCGAATGCGACGGCGCGGCCCGCGCGCGATCGCGCGGCAGCCGCTCGCCCGGCGCACGTCATGATGCATCGCAGATGGCGGCGCGCCGGCCGCCGCGAAGCGCGGCCTGCTCACGAATGCGCGCGCCCGCTCGCCCTCACGCGTCGTCGACGTTGTCCGCATAGTGGTCGATCGCGACCTTGCACTCGTCGAATACCACCGTCAGCAGCGCGACGTCGTTCGACTCGAGCCACTTGCGGATCTGCAGGAACTGGCCGGTGCCGAGATCGGCGAGGCGGCCCGGATCGTCGGTCGTCACGTCGACGCTCGCGATCGCGCGGTTGCCGGGCAGCGGCGACAGCGTCGCCGCGATGTCGAAGCGCCGGTACGATTGATCGATGCGCATGCGGTTCTCCCGAATCGGTTCGAAAGGTGCGCGCTCAGCCGAGCGCCTGGCGAAAGACCTTGCCGCCGAATCCCGTCACGACGTTGTCGACCGAGAACGGCGTGTCCTCCTTCGCTTCGAGAATGACCGCGACGCTGCCGGGCACGAGCCGCGCCGCGACCGTCTCGACGAACGTGCCGTCGAGCAGCGCGTTGCCGGCCGCCTGCGCGAGCACGCCGGCGCCCGCGCCGGCCGCCATGCCGGTCACCACGCCGAGCGGCCCGGCGAGCAGGCCGAGCAACCCACCCGCGAGCGCGCCGATTACGCCGCCCTTGAACGGCCGCGATTCGGCGTCGAGCACCGCGAGCTTGCCGTTCGCGTCCTTCTCGACGACGACGCCATTCTCGATGTGGAATCCTTCGTTCTTCTCCGACAGCGCGTCGAAATCGTGCGCGGCCTGGCGGGCCGTCTCGACGCTGCCGAACACGGCGACGATCAATTGTCTGGTCATGCAACACCTCGCTTGATTGAATGAGGGCGGAGCCGCCGCGCCGTGTACGGCGCGTCGGGTTTCGCTTCGGACGCCGCCCGCGCGTTACCGGCCGGCATGCACGTCGTCCTCGACATCGTCGACGTCCGCCGGAAAGCGATGCTGGCCGAAGCTCAGGATCAGCACGCCGACCGCGAGCAGCACGATCCCGAAGGTCGTCATCAGCATCCGCTCGGGGCTGTCGGTCGCGCCGCGCAGGATCAGGTCGCGCGCGAGCGACGTCATCGCGATGAATAGCGGGAACCGCACCGGCAACCGGCCGAGCCGCAGGTAGCGCAAGTCCATCGCGAGCACTTCCAGATACAGGAACATCAGCAGCAAGTCGGTCAGCGACACCTCGCCCGCGAGCACGACCTTCCACGCCTCCTGCGCCATCGCGAACGCGGTCGCGAGCCCGATCACGACCAGCCCGGCCAACTCGGCCGCATGAAGGAAATGGCCGAAGCGGCGGCGGATGCGTTCGGCGGCCGTATCGGCGGATGCAGTGGATGTATTCAACGCGCTCACAGTGTCGTAGGTGCCGCGATCGACGCGCCGTCGCCGCGGCAAGGGATCTCGGGGAACGGAAAGCCCGCGCCGGACGGCCCGCCGTGCCCGACGATTGCACCGAAAATACGCATCGCTTCCAAAAGGTTCATCATGATGACCGTCGCCGGGCGGAGCGAACCCAATCTACTGCATGCGCCACGCCCGCTCAAGAGCACAGCGTCGCCGGTTTCAGGAGTACAGCTGCACGCGCGCCGCGCCCAATCGGACCTCGATCAACCCATTCGAATGACAGATCGTCGATACGTGTTCCAAAGACCCGCCGAAGCTGCTAGATTGCATGCTCGACGACGTTACGCGGTGCAGGCGGTCACGCGCCGGGCGAACGCGCGGCCCCCACGTCTGCCTCCCCTTCGCGCCGGGGGGCTGGCCGCCGCAGCGGCCCGTTGCGCGATGCCCGCGCAACGTCCTTCATCCGCACGTCACAAAGAGATCAGTCGCATGACACAGTCCAACCGTTCGCCTTCGCGCGCCGCGGCTGCCGCGGCCCGTCCGTCCCGACATGACTGACCGGCAGGCCGCGATGCAAACCAACCGTCCCCCGCTTTCCCAGGCCGTCCACAGCCCGATCACGCGCAGCGCGATCTTTCTCGTGGCGACGATCAATCCCGGCGCCGATCACGCCGACACGATCCGTTCATGGTGCGGCAACATCGCCGCGCTCGTGCGCTCGGTCGGCAAGCGCGTGCCGGGCGGCAACCTCACGTGCGTATGCGGCTTCGGCTCCGATGCATGGGATGCGCTGTTCGGCGAGCCGCGCCCCGCGTCGCTGCATCCGTTCCGCGAATTCGGCGCCGGCCAGCGCGTCGCCATCGCGACGCCCGGCGACATCCTGCTGCACATCCGCGCCGAAGCGATGGACCTGTGCTTCGAGCTCGCGACGCAACTGCTCGGCGCGCTCGGCGATGCGGTCACGGTCGTCGACGAGGTGCACGGCTTCCGCAATTTCGACCAGCGCGCGATGATCGGCTTCGTCGACGGCACCGAGAACCCGGAAGGCCGCGAGGCCGTCGACTTCACGGTGATCGGCGACGAGGACGCCGAATTCGCGGGCGGCAGCTACGTGCTCGTGCAGAAGTACCTGCACGACATGGCCGGCTGGAACGCGCTCGCGGTCGAGACGCAGGAGCGCATCATCGGCCGCACCAAACTGTCCGACATCGAGCTCGCGCCGGATGTGAAGCCGTCGTGCTCGCACAGCTCGCTGACCACGCTCGACGAGGGCGGCCAGGAAGTGAAGATCCTGCGCGACAACATGCCGTTCGGGCGCCCGGGCGCCGGCGAATTCGGCACCTATTTCATCGGCTATGCGCGCTCGCCGGCGCCGATCGAGCAGATGCTCGAGAACATGTTCGTCGGCCGCCCGCCCGGCAACTACGACCGCCTGCTCGACTACAGCCGCGCGGTCACCGGCTCGCTGTTCTTCGTGCCGTCGGCCGACCTGCTCGAAGCGCTCGCCGACCGCCCGGCGCCGGCCGCCGACGCCGCCCGACCTGAATCCACGCCGTCCGCGCCTTCCGCACCGCAGCGCGACGGCTCGCTGAACATCGGCTCGCTGAAAGGAACCCCGACCTATGAATAACCTGCATCGCGAACTCGCCCCGATCTCGTCGTCCGCGTGGGAACAAATCGAGGAGGAAGTGGCGCGCACCTTCAAACGATCGGTGGCCGGGCGCCGCGTCGTCGACGTCGAGGGCCCCGCGGGCCCCGAGCTGTCGGCCGTCGGCACCGGGCACCTGCTCGACGTCGCCGCGCCGTGCGAGCTCGTGAACGCGCGGCTGCGCGAAGCGCGCACGATCGTCGAGCTGACGGTGCCGTTCGAGCTGAGCCGCGACGCGATCGACAGCGTCGAGCGCGGCGCGCGCGACGCCGACTGGCAGCCGGCGAAGGAAGCCGCGCAGCGGCTCGCGTTCGCCGAGGACGGCGCGATCTTCGACGGCTACCGCGCGGCCGGCATCGTCGGCGTCCGCGAAGGCACGTCGAACCGCCGGCTCACGCTGCCGGCGGATGTCGCCGCGTACCCGGACGCGATCAGCGACGCGCTGGAAGCGCTGCGCCTCGCCGGGGTGGACGGGCCGTACTCGGTCGTGCTCGGGTCGGACGCATACACCGCGCTCAGCGAAGCGCGCGACCAGGGCTATCCGGTCCTCGGCCATATCAAGCGCATCGTCAGCGGCGAGATCATCTGGGCGCCGGCGATCAGCGGCGGCTGCGTGCTGTCCACGCGCGGCGGCGATTACGAGCTGCATCTCGGCGAAGACGTGTCGATCGGCTACACGAGCCACACCGACAAGAGCGTCCGCCTGTACCTGCGCGAAACGTTCACGTTCCTGATGCTGACGAGCGAGGCATCGGTGGCCGTGGCGCCGCAGGGCAACGCGGCCGCCTGAGCGCGGTTGCCGGCGCGCGGTGCCCGCGCGGGCGCCGCACGCGACGGCCGCCCCGCCGGCCGCAGGTTCGTCGCCGATCCAGCCCATCTTGCATGGAGAATGTCGTGAGCGAATCAAATGACGCATTACAGGCGCTGCAGGCGTCCGTCGCGACCCTGAAGCAGACGGTCGACGCCAACACGAGCCGCCAGGCCGGCGACACCGCCGTGCTGTTTACCGTCGTGTCGCTGATGCTGGCCGAGCTGCCGCCCGACACGCGCAACCTGATCGAGGATTCGTTCTCCGTCTGGGCCAATGGTCTGCCGAATGCGGCACTGTCCGCCGACGTGAAACAGATCGCACGGCAACGGCTCGCGATGAACCTGTCGGACTGATCGCGGCTCACCATGGTTGCGCGATGCCCGGCGTCTACCGTGCAACCCGCCCTCGCCTTCACCGACCCCACGGCGCGCATCGGCTGCGGTGCGGGCGCGGTCGGACGTCACCGGTTCGCATCCGCGCCGCGTGTTGCATCGCGTGTTGCGCCCCGTTTCGCTCCCCGTTTGCCGGCGGCCGGCACCATGCGCGCCGATGTCGCACCGCGTGCCGTTCGCACGCCGTCGGTTCCCGCCCCCTTCCACCGCCAGCCGCACACGCCGCGCACGCCGCGCACGCCCGCGCCGCCGCGCGCTTGCCCGTCTGTACTCCTTGCCGCCGAATCGCGCGCCCATGTGAGGGTGCAATTCGCGGCCGGCCCGGCCAGGAACTGTGTCTTGGATGGCCCACGCCGATTCGTTATTTTGAACGCAGTCGAAGCGATGCCGCGGGCTCCTCGCGGCACTCGCGCTTCCCGCCCCGACCGCGACCGTGCGCCACGCCGGCGCGCGCCATGCGACCGCACGGGTGCGGCGCGCGCGCCGCCGCGGTGCGCGCCGTGCACGTGCGGTCGGGACGCGCGAGCGCCGCACCGCATCGGGCCGCACCTTCGACCCACCTTCACCGACAGGAGCCAGACCACCATGCCCGCACTTTGCGATATCTGCCACGCGCGGCCGGCCGTTGCGCGCGCAACCGTGATGCAGGACGGCGAGCGCAAGACGATCTCGATCTGCGATTACCATTTCCGTCAACTGATGCGGCATCAGAGCATGCTGAATCCGTTCGATTCGCTGCTGGGCGGAGGCGGACCGTCGTCGCTGTTCGGCGGGCTCGGCGACGAATCGCCGCTCGCCGCCGAGATTCCGCGCGAATCGGTCGACCCGACCGACGCGTTCAGCGAACAGACGCTCGAACTGCTGCAGCGCGCGGCCGAGAAGGCGCATGAATTGCGCCGCAGCGAACTCGATTCCGAGCATCTGCTGTACGCGCTCGCGGACACCGACGTCTGCGCCGCGCTGCTGAAGGAACTGAAGCTGTCGCCGGACGACATCAAGTCGTACATCGACGCGCATGCACACACCGGCACGGCCGCCCCCGATGCGCCGCTCGACAAGCTGTCGATCTCGCCGCGCGTGAAGAAGGCCGTGCAGTATGCGTTCCAGGCGTCGCGCGATCTCGGCCACTCGTATATCGGCCCCGAGCACCTGCTGATCGGGCTCGCGGCGGTGCCGGACAGTGTCGCCGGCACGTTGCTGAAGAAATACGGCGTGACGCCCGAGGCGCTGCGCCAGAAGGTCGTGAAGGTGGTCGGCAAGGGCGCCGAGGACGGCCGCGTCGATGCGCCGACCGGCACGCCGAACCTCGACAAGTTCGGCCGCGACCTCACCGCGATCGCGCGCCAGGGCAAGCTCGATCCGGTGCTCGGCCGCGCGCAGGAAATCGAGAGCACGATCGAGGTGCTCGCCCGCCGCAAGAAGAACAACCCGGTGCTGATCGGCGAGCCGGGCGTCGGCAAGACCGCGATCGTCGAAGGCCTCGCGCAGCGCATCGTCAACGGCGACGTGCCCGAAGTGCTGCGCGACAAGCGGCTCGTCGAAGTCAACATCAACTCGATGGTGGCCGGCGCGAAGTATCGCGGCGAATTCGAGGAACGCGCGAAGCAGCTGATCGACGAGGTGACCGCGAAGCAGGACGAACTGATCCTGTTCATCGACGAGCTGCACACGATCGTCGGCGCAGGCCAGGGCGGCGGCGAAGGCGGCCTCGACATCGCGAACGTGCTGAAGCCCGCGCTCGCACGCGGCGAGCTGAGCCTGATCGGCGCGACGACGCTCAACGAATACCAGAAGTACATCGAGAAGGACGCCGCGCTCGAACGCCGTTTCCAGCCGGTGTTCGTGCCGGAGCCGAGCGTCGAGCAGACGATCGTGATCCTGCGCGGGCTGCGCGACAGCCTCGAGGCGCACCACCAGGTGACGTTTGCCGACGACGCGTTCGTCGCGGCCGCCGAGTTCGCCGACCGCTACATCACGTCGCGCTTCCTGCCCGACAAGGCGATCGACCTGATCGACCAGGCGGCCGCGCGCGTGCGGATCGGCGCGACGTCGCGCCCGGTCGACATTCAGGAAGGCGAAGCGCAGATCGCGCAACTGAAGCGCGAGCAGGATTATGCGACGTCGCGCAAGCGCTTTGACGAAGCGAAACAGTTCGAAGAGCAGATCAACGCGAAGCAGAAGGCCGTCGACGAGATGATGGAGGCGTGGCAGCGCAAGACCGGCTCGGAAACGCTCGAAGTGACCGTCGAATCGGTGGCCGAGGTCGTGTCGCGGCTGACCGGCATTCCCGTATCCGAACTCACGCAGGAAGAACGCCAGAAGCTGCTGAAGATGGAAGAGCAGCTGCGCGAGCGCGTGGTCGGCCAGAGCGATGCGGTGGTCGCCGTCAGCGATGCCGTGCGGCTGTCGCGCGCGGGGCTCGGCCAGACGCACCGGCCGATCGCGACGTTCCTGTTCCTCGGGCCGACCGGTGTCGGCAAGACCGAGCTCGCGAAGGCGCTGGCCGAGACCGTGTTCGGCGACGAGCAGGCGATCATCCGCATCGACATGTCCGAATACATGGAGCGGCATGCGGTCGCGCGGCTGATCGGCGCGCCGCCCGGCTACGTCGGCTACGACGAAGGCGGCCAGCTCACCGAGCGCGTGCGGCGCCGCCCGTACAGCGTGATCCTGCTCGACGAGATCGAGAAGGCGCATCCGGACGTCTACAACGTGCTGCTGCAGGTGTTCGACGACGGGCGTCTCACCGACGGCAAGGGCCGCGTGGTCGATTTCAGCAACACGATCATCATCGCGACCAGCAACCTAGGCGCGGCGATCATCATGGACAACCTCACGCAGCCGGAAGCCGCGCGCAAGACCGACAAGGCGATCCGCGACGAACTGATGCAGGTGCTCAAAGGGCATTTCCGCCCCGAGTTCCTGAACCGGATCGACGAGGTGATCGTGTTCCACGCGCTGTCGAAGGAGAACATCCGCGCGATCGTGCAGATCCAGCTCGACCGCGTGGTGCGCACGGCCGCCGCGCAGGACATCACGCTCGTGATGGGTGACTCGCTCGTCGAGCACCTGACCGAAGCCGGCTACCAGCCGGAGTTCGGCGCGCGCGAACTGAAGCGCCAGATCCGCCAGACGATCGAGACGCGGCTCGCGAAGGAGATCCTCGCCGACCGGCTGAAGTCGGGCGACAAGTGCGAGGTCGACTACGACAAGGACAGCGACGAAGTGACGTTCAACAAGCTCGCCGCACCTGAAGCGAAGGAGGCGAAAGACGCGAAGGACGCCGACGGCAAGGCCAAGCCAAACGGCAAGGCCGCCAAGGCGGCAACAGATGCGAAGCCGGAAGATACGCCCGCGGACGCCCCACCGCCTGCCGCGAAGCCGTCGGGCAAGAAATCGTCCGGCGCGAAGAAGGACGCGCACTAAAAAAACGCATGCCCCGCCACCCGGGGCACGCATGACCGGCTCCGTCCGCCGGACGGAGCCGCCCCACGCCGCGACACGGCGCAACCGAGCCACCCGCATCGGGCCCGGCTATTGGAGATTCACCATGACAAATCGACGCGAAGTGCCAGGCATCAGGAAATACGACGGGCCCGCCGGCGGTTGGGGCGCGCTTCGCGCGACAGCCGATGCGGTGCGCACGCAGATGGAAACCATCGAGGCGCCGATCGTGCTGATGCGGACCAACCAGCCCGACGGCTTCGACTGTCCCGGCTGTGCGTGGCCGGACAAGGAGCACAAGTCGACGTTCCAGTTCTGCGAGAACGGCGCGAAAGCCGTCACGTGGGAAGCGACGACCAAGCGCGTGACGCCCGAGTTCTTCGCGGCGAACACCGTGTCGTCGCTGCTGCGCATGTCGGACTACGAACTGGAGAACATGGGCCGGCTCACGCATCCGCTCGCCTACGACCGCGCGACCGACACGTTCCGGGCGATCGAATGGGACGACGCCTTCGCGCGCATCGGCGAAGTGCTGCGCGCGCTGCCGCCCGAGCAGGTCGAGTTCTACACGTCCGGCCGCGCGTCGAACGAAGCCGCGTACCTGTACCAGTTGTTCGCGCGCGAGCTCGGCACCAACAACTTCCCCGATTGCTCGAACATGTGTCACGAGCCGACCAGCGTCGGCCTGCCGCAGTCGATCGGCATCGGCAAGGGCACCGTGTCGCTGGAGGATTTCGACCACTGCGAGCTGATCATCTCGATCGGTCACAATCCCGGCACGAACCATCCGCGGATGATGGGCACGCTGCACGAGTGCGCGCGCCGCAACGTACCGATCATCGTGTTCAACCCGCTGCGCGAGCGCGCGCTCGAACGCTTCGCCGATCCGCAGGACATGATCGAGATGGCGTCGTTCGGCTCGACGCGGATCGCGTCGACGTACTACCAGGTCGACGCGGGCGGCGACGCGGCCGCGCTGAAGGGCATCATGAAGGCGCTGCTGAAGCTCGAAGCCGAGCAAGGCGGCGTGCTCGACCGCGACTTCATCGCGCAGCACACCAACGGCTTCGATGCGTTCTCGGCCGACCTCGAAGCGACGTCGTGGGACGACATCGAGCGCGCGAGCGGCCTGAGCCAGGCGCAGCTCGAACAGGTCGCGCTCGCGTACGCGAAGTCGAACGCGACGATCATCACGTACGGGATGGGCGTCACGCAGCACAACAAGGGCACGGCCACCGTGCGCCTGATCGCCGACCTGCTGCTGATGCGCGGCAACATCGGCAAGCCGGGCGCCGGCGTGTGCCCGCTGCGCGGCCATTCGAACGTGCAGGGCAACCGCACCGTCGGCATCACCGAGAAGCCGTCGGCCGAATTCCTGAAGAAGATCGAGGACGTGTGCGGCTTCACGCCGCCCGCGCAGCACGGGCACGACGCGGTACAGGCGATGCAGGCGATGATCGACGGCACCGCGAAGGCGCTGCTGTGCCTCGGTGGCAACTTCGCGGTCGCGCTGCCCGATCCCGAGCTGTCGTTCCCGGCGATGGCGAAGCTCGACCTGAGCGTGCATCTCGGCACGAAGCTGAACCGTTCGCATCTGCTGGTCGGCAAGGAAACCTTCATCCTGCCGGTGCTCGGCCGCACCGAGCTCGACATGCAGGCCACCGGCCCGCAGTCGATCACGGTCGAGGATTCGATGTCGATGGTCCACGCGTCGGCCGGCAAGCTCAAGCCCGCGTCGGACCAGTTGCGCTCGGAGCCCGCGATCGTCGCCGGCATCGCACACGCGACGCTGCCGAACAGCAAGGTCGCGTGGCTCGACCTGATCGCCGACTATGACCGCATCCGCGACCTGATCGACAAGACGGTATCCGGCTTCGAGGCGTTCAACGAGCGGATCCGCACGCCGGGCGGCTTCCGCCTGCCGTTGCCGCCCACCGAGCGCGTATGGCCGACGCCGACCGGCAAGGCGATGTTCTCGGTCTACAAGGGCGTGAAGGAGGACGCGGACGTGCTCGGCGCCGAGCAGGTGCTGCGTCTCATCACGCTGCGCAGCCACGATCAGTACAACACGACGATCTACGGTCTCGACGATCGCTATCGCGGCGTGTTCGGCCGGCGTGACGTGCTGTTCATGAACGCGGCCGATCTCGACAAGTACGGGCTCGAGCACGGCGACCTCGTCGACATCGAGACGGTCACCGCGTCGGGCCGCACACTGCGCCTCGAGAAGATCACCGCGATCGAGTACGACATCGCGCCGGGCTCGGTCGGTGCGTACTATCCGGAAGCGAACGTGCTCGTGCCGCTCGACTACATCGACAAGGAAAGCGGCACGCCGTCGTACAAGTCGGTGCCGGTACGCGTCGCGCGCTCGGCGGCGGTCTGATCCGCGGGCGGGCGGGGTCGCGGCACACGCCGCGCCCTTCGGCCCGCCTGCCGCGCTGCTCCTCGGCCTCGCGGCCGCCGCATCGCTACCGATGCAGCGGCCGTTTCATTCGATCGCGTCGAACGACGCCGCGTTTACCGCGCCGCCGTCGGCGGCAGATGCGCCGCGCCCTGCCGGCGCCGGTACGCGCTGTCGCGCGTCGCGAGCCAGTAGTACAGCGGCGAGGTGAGCAGCAGGCCCACGAGCCACGACAGGTCCGCGCCGCCCAGATGCGCGGGAATCGGGCCCGCATACATCGGCGTGTTCATGAACGGAATCTGCACGACGATGCCGATCGCATACGCGAGCAGCGCCTGCGGGTTGAAGCGGCCGTACACGCCGCCGTCGGCCATGAAGATCGACTGAATATCGTACTTGCCCTTGTGGATCACGTAGAAGTCGATCAGGTTGATCGCCGTCCACGGCACCAACACCACCAGCAGCGCAAGCACCAGATCGACGAGGTTGCCGACGAAGTTCGTCGACGCGCCGATCGCCGCATAGCAGCACGCGACGAAGATCACGACCGATACCACCGCGCGCGCCTTCGCGGTCGGAATCCACTTGTACGCGAACGTCTGCACCGACGTGATCACCGCGAGCACCGCGCCGTACAGGTTCAGCGCGTTGTGGCTGATCACGCTCAGCAGGAACAGCACGAGCATCAGCGGGCCGAGCGGGCCCGTCGCCTGCTTGACCGCATCCATCGTGTCCGCGCCGGCGGGCACCGCGAGCACCGCGACCGCGCCGAAGATGAACGCGAGCGTCGAGCCGATCGTGCAGCCGAGATAGGTCGCCCAGAACGTCGACGCGACACCGACGTCCTCCGGCAGATAGCGCGAATAGTCCGACACGTACGGCGCGAACGCGATCTGCCACAGCGCCGACAGCGACACCGTCGCGAGCCAGCCCGCGAAGTCGAAACCGCCGCGCGTGAGGAAATCGGCCGTGCTCACGTGCGAGAGGATCATCCAGAAGCCGACGGCGATGCCGATGCCGAGCACCCACGTGCCGATGCGGTTCAGGATGTGGATGAACCGGTAACCGACGATCCCGATCAGCCCGGAGCCGACCGCACCGATCACGATGCCGACGGGCACCGGCACCGACGGTGCGATGCCGTGCACCGACTTGCCGGCGAGCACGATGTTCGACGCGAAGAAACCGACATACATCACCGCCGCGATCACCGTGACGAGCAGCGCGCCCCACGAGCCGAACTGCGCGCGGCTCTGGATCATCTGCGGGATGCCCATCTGCGGCCCCTGCGCCGAATGCAGGGCCATCAGCACGCCGCCGACCGCCTGGCCCACGACGATCGCGACGATGCCCCACATCAGGTTCAGGTGGAACAGCTGCACGCCGAGCGCGCCGGTCACGATCGGCAGCGGCGCGATGTTGCCGCCGAACCAGAGCGTGAACAGGTCGCGCACCTTGCCGTGGCGCTCCGTGGGCGGCACGTAGCCGATCGTGTGTTTCTCTATCATCGGGGACGCATTGCGTTCCGCGTTCGTCATGGTGATGCCTCCTGTCGTGCGCGGCGATGCGCGCGGGCCGTTTTCGCCGGTGCGCGCCGGGATGCGCGCCTGCAATCGGGTCCGGATGCGCGATGCGCGGCAGACGGGGGCGGATGACGCCCGCCGGCGTACGCGGCCTCGTCGCGATCCAGGTTGGAGACGATGGTGCGCCACGGGGGTGGGGACCGGAAAATACTAAAAATATTTTCGGGATATACGAAAAAGCTCTGCAGCGGAATGTTCGGCGCCGGACGACTTCGGGTAAGGTGCCAGGGTCTGTTTCCCTATGGAACGCACGTGCGCCCGCGGCGGCACGCCGGGGCCGGGCATCAGAGGTGCTTGTGGCTCACTACACTTTGCGGCAACTGAAATACTTCATCACGACGGTCGAATCCGGCAGCGTCGCCGAGGCGTCGCGCCAGCTCTTCATCGCGCAGCCGTCGATTTCCAGCGCGATCAAGGGGCTCGAGGAAAGCTTCGGCGTGAAGCTGTTCATTCGCCATCACGCGCAGGGCGTGTCGCTGACGCCGAGCGGCACGCGCTTCTACCGGAAAGCGCAGGAACTGCTGCGCATCGCGCACGAGTTCGAACAGAACGCGCTCGCCGACAACGACGTGGTCACCGGGCAGATCGACATCGGCTGCTTCGAGACCGTCGCGCCGCTCTATCTGCCGCAACTGATCGCCGGCTTTCGCGAGCGCTACCCGGGCGTGAACATCCGGCTGCGCGACGGCGACCAGCAGGAACTCGTGCAGGGGCTGACGTCGGGCACGTTCGACCTCGCGCTGATGTACGACCACGATCTGGACGGCACGATCGAAACCGAGCCGCTGATGCCGCCACAGCAGCCGTACGTGCTGCTGCCGGAGCACCATCGGTTCGCGGGCCAGACGCACGTGTCGCTGCGCGACCTGTGCGTCGAGCCGATGATCCTGCTCGACGTGCAGCCGAGCCGCACGTACTTCGTCAGTCTGTTTCATGAACTCGGGCTCACGCCGAACATCGTGTTCGGCTCGCCGTCGATCGAGATGGTGCGCGGGATGGTCGGCCAGGGATTCGGCTTCTCGCTGCTCGTCACGCGTCCGCACTCGGAATACACGTACGACGGCCAGCGCGTCGTGACGATCGCGCTCAGCGAAACGGTGAGCCCGTCGGGGCTCGTGAGTGCGCGGCTGAAGCGCGGCCAGCTCACGAAGCAGGCGCAGTCATTCGTCGACTTCTGCCGCGAGCGGCTCGCGCAGATCGTCGCTCGAGCGGCGCGGTAAGCGCCGCGATCGCAAACAGGAACGGGAACAAGCACACGCACGCGCCGCACGATGCGATGCGTGCGTGTCGGCCGCCGGTTCAGCCGGCGCAAGCGAGATATGCGGCGAGGCGCGCCATCATCGTGTCGCATCCGTGCAGTTGTTCGAGCGTGACGAACTCGTCGGGCTTGTGCCCCTGATCCATGCTGCCGGGCCCGCACACGACGGTCGGAATGCCGGCCTGCCCGAACAGGCCGCCCTCGGTGCCGAACGCCACCGTGCCGAACGCGTCGGACCCACTCAACGTCGCGAGCAGGCGCGCGGCATCGCTGTCCGGCGCGGTCGCCAACCCCGGATACGCACCGAGCGGCTGCAGCCGGATGTCGGTATCGGGCTGCACCGCGCGCATCTTCGGCAACAGTTCGGATTCCGCATAGTCCTGCAGCGTTCTCGGCACGTCGTGCGCATCGAAATCGGGCAGCGCCCGCACCTCGAAATCGAATTCGCATTCGGCCGGCACGATGTTCAGCGCGCGGCCGCCCTTGATCAGCCCCGTCTGCACGGTCGAGAACGGCGGATCGAAACGGCTGTCGTGCCGGTCGGGCCGCGCGAGCGCCGCGCCGATCTCGCCAAGCCGGCCGATCAGCTTCGCCGCGTAGTCGATTGCGTTGACACCGAGCGGCGCATACGCCGAGTGGCACGCCGCGCCCTTCACGTGGCACCGCATCGCGAGCTTGCCTTTGTGGCCGAGCACCGGCTTGAGCTCGGTCGGCTCGCCGATCACGCATACGCGCGGGCGGTGCGCACGCTTGGCCAACTCGGCGAGCATCGGCCGCACGCCGACGCAACCGATTTCCTCGTCGTACGAGAACGCGAGATGCACCGGTTCGCGCAACGGCCGCGCGACGAACGCCGGCACGGCCGCGAGCACCGACGCGATGAAACCCTTCATGTCGGCCGTGCCGCGGCCGTACAGGCGGCCGTCGCGCTCGGTCAGCCGGAACGGCTCGACCGTCCACGCCTGCCCGTCGACCGGCACGACGTCGGTATGGCCTGACAGCGCCACGCCGCCGCGCACGTACGGGCCGATCGTCGCGTACAGGCTCGCCTTTGTGCGGTCCGCGTTGTGGAACAGCTCGCTCGCCACGCCAAAGCCCGCGAGATAGTCGCGGATGAAGCCGATCATCTCGAGGTTCGAATCGCGGCTGACGGTCGCGAACGCGATCAGCCGTTCGAGCAACGCGCGGCTCGACGTGTCATTCATCGCCCGGCACTCCGTAGCTCGGCGCGGCGGTCGGGTCCAGCGCGCGCGTCTGGTAGTCCTGCATCTGCGGCCGATACGCACGCCACAGCGCATCGAGCTGCCCGATCGGGTCGGTATCGGCCCAGTCGACGCGCAGGTCGACGATCGGCCAGACCACGTCGCCGGCCACCTTCAACGCGGCCGAATGCACGGGCCCCGCCTCGCCGCCGGCTACCATCGCCGCGTGCATCGCGGCCAGCAGACGATCGGCGAGCAAGCCGGACGCCTGCTCGAACGCGCGCACCATCGCGCCGATCACGTCCGGCGAAGCCAGCAGGTTGCCGGCCGCCACGCATTGCTCGCCGCGCACCGCGTGGTGCGTGCCGAGCGCTTCCTTGCCGGTGAAAAAGGCCGTTTGTCCCTGCCCGTCGACCACCGTGACCTGCCGGTACTGGCTCCAGCCGTTCGCGCTCAGCGCGCGGTCGAGCGCGGCGGCGGGCGCGAGCTGCTCGTGCTCGATCAGGTCCAGCGTCTGCGGCCCAAGGGCCGGCAGCGTGACGTTCTGCGTCGCGACCGCGCCGACGCCCGCGCGCACCCACGGGCAGCGTGCGCCCACCGCGATGCTCGACGAGCTGATCGCGATACCGAGCTGGCCCGTCTCCGGGCAACGCCCGACGATGGAGAAAGTCATGTCGCCTCCTGTGCGCGGTTCGGCTGCCCGTTGTCGGGAATCACCGCAATCACGTCGATCTCCATCAGCCATTGCGGCTGGCCGAGCGCCGAGACGACGAGCCCCGTCGAGATCGGATAGACGCCCTTCAGCCACTTGCCGACTTCCTGGTACACGGGTTCGCGATAACGCGGGTCGATCAGGTAGGTCGTCGTCTTCACGATGTGCGTGAGGTCGCTGCCGGCTTCCTCGAGCAACTGCTTGACGTTCTTCATCGCCTGCTCCGCCTGCGCGCGTGCATCGCCGAGGCCGATCAGGTTGCCGCCGAAATCGGTGCCGACCTGGCCGCGCACGTAGACGGTGTTGCCGGCGCGCACCGCCTGGCACAGGTCGTTGTCGAGCGTCTGGTTCGGGTAGGTATCCTTCGTGTTGAACATGCGGATACGCGTATGGGTAGGCTGGCTCATCGAAATCCTTCGAGTGTCGGTATGATCGCCCGCCGCGCCGGAAGCGGTCGCGGCGCGGCGGACTGGGTCGGGAGGTCAGTTCGCCGCTTCGGCGAGCGCGCGGGCTTCGGGCCGTGCCGCGTGCGCGGCCGCGCAGTGCTGCGCCGCGTCGTGGTACGCGAGGTACTTGCGCTGCGTGACGATGTGATCGGCGATGTGCTTCGCGTCGTGCCACACGCCCCAGATGAAGCTGGAGCCGCGCCGCGACAGCCACGGCAGGCCAAGGAAATAGATGCCCGGCTCCTTCGACACGCCGCGCTGGTGCTGCGGCTTGCCGTTCGGCGCGAATGCGTCGACGTTCAGCCAGCCGTAGTCGACCGCATAGCCGGTCGCCCACACGATCGACGTGACGCCGGCGGCGGCGAGATCGAGCGAGAGGAGCGGATGCGCGACGCATGCCGGGTCAGGCAGGATGCGGCGGGCTTCCGGTTCTTCCGGCAGGTCGAGGCCGTTGCGGGCCACGTAGGCGTCGGCCGCGTCGAGCAGTGACAGGTAGTTCTCGTCGCCACGCGCGAGATTGATCGCGAGATCGCGTTCGAAAGTGGCCACGCCACCGTCGAAGGCCTTGGTCAGCCCGACCAGCGTCACGCCCTGATTCGCGAGCGCGCGGAAATCGACCGTGTGGCCGCCGCGCGCGCCGCTCACCGCGATCGTCACGTGTTCGCGGCCCGGGGTCGCGACTTCCTTGTCCCATTCGCCGAGCACGCCGAGCCACCAGCAGAAGTCGCGGCCGCGATATGCGCGCGGCGGGCGATCGTGCGGCCCGACCGACAGATAGACCTGCCGGCCCGCGCGCTGTAGTTCGTCGGCGATCTGCACGCCCGACGAGCCGGCACCGACCACCAGCACCGCGCCTTCCGGAAGCTGGCCCGGGTTGCGATAGTCGGCGGAATGGATCTGCACGACGCGCGCGTCGTCCGGTGCGATCGGCGGAATCACCGGGCGCTGGAACGGGCCGGTGGCGACCACCACGCGATTCGCGTCGATCGTGCCGTCGGATGTCTCGACGCCGAAGCCGGGCTTGCCGGTGTTGCGCACGACGCTCTTCACTTCGACGCCGGTCCGGATCGGCGCGTTGAATTTGCGCGCATACGCTTCGAAGTAGTCGGCGACCTGGTCTTTCGATGCGAACGCATCGGGCGCGAGGCCGTCGAATTCGAGCCCCGGGAAACGGTCGTGCCACGCGGGGCCGTTCGCGACCAGCGAATCCCAGCGCCCCGTGCGCCAGCGCTCGGCGATGCGGCTGCGCTCCAGCACGAGATGGGGCACGCCCAGCTTGCCCAGATGCTCGCTCATCGCGATGCCGGCCTGCCCGGCGCCGACGACGAGCGTATCGATTGAAGTTGTTTCGACTGCCACGGCTGTCTCCTTCTGAAGTGCGGCTCGGTGCGACGCGCGTGCTGTCGCGTGAGCTGGAATGGAGACATTCTGCTGACACGCCGCCGGGGGCGAAATGATGATTTTTGTTGATGTTGACGAGAAAAAAGCTGGGGACGGCCTGGACGGCCGGCCGTACCGGCGCGCAGCGCCGATACCGTCGAACGACACTGCACCGGCGCCCGCCTGCATGGCGGGCGCCGGCTTCAGCCGATCGTTTCGGCTACACGTTGGTCCATGCGCCAGTGCCGTGCTGATACTGCATCACGCCGCCGTGGAGCCGCACCCGCAGGTTGCCGTCCGGCACCTGCACCCATTCGGTCATGTCGAGACTCATCATCAACGCGACGAAGAAATCCTGCAGCTCTTGCGACGTGCTGGCCTGCCAGAGATCGATGCGCCCGAGGCACGCGCGCATGTTGCCCTGCTGCTGCATGATCGTCTCGACCTGTCCGGCAACGTCCGCCGCCGGATCGTAGACATTCGTGCCGTCGGGGCTCACGATCGACAGATGAATGCCGCGCACCAACGTCGGTTGACCCGGCGTTTGCTCGACGAGCGCGATGCAGCTCGTCATCGCGCCGAAATCGATTTCCGTCGCATCTCCCCATTTGCGCTCGCCAACCCCCAGCGGCGCGGGACCGTTTACGTTCTGAATGATGTAGGACATGGGTTTCCTCACATGACTGGACAACACTGCCGGTAGCAGGCCGCGACGTATTCGACGAAGAACGCGCGTCGCGCCTGCCGCTCACATCCCGTCCGGCCCGACGGCCCGGCGGGTCGTGTCGATCGATGCCGGTCGAGCACGCCGCACCGTCGTCGGCGTGCTGGGCGCGGCCTGCGATGGCATCGTCATGCGCCGCTGGCGCGCCCTACGTGCCCTTCTTGTCCAGCAGCGTCTGATACCTCTGCAGGCTCTCGTCGATCTTGTCGAGCGCGACGCTCGCGGCTTCTCCTTCGATCGCCTCCGCGGCGCCGGCGACGATCGCCGCGGTCGCGACGAACAAGTCCGTCAACAGCAGGCCCACCGCATCCATCGCCATGCCTTTCACGTCCTCGTCGATGGTCTTCTGCGCCAGGTCCTTCATCAACACGCTCTTGCCCGCGATCGCCAGCGACGTCGTCGCCTCGAAGTAGTTGGCCGCCGCCTGCGCGACCATGCCGCCCGCCTGCGTGATCATCATGTTCGGGCCGACGGCGATCTGCGTCGTCGCGTAGGACGCCGCCTCCGCGTTGATCGCCTGCACGGTCTGCAGCGCCGACGAGGCGGCCCCGGTGGCCCCCGCGATCTGGTCCGGCGCCTTCAGCGCGTCGGTGAACCTGCGCTGCCGGTTGACCGGCCACGTGCGCGTGCCGGCCGTCGAAGCAGCGGCGTGCGATGCGACATCGGCCGCCGTCGTTGCTTCGGCCGCGGCGGCCGCGCCATCGTCCGGCGCCGGCGTCGCGCCGTCGCCGCGTCCGCCCAAAAGACCTTTCATGTTCATGATTCAGGTATCCCGATAGTCATCGCGTACTAATGCGTGGAACCCGTCTTCGGCGCGCCCGCCTCCGGCTGCGACGCGCCGCCCGAGGCCGGCTTCGGCGACGCTTCGACGGACAGGATCATGGCCACGGCCTTCGACACCACGGCGTTCGAAATCTGGTTCAGCGCGGCCTGCTGCTGCGTCATGTTCTGCGCCGAGATGCCGACGGCCTGGCTGAACATCTGGTAAAGCATGCCCAGCGCCTGGGCCGGCGATCCCGCCACGACGTTGACGTTGGTCTGCGTCACCGCGTCGGTAATCTGCTCATTGACTGTGTCTGCCACGAGGCCTCCTCGGATCTCGGCTCCGGCATGCGGTTGAAGGAACGGGCGGGCCGGCAGGCCATCGACGCCGCGCATGCCGTTAGGAACGCTGCGTGCCGGCATTCGTGAACGCGCTCACGCGAGTTCCTCGCGCAACTTCTTGCGCAGCAGCTCGACGCGCTTTCTGGCGAGCGGCTCGTTGATCCCGAGCGTCGCGGCGATGTGCAGATAGGGCCGGTCCTCCTCGAACTTCAGCGTGAACAGCATCTGCTGCTGCGGGGAAAGCATCGACAGCGCCTGTTCGAGACGCAGCAGCTGTTGCCGCAGCAGCAGTTGCTGCTCCACCGACGGCGCGTGGCCGGCGAGCTCGACCGCGTGATCGTCGTCCCAGCCCGAGTCGAATTCGAGCATGCCGCTTTCGCGCACACGGCGGCGCGCGCCATCGAGGAACGCGTGATTCAGCGCCAGAAAGAGAAAGCCCGTCAGATTCCGCACGCGCTCGGGCGAGCGCTGCAGGTAAATGTGGACCTTGAGCGCGGTATCGGAAAGCAGTTCGTCGGCGCGGTGAATATCACCCTTGCACAACAGGCGCGCACGGCGCCGCAATTTCCCCTGCATTTCCCGCCATGCGCGGTCGAGCTGCTGCGCCGGAGACTCGGGCGCCGAGGCAGCGTGCTGGTTCGAGGTTGTCATCCCGTGTCTTCCTTTTTTTATGGAAAACACAGAATCGATTCGACGCCGGGAATGGCGCTGTTACCCGCGTAACACCGATATAACGATAATCGGGCGCAGTAAATTATCTTGATTATTATGAACGGAAATTTTAATTAGCCGGCATAGCCCGATCCGTCGTTTCAGGTGCGCCGCCGGACCTGACTGAATAACGGCATTGCGATGAACAAGAACGACTACCGCCGCGATGCGTCCGTGCGTCGGCATGCTGCTTCCCGTGTCGGTCGATCAAGCGCGCTTGCCGCCGGAGCGCCGCCCTGTCCGGACTGCTTGCCGATTATTTCAATACTTTCATTATTCATTTTTCACGCAATGCCAGAGGCAGCGTTTTTCGCTAGGTGGCCGCATCGTCAAACAACCTCGCGCGGAAACCATGCCTGCCCTTGCTAACGCTCAAACGCTGCGCAATATACCGATACTCGCCGGCCTCCCGGAAAGCCTGATCGCCCACATCGAGCGGCACGTGACGCCCTGGCCCGAACACGGCAATCGCCTGTTGTTCTTCAAGGGCGATCCGGGGGATTTCGTCGCGTTCGTGCACAGCGGCCGCGTCTACAAGACACTGCACGAACCCGGCGGGCGCGAGATCATTCTCGGCCACTCGATGCCCGGCGAACTCATCGGCGAAAACACGCTGATTCGCGCGCACCGGCGCAGTTTCACCGCCCAGTTGAGCGCCGACTGCCGCATTTCGCTGCTGTATCGCCAGTACTTCGCGCCGCTGCTGGCGAACGCGGAATTCATGGGGCGCATCCATGATCAGCTGTGCCGGCACCTTCACCAGTTGAGCGACTTCGTCGAGTCGGCATGCCTGTACCGGGTCGAAGCACGGCTCGCGCGCCATCTGCTGAACCGCATGCAAGGGAACGATCTCGAGGTGCCGCTGCCGGAGAACCAGAGCATCCTCGCCGCGATGCTCAACGTCAGCCGGCCGCGACTGAACAGCAGCCTGCGGAAGATGCAGCGCGACGGCCTGATCCGGCTACACGAACACGGCGTGACGATTCAGAAACCGGAGCAGCTCCGGACCATCGTCGACGCCAATTGATGCCGCGGCAAGCGCGTGCGTCGCGCAGCGCCGCCGGGCGGACGGATGCGCGCCGGGTCATGCGGCGCGCGGTGAAGGTCAGCCGCGCCCGTGACCGAGGGCGTTCATCAACTGCGCGACGGCGGCGAGTTGCGATACGAAGCTGTCGCTCGCCGAGCGCGCCGCGCCGGCCGCCGCCGCCGGCGACCCGGCATAGAGCTGCATGACGCCGACGGTCGTGGCGGCAAGGTTGGACATCGCCTGGTTCGCCTGCATCTGCACCGCGTTGTGAAGCAGGATCGCGGACGCATGGCTGTTCGACTGCATGAGCGTGCCCAACGCCACGGCGGGCGCTTCGCCCACCACCTTCACGTTGGCTTGCGTGACCGCATCGGTCATCGCGGGAGAAACCTGTTCCGGCATGTCGTTGCTCCTGGTTGGTTCGCCGCTGACACGCTGTCACGGCGAAAGCATGAGTGGGTCGGTCGCTGCCGCGTGCGACACGGCGCCGCCGATGCGCCCGCTGGGGCCCGCTTGCGCGGGCGTGTCGACACGGCGTCCGACGCCGGGCGGCAGCACCCGATGGGAGCCGCCGCCCGGCGTCCGCGCCAGTGATGCGTCAGGCAAGCGCCTTGCCGAGCGCCAGCACGTCGGCCAACACGGAAAGCACGCCGTTCGAGCCGATTTCCGTCGCGGATGCGCCGGCGCTCGCCGGCCCGAGCGTGTACAGCTGCATCGTGCCCACGTTCGTCGAGGTCGGCAGTTGCACCGCGGACTGCGACTGCTGCTGCACCGCGTTCTCGAACAACACGCTCAGCGAGTGGCTCTGCGCCTGGTACAGCGAACCCGTTGCCATCGCGGGCGCTTCGCCGACCACCTTGACGTTGGTCTGCGTGACCGCGTCGGTGATCGCGGCGTTGACCGCGCACGTCGTGCAGTTGCAGGGGTCTTTCGGATCGTCTACGTCGTTTGCCATCGTATTTCTCCTGATTGGCGAACGGGCGCCGCATCGAATCGGTGCTGCCCGTTCTGTCGATTGCTCCGGAACACCGCGCGGCACCGCTGTTCAGGCGCCGGCGGCCATGCTGCCGACTCGCGGCACGGCGGTGGCATGGGCGGCTCACGCCGCTTGCGCCGCCGCTCGACCACGGCGTTGCGATGGCGCGTCAGCCCTTGACTGCCTTCCCGATCGCGATCACGTCGGCCAGAATCGAAATGATCCCGTTCGCGCCGATTTCCGTGGCGGCCGCGCCCGCGCTTTCCGGCCCGATCGTGTAGAGCTGCATCGTCCCCACGTTCGTCGACGTTTGCGACTGGATCGCGGCCTGCGACTGCTGCTGCACCGCGTTCTCGAACAGGATGCTGAGCGAATGGCTCTGGGCCTGGTACAGCGAGCCCATCGCCATTGCCGGCGCTTCCGCGACCACCTTGACGTTGACCTGTGTGACCGCATCGGTAATCGCGGGATTGACCTGGCACACTTGACACGTATCAGCCATTTGTTGCTCCTTGGTTCACGTAGTTGAGAGGTCGCACTTCGGGGCCGGCCGGTTTCGCGTTCGGCCGCATGACCCGCGTGCTACTCCATGGACGCTGCGCCGGGCGTATCGTGAACGGCAGCGGTGGGTTCGGCCGGTTCGGCCGGGCCGGCGCCGATGGTCCGCAACCGGTCCTCCATCGCGTCGAGCCTGACGGCGAGCCCTCCAGCGAGCCGTTCGGCGAGCGCATCGCCGTATTGCCGGAAGCATGCTTCGATTTCCTGCCGGATCAGGCCCGTCAGTTGTTCCCCGATCATCGTCAGCGCCTCGCGGGTGCTGTCGTGAATCTCGACCGCGCCGGACGCCTGCGCGTCGCCCGCCGGCTCGTGCGCGTCGAGTACGCCCGATACTTTCCGCTGCTCCGACGCGAGCATGCCGAGGGTCGTCTCGTTCTGCGTATCGATCGTCTGCAGGATCCCGCGCATCTTCTCGTACGCCTTTTGCTGGTTGAGCTGCAGGAAATGCTTGATCTGTTCGCGCGCCTCTTGCCGCGTTTTGAATTGCGGCAATGGAGGCTTCGCGGCGCCCGCCTGCGCGGCCGGGCCGCCGGCGGGCGGCGGCGGGTTCCCCTGCCGGCTCGGCAGCCGCTCGAGCAACGCCTGTTCTTCGGGCTCGAGCGGCCGTCCGAGTCGCTTCTCCGCAAGCTGCCGCAGCAGCGGGGTCAGTTCTTCAGTGCTCATGGCTCACCCCTCCTCGCCGGTCGCTCGCGGCGCGAGTACGTGCGGTTCGGGTTCGGATGGACGCCGCGTCACGGCGGCCTCGTCGGGGTGCTGCAATGGATATCGCATGGTGTTCTCCGGGAAAGGGACGTGCGACGGCCTTGCCGGAAATGTCGGCAGGACCGCTGCAAGGACGAACCGTGCGACGGGGATGTGAAATCGGGAGGCGGGGCGGGCGGTGTGTGTCAGGTGAGCCGGTAACCACCGACAGGAGCGGCCGTCGTTTCCGCTCGGGGAGGATCGGCGGCTTGCGGCTTCTCCGGCGGCATGTAGCCATCGGGCACATGCACGCGGCCCGTACGCGACGACGCGGGATGCGCCGCGGGCTTGACCGGCGACACCGGCGCGGACGTCTCCGTCTCCGCCTTCGCCGCGTCGATCAACGTCTCCTTCTTTCCGTCCCACCTGGGCAGCTTGGCGGGCGGCAGCGGCACGACCTTGTCCAGATTCGGCAGACGCAGGCCGGGGTCGCGCTCGAGGCGATCGGCAAGGACACTGTAGCGCTCGGCGCGGGCTTCATCCTTGACATGGCCGACCAGAGCGTCCCCCTTGCCAAACGACGCACTCAACCACCCCGCACTCTCGGCATTACCGAATTTCACACCCGTATGCAGCGTCTGGAGTGCGCGTTCGTTGTTCTCGCTCAACTCGGCTCGATCGCCGGCAATCGTCGTTCCCAATTCATATGCGGCAAGTCCGTTGCCCTGCGCAACCGCACATTCAAGCATCTGGAGTGCGATCTTGCGGTTCCCCCAGAAGCCCGCCTTCGGGTCGTCATAGAGCGCGTCCATCTTGCCGCCCAGATACGCCATCGCACTCGGGCTGCCCATATCGGCGGCCAGTTGCCAGAATGCATAGGCGCGGCTGGCATCCTGCCTAACGCCCATCCCGTTCATGTGGTACGTGCCCATCAGGTCGTAGGCTGCCGGAATGCCGAGTTTCATCGCCTGTTCGGTGATCTGAACGGCATGTTCCGCATCACGTTCCACACCCTGGCCCTGAGCGTAGGCATTCGCCAGATTCAACATGGCTTTCCAGTGCTTGCGCTCGGCCGCCTTCGTCCACAAGTCGACAGCGCCCTTGTAATCGCGCTGGTTCGGCCACAACAGCGAACTGGTCAGCGCCATTGCTTGCTGATTCCAGCGATCGGCCTCTGGCTCGACAGGCGGCGCGACGGAAGATTCGTGCTTGCACGCAAATGCCCCGCGATGCGGATTGAAGGCAGTCAGCGACATATTCCGAGGGAGAACATCGTTCCTCGAACAGGCTGTACACGCGAAGAACAGGAAAACAGAAACCAATTGCATGAAGCCAATACGGTTGGCAGCAGTCGGACGTAATTGATTTCGCACGATTTCGAATACCCACGCAAGAAAAGCGAACCCATTATCGCCCGCTCATTATGGTGCCCACGCGCGCGACCAGCGCGTCCATCCGGTTTTTTCCGGGTGATATCATTGGCCCCGGCAATCGCACCCGACCGAGAAATACTGCGGCCTCGGCTTGGCTCGCAGACCGAACGCGACGCGATCCATTCGGGCCATTGCCCTACAATTCCTGACTGTGCGCACCGCCCCGAACTGGTAGCATGCGCACCGCTTCGCACGAAACGATGCGTTCGCGGAACACATGATCGTTCCCCTTTAAATGCCCGCGCGTGCCCCGCCGCACGGGAAGCCAGATTGAGCCCCATTTCCCCGCAACACCCCGGCCTCGCCCCGCGCGACCCGTTGCAGTAACGTTGGAGTGGCGCACCTCGCGCCTGCAAGCATGAAGAAATCGAAGCAGCCCATCCATTCCCCACGCGACAAGGACCGCACGCCGCTCGTACGCGCCGGCGCGTGGCTGCTGATGGCCGGCCTGCTGTATCTGCTGTGGCCGTCCGCCGAAACCGCCTACCTCGCGATGGAGTCGGTGATCCGCTGACGCGCACGTCCCCCGACGCACTACGCTATACTGCCGCGATGGAAACCCGACCCGCCTCGCCGATCGTGCATTGCTGGTGGCGCGCCTGACCCAGGCGGCCCGTTTCCTTTTGCATGTCCCAAACGTGATGCCGCCAGCGATGGCGGCATTCGCGTTTCTGCGCCGACATCATGGCTGGCGGCCTCGACAACCCGGAGCCAACGACGACCATGACTCACCCCGCCCGCCCGACCATTCTCACCGGCGACCGCACGACCGGCCCGCTGCATCTCGGCCACTACATCGGCTCGCTGCGCGCACGCGTGCAGATGCAGCACGAAGCGCGGCAATTCCTGCTGCTCGCCGACACGCAGGCGCTGACCGACAACATGGGCCGCCGCCAGCGCGTCACCGAGAACGTGATCGAGGTCGCGCTGGACTACCTCGCCGTCGGCATCGATCCGGCGATCTCGACGATCGTCGTGCAATCGCAGGTGCCCGAACTCGCCGAGCTGTCGCAATACCTGCTCAATCTCGTCACGGTCGCGCGCCTCGAACGCAATCCGACCATCAAGGAAGAAATCCGCCTGCGCGGGTTCGAGCGCGACATCCCGGCCGGCTTCCTCACCTATCCGGTGAGCCAGGCGGCCGACATCACCGCGTTCAAGGCGACCCACGTGCCGGTCGGCGACGATCAACTGCCGATGATCGAGCAAACCAACGAACTCGTGCGCCGCTTCAACGCGACCGTCGAGCAGCCGGTGCTGGTCGAATGCGAGGCCGTGCTGTCGTCGGTCACGCGGCTGCCGGGCATCGACGGCAAGGCGAAGATGAGCAAGTCGCTCGGCAACGCGATCACGCTCGGCTCGACGCCGGACGAGATCGCGCAAGCCGTGAAGGACATGTACACGGACCCCAACCACCTGCGCGTGAGCGACCCGGGCCAGGTCGAGGGTAACGTCGTGTTCACGTTCCTCGATGCGTTCGAGCCCGACGTCGCGAAGGTCGACGAACTGAAGGCGCACTATCGCCGCGGCGGCCTCGGCGATAGCGTGGTCAAGCGCGTGCTCAACGAGCGGCTGCAGGCGCTGATCGAGCCGATTCGCGCGCGCCGCCGCGAATTCGAGGCCGACAAGGCGGAAGTGATGGCGATCCTGAAGCGCGGCACGCTGCATGCACGGGAAGTGGCAGGCGCGACGCTCGCGGAGGTGAAGGGTGCGATGGGGTTGACGTATTTCGACTGATACGTTCCGGCGGCATGCGTTGACCGTCGGCATGCCGAGTAAAGCGATATCGCTCGGGACGTGGGACTCCCACGCAGTCGAAAACTAGCGGCCGCCGGGCCTCACCTCCGTCACGTCCGCTCGCGCCCCGCCCCCGCCGCATGACACACGGCCTCGATCCGGTTGCCGGCCGGATCGACCAGGAAAGCCGCGTAGTAGTCGCCGTGGTACTGCGGCCGCAAGCCCGGGGCGCCGTCGGACTGGCCGCCCGTCGCGAGCCCTGCGTCGAAAAATGCATGTACCTGCTCGCGGGAAGCAGCCTTGAAACACCAGTGCCGCTTGCTCGCCCCGATTTCGGCGGGGTCCAGATACACCGCCAGAAAAGTCGACTCCGGGTCATTCGCGCTGCAACGTTCACCATAGCCGAGCGCGTTGGGCCGGTCATAGACCTTGGTCGCGCCCAGCGCAGCCATGACGGCATCGTAGAAGGGGCGTGCCAGGTCGATGTCCGGAACACTGATCGACACGTGATCGAGAAGTTGCATGGTATGGGCTCCATTGAACGAGCCCGAGTCTACACAACCGTTCCCGGCCCGGCCGATCAACCTTACCGACGACTGCACTACCGACCGCGCCGCCTACGTGATCTGATACGTCGACGCCGGCACGAACTCCTCCGGCATCGGCCGATCGCCGAGTTCGAGCACCGACCGCTCGATCGTGCGCGTGATCGCATCGAGCGCGAGCGCATTCGGCGCGAGCCCGAACGGTTCGGCCACTTCGTTCGCGATCGCTTCGAGCGCGATCAGCGTGTACGAGATGAACACGCAGATCAGCGGCGTGAAGAACTCCGTCGAATCGACGAGCCCGAACGGCAGCAGCACGCAATACGCATACACGGTGCGATGGAGCAGCACGCTGTACGAAAACGGGATCGGCGTCGACAGGATGCGCTCGCAACCACCGATCGACTTGCCGAGCTCGTCGAGTTGCGTCTCGAACATCCAGCAGGCCGTGTCGCTGCCGGGCGCGCGGCCCAGCGCACGGACGATCCCGCCGCGCAGTTCGTCGAGGATCGCGACCGGCTTGTAGCATTTGCCGCCAAGCGCCGCCGCGCGTTCCGCCCCGAGAATGCGCTGCAGATCCGCGGTCGGATCGGTATGACGCAACTGATGCTTCAACGCATACGCGAGCGCGATCAGCAGGTCGGCGAGCCGGTTGCGCTCGGCGTCGCTCACGCTGTCGGGCAGGTAGCGATGCAGTTGCGACGTCACCGCGCGTGCGGCGATCAGCAGGTTGCCCCACAGATGCCGCGCTTCCTTGAAGCGCTCGAAGCTCGCGTTGTTGCGAAACCCGAGGAAGATCGCGAGCGCGAGCCCGAACAGCGTGAACGGCGCGGTGTTGAGCGGAATCTTCTCGCCGAAGATGCGCCCGTTCGTGAAGACCGCCAGCGTGCTGACGATCGCCATGAACACGAGCTGCGGAATGATCGATTGCAGCACGGAGCCGTTCCATACGAACAGCATCCTGAGCCAGTTCTGTCGTGGTCTGACGATCATGATGTTTTCTCGACTGCCAAAGGAATGCGCAACGCAGCCCGTTGCGCCCGCACCCGATGCGCAACGGCCCGCGCGTGGCGGGCCGCTTTCTGTCGGGCACCGTGCCGGGCACCGCGCCGCGCGTGATGATACGCGAGCGCCGCGCCCTGTCACCTCGCGTGCCGCTCAGTGATAGCCGATGTCGCCCTCGCGCACCTTGCCGCGAAACACGCGATACTGCATCGCGTTGTACACGAGGATGATCGGCAGCACGATGACGGTGCCGACCAGCGCGAACAACTGGCTCGAATGGCTCGACGACGCGTCCCAGATCGTCAGCGACGGCGGCACGATGTTCGGCCAGATGCTGATCACGAGCCCCGTGTAGCCGAGGAACACGAGCGCGAGCGTCAGCAGGAACGGCGTGGCCTCGTGCGCACGCTTCACCGCGTGGAAGATGCCCCACACGCATGCGACGACGAGGACCGGCACCGGCAGGAACCAGCCGAGGTTGCCGCTGCCGAACCAGCGGTGCGCGACGGCCGGCAGCCCGATCACGGTCCACAGGCTCACGACGCCCATCACCGCGAGCAGCACGCCCGTGAGCGGCTTCATCAGCAACCGCATCTTGCGCTGGAGTTCGCCGTCGACCTTCAGGATCAGCCAGCCGCAGCCGAGCGTCGCATAGGTGACGAGCACGCCGATCCCGCACAGCATGCTGAACGGCGACAGCCAGTCGAACGGCCCGCCCACGAAATGGTTGTTCTCGATCTTGATGCCCTGCAGCAGCGAACCGAGCACGATCCCCTGGCAGAACGCGGCGAGCGCCGAGCCGCCGATGAACGCCAGATCCCACATGTGCTGCGTGCGGGTGGCTTTCGCGCGCAGCTCGAACGCCGCGCCGCGGAAGATCAGCCCGACCAGCATCAGCACCAGCGGCAGGTAGTTGGCCGGCAGCAGCGTCGAATACACGACCGGAAACGCGCCATAGAGGCCCGCGCCGCCGAGCACGAGGAACGTCTCGTTGCCGTCCCACACCGGCGCGACGGTGTCGAGCATCACCTGGCGCTCGGCCTTCGCATCGAAAAACGGAAACAGCAGCCCGATGCCGAGGTCGAAGCCGTCCAGCATCACGTAGATGAACACGCCGAGGCCGATGATCGCGGCCCAGACGACAGGAAGATCGATGTGCATGGTTACTCCGCCTCGGTGACGTTCAGCGGCGTGGACAGCGCGCTCTTGCGCAGCCCCGGATGCCGGTGCAGCTCGATGTACCCGGCCTGGGCGGCCGGCCCGCGCTTCATCAGTTTCATCATGTAGTAGATACCCGTTCCGAATACCAGGAAGTACACGACCACGAAAATCAGCAGCGATACGCCGACCTGCTGCGCGGTGAGCGGCGCGACCGAATCGATGGTGCGCAGCACGCCGTACACGGTCCACGGCTGGCGCCCGACCTCGGTCGTGATCCAGCCGGCCAGCAGCGCGACGATGCCCGACGGCCCCATGCACACGACGAGCCACTGGAACCAGCGCGTCTCGTACAGGCGCCCGCCCTTTCTCAGCAGCAGCCCGAGCAGCGCGGTCAGCAGCATCAGCATCCCCAGGCCGGCCATGATCCGGAACGTCCAGAAGATGATCGGAGAATACGGGCGATCCTGCGGCGCGAATTCCTTCAGCCCGCGGATCTCGCCGTCCCAGCTGTGCGTGAGGATCAGGCTGCCGAGGTGCGGCACCTGGATCGCATAGCGCGTGGTTTCGGCCTGCATGTCGGGCAGCCCGACGAGGTTCAGCGCGGTGCCGCCCTTCTCGGTTTCCCACAGCCCCTCGATCGCCGCGATCTTCGCCGGCTGGTATTCGCGCGTGTTCAGCCCGTGCGCGTCGCCGACGAAGATCTGGATCGGCGCGAGCACCAGCAGCATCCACAGCGCCATCGAGAAGCTGCGCTTCACCGGCTCGTCGCGGCGGCCCTTCAGCAGGTGCCACGCGCCGCACGCGGCGACGATGAAGCCCGCGACGATGAACGCCGCGATCGTCATGTGCGCGAGCCGGTACGGAAACGACGGGTTGAAGATCACCTTGAACCAGTCGACCGGCACGACGAGGCCGTTTTCGATCTTGTAGCCTTGCGGCGTCTGCATGAAGCTGTTCGACGCGAGAATCCAGAACGTCGAGATCAGCGTGCCGACCGCGACCATCAGCGTCGCGAAGAAGTGCGCGCGCGGGCTGACGCGCTGCCAGCCGAACAGCATCACGCCGAGGAAGCCGGCTTCGAGGAAGAACGCCGTCAGCACTTCGTACGTGAGCAGCGGCCCCGTGATGTTGCCCGCGACGCGCGAGAACCCGGACCAGTTGGTGCCGAACTCGTACGCCATCACGACGCCGGAGACCACGCCCATCCCGAAGCCGATCGCGAAGATCTTCGACCAGAACTGAAACATGGATTTGTAGGCGGCGTCGCCGGTGACGAGATAGCGCCATTCCAGCACTGCCAGAAAGCTCGCCATGCCGATGCTGATCGCGGGGAACACGATGTGGAACGACACCGTGAATGCGAATTGCAATCGGGCGAGATGGAACGCATCGAAGATTTCCATGACCGTAATTTGCTCGTGGTTTGTGAGGACGTACGCTCGAAGCAGGAAATCGCGCGACGGCTTGGCGGCGACACATGCGAACGCAACCGGTCGCTCGCACGGCATCGAAGCGTGAATGACGATATCGCGTTTGCAACGATACTCGCAATCATTCGGACGTGCGCTGAAACTGTGATGCCCGCTCCGCCAAAGATGTGTGCACGGAAAACACTTTCCGTGCCGGCGGGACGCTCAGCTGTACTGCTTTCCCCGTTGCGGCGCTGTACCTGCGGTGCGCTGTTCGCTCCACTTAACATGTGATGCAACGCCAGCCCGCGGCGGTCGCGCGCCCTTCGGCGCCCCGCCCGGCGGCATCGATTCCCGTCGTTCGGCGCATGCGCCGAGCCCGGCCGGCCCGCCGGCCGCCCCGCCTGGAGAAACCTGCATGGAGTCCTGCATCCGCCGCGACGATCCGACCGGCAGTACCGCGTGTCGGGTGACGCGCCATCGTGCCGGCGACGCGCGCGACACCGTCGATCGCGTCGTCGACGAGACGCCGGTTGCACTCGTGTTCAACGGCATCTCGCACACGGTCATGATGGCGACGCCGATCGACCTCGACGCGTTCGGCCTCGGCTTCGCACTGAGCGAAGGCATCGTCGAGCGCGCGTCGGACGTCTTCGATATCGAGAGCGAATGCCGGCCCGGTGGCGCCGAAGTGCGGCTGACCGTGTCGCAGCAGGCGTTCATGGCGCTGAAGGCGCACCGCCGCGCGCTGGCCGGCCGCACGGGCTGCGGCGTGTGCGGCATCGAAAGCATCGCGCAACTCGACCTGCAGCCGCCGCGCATCGCCGCCGCCGGCGCGGCCGCGGGCATCGGCGCCGACGCGATCGCACGCGCCGCTCGTGCATTGCCGGCCCGGCAGACGCTGATGCGCGAGACGGGCGGCATCCACGCGGCCGCGTGGTGCGACCGCGACGGCGCCGTGCTCGACGTGTTCGAGGACGTCGGTCGCCACAACGCGCTCGACAAGCTGATCGGGCAGCTCGCGCGCCGCCGCGCCGACTGGAGCGCGGGCTTCGTGTTCCTGTCAAGCCGCGCAAGCTACGAACTGGTGCGCAAGGCCGCGCGGGTCGGCATCCCGATGGTCGCGACGATCTCGGCGCCGACGTCGCTCGCGATCGACGTCGCCCGCGAAGCCGGCGTGCGGCTGCTCGGCTTTTGCCGCAACGACGGCTTCGTCGAATACGTGTCGCCCGCTGTCGCGCCCTTCCACTCAACGGCGCCCGCACCGGCGCACCCGGCCCATTCGTCATGAAACACCTGCTCGATTTCGATACCGCGCAGCAGCAATTCGCCGGCGCGTTCGCGCCGCTCGACAGCACCCGGTCCGTGCCGATCGCGCAGGCAGCCGGCCACGTGCTGGCCGCGCCGCTGACCGCGGTGCTCGACCAGCCGCCGGCCGACCAGAGCGCGATGGACGGCTATGCCGTGCGGCACGTCGACCTCGCGCACGGCGAGCCGCTGCGCGTCGCACAGTGCTGCTATGCCGGCGACACGCCCGCGCCGCTCGCACCGCGCACGGCCGCACGCCTCTTCACCGGCAGCCTGATTCCGCCCGGCGCCGACACCGTCGTGATGCAGGAGCATGCGCGCGAACAAGCGGGCGACGTCACGTTCGACGCGCCCCAACGCAGCGGGTCGCACATCCGCCGCCGCGGCGAGGAAGTGCGCGCCGGCGATCGGCTCGTGCCGGCCGGCGTGCGGATGGGCGCGATGCACGTTGGCGTCGCCGCCGCGCAAGGGTTCGCGCGCATCGACGTGCGTGCGGCGCTGCGCGTCGGTATCCTGACGACCGGCGACGAGTTGATCGCGTGCGGCCAGCCGCGCGCGCCGCAGCAAATCTACAACAGCAACGCGCCGATGCTCGGCGCGCTGGTGGCGGGCACCGGCGCCGACGTCGCGATGAGCGTGCACGCGGCCGATACGGCGGCCGCCGTCGATCGGGCGCTGCGCGACCTGCACGCGCAGTGCGACCTCGTGATCTGCGTCGGCGGCGCGTCGGTCGGCGACAAGGACCTGCTGCGCCCCGCGCTGGCCGCACTCGGCGCGTCGCTCCTCGTCGCCGGCGTGCGCATGAAACCCGGCAAGCCGGTCGCGCTCGCACGCCTCGATGCGCGGCCCGTGGTGCTGCTGCCCGGCAATCCGGGCGCCGCGATGACGGCGTTCGCGCTGTTCGTCGCGCCGCTGATCCGCCGCCTGCAAGGGCGCGACACGTGCCTGCCGGCCGTGCCGTCGCTGCCGATCGACACCGGCTTCGAGCCGGATGCGCAGCGCGATCGGTTCGTGCGCGTGTGCTGTACGGTGGGCGCCGACGGCGCGCCGGTGCTCGACACGTTGCGCCAGCAAGGCGCCGGCACGCTGCAGTCGCTGGTGCAGGCCAGCGGGCTCGCGCGGCTGCCGGCCGGGAGCAGCATCGCGCGCGGCGACGCGGTACCGTATTACGAATTCGCGCGCTGGCTCGCATGAGCACGACGCCGAATACCCGCCCCATGCGGCGCCTTCGGCCGATTCGCCGTGCGTGCCGAACCTCCCGCGCGGCGAACTGTATTCCTGCCATTCGGGCGCGATTGTGTCTCTGCCGACGAAACCCGGCGGACTATGCTCACGATGAGGCTCGTCACGACCTGTGCGCCGACACGTCGGCACCCGCACGGCCGGGCGGCGACGCCCCTCCGCTTACTTCATGCAGGCCGACGACCCGATCGTGAATGCCATCGTTTCCGCCGCGCCGGCCGCCGCCGCTTTATCCGGCGGCGCGTCACCCGGCGCTTCTCCCCGCCCGTTCGACACGCTCGGCCGCCCGCTGCGCGACATGCGCCTGTCCGTCATCGACCAGTGCAATTTCCGCTGCGGCTACTGCATGCCGCGCGAGAGCTTCGGCGCCGACTACGCGTTCATGCCGTCGTCCGAGCGATTGTCGTTCGCGCAACTGGAAAAGATCGCGCGCGCCTTCACGTCGCTCGGCGTCGAGAAGATCCGCATCACGGGCGGCGAGCCGCTGCTGCGCCGCCACCTCGAAGCGCTGATCGAACGGCTTGCCGCGCTGACGACCGTCGACGGCAAGCCCGTCGAAATCGCACTGACGACCAACGGCTCGCTGCTCGCCGCGAAGGCACGCACGTTGCGCGACGCGGGACTGACGCGCGTGACCGTGAGCCTCGATGCGCTCGACGACACGGTGTTTCGCAGGATGAGCGACGCCGACGTGCCCGTCGCGCGCGTGCTGGCCGGCATCGAGGCCGCGCAGGCGGCCGGGCTCGCGCCGGTCAAGGTCAACGCGGTGATCGAGCGCGGCGTGAACGACGACCAGATCGTGCCGCTCGTGCGGCACTTCCGGCATACGGGCGTGGCCGTGCGTTTCATCGAATACATGGACGTCGGCGGCGCCAGCTTCTGGTCCGGCGACAAGGTGGTGCCGGCCGCGCGGATGCGCGAGCTGATCGACGAGCACTATCCACTCGTGCTCGTCGGCGAACCGGGGCACGACGCCACCGCGATCCGTTGCGCGCACATCGACGGCGCCGGCGAAGTCGGCTTCATCGCGAGCGTGTCGCATCCGTTTTGCGGCACCTGTTCGCGCGCCCGCGTGTCGGCTGACGGCCAGCTCTATACGTGCCTGTTCGCGACGCAGGGCACCGACCTGCGGCCGTGGCTCGACGAAGCGACGTCGACCGCCGACCTCGCCGCCGCCGTGCGCGAACGCTGGACGCGACGCGACGACCGCTATTCCGAGCGCCGGGCCCTACGGCCGGCCCGCGCGCCGGGCAAGACCTATCCGACCGTGCGCATGTCGCTCGTCGGCGGCTGACGGGCCGCCGCGCGATACAGGATGCGCCGCCCACTGGAGAACCTGTCATGACCACTTTCACCGAATCCCGCGCCGGGCTGCCGGACGATCCGCTGCGCGCCGGCAGCTCCGCGCCGCCCGTCGACCCGACCGAACCCTACCCCGAAGCGGCGCCCGCGATTGCCGCCGGCTTCGAGGTGCGCGTGCAGCATGCGCCGATCGACGCGGGCGCGGAACTCGCGCCGATCGTTCGTAATCCGAATGTCGGTGCGGTCGTGAATTTTCTCGGGGTCGTGCGCAAGGAAGGCGATGTGGACGACGTCGTCGCACTGGAAGTCGAGCACTATCCGACGATGACCGAACAGGCGCTGTGGAGCATCGTCGAGGAAGCGACCGCGCGCTGGCGGCTCGAAGCGGTCAGGATCGTGCACCGCGTCGGCCGCATTCCGCTCGGCCAGCCGGTCGTGCTGGTCGTGGTGGCCGCCGCGCATCGCGCGTCCGCGTTCGACGCGTGCGAATTCCTGATGGATTTCCTGAAGACCCATGCGCCGTTCTGGAAGAAGGAGATCCGGCACGACGGCGAATCCGGCTGGGTCGAGGCGAAGGCGCGTGACGACCAGGCGATGCGACGCTGGGGCTGATTGCGTTCGCTTCGCGTTTCCGATTCCGCCGCTCCTGCTCGAGACATCCCAATGAAACTGACGATCAAATACTTCGCAAGCATTCGCGAACGACTGGCAATCGACGAAGAAACCGTCGAGATCGATGCCCGCGAACTCACCGTCGACGCGCTGCGCGGCACGCTAGCCGCGCGTGACGCGCGCAGCGCCGAAGCACTGCGGATGGACCGCCCCGTACGCGCGGCCGTGAACCTCGAAATGGTGACGGGGGAATTCGTCGTGCGGGAGGATAGCGAGGTTGCGTTCTTTCCGCCGGTGACGGGGGGATGACGGGACGCGCGGGGACGCGGGCTCGCATGCAGTCGTTTCGACGCGACGACCGCGAACGCGGTCGTCGGCGCCGGCCGGGAAAAACAAAGCCGGCACGAGGCCGGCTGTGTCATCGAAGCGCGGCGTACCGCGCGCGTCCATTCACCGCATGCATGCCGTGGCCAGCTTCCCGACCGTGATCACCGCCTGCTCGATCTCCGGCGACCACGGGCTACTGTAGTTCAGCCGGATGAAGTTCCGGTAATTGTCCGTGATCGAGAACATGTAGCCGGGCCCGATCGTGATCCCCTGCTCCAGCGCGAGCTGATACAGTCGCATCGCATCGACCTGCGCGGGCAGCTCGACCCACAGCACGTACCCGCCCGCCGGGCTCGAAATGCGCGTGCCCTCCGGAAAGAACCGCGACACCATCGCGCGCATCAGGTTCGCCTGCTGCGCATACGCCTTCCGGATCCGCCGCAGGTGATGCTCGTAGCCGTCGCGTTCGAGAAACTCCGCGATCGCCAGTTGCGGCAACGACGGCGTCGCCAGCGTATTCAGGAATTTCAGCTTCTCGACCTGATCTCGGTAGCGGCCCGGCAGCGCCCAGCCGATCCGGTACGCGGCCGTCAGGCTCTTCGAGAACGACGAGCAATGCAGCACGATCCCGGTCCGGTCGTAGGATTTCAGCGAACTCGGATGCGTATCGCCGAAATACAGTTCGTTGTACACGCCGTTCTCGATGATCGGCAGGTCGGCCTTCGTTGCGAATTCGACCAGTTCGCGTTTTCGCTCGTCCGGCATCTGAAAGCCGAGCGGATTCTGGAAATTCGGCATCACCATGCACGCAGCGATCGGCTGCGACTTCGCGATCGCGGCCAGCGCCGCGATGTCGATCCCGTATTCCGGATGCGTCGCCACCTCGATCGCCTTCATCCCCATCCGCTCGATCGCGTGCAGCATCGCGTAGAACGTCGGTGATTCCACCGCGATCGTGTCGCCCGGCTTCGCCACCGCCTGCAGGCACAGGTTGATCGCCTCCGTCGCGCCGACCGTCACGATGATCTCGTTCGGGTCCACCGACATCCCGTTTTCCAGGTAGCGGCGTGCGATCTGCCGGATCAGCCGCGGATGGCCCGGCGGTAGCCCGTCGGTCACGCCCCACAGCGACTTGTCGCGACCGGCCGCGTACGCATAGCGGTTCAGTTTCTCGAACGGGAACAAGCTCGGGTCCGGATACGGCGAACCCAGCGGCACCGCGTCGTCCGTGCCGATCGAGCGCAGCGTCGACAGCACGAGCCGGCTCACGTCGACCGACGACGAGATCGCGATCGGCTTCGACGGCCGCAGCTCGCGCACCGGCGCATGGCCGTCGTCGCGCCGCAGGTTCACGAAATAGCCGGACTGCGGCCGGCTTTCGAGCAGCCCGCGGCTTTCCAGCAGCAGATACGCGTGCAGCACGGTCGTGATGCTGATCCGGTGTTGCTGGCTCGCCTGCCGCACCGACGGAATCCGATCGCCGTGCCGGTACACGCCCTGGCGGATCAGGCGCTCGATATCGTCCGCGAGTTTTTCATAGAGTTTCATCGTGCGTCTCCTGCCGGCACGCGCCATCGCACCGCTTCGCCGTGTGCGTCCCATACGCACGTGTTGCAGATGTTTCGCCCGCCGACCGGGCCGCCGTGATTCCTGATCTTTCCCTCCGGTTTTGCCTTTTCCATCGCACTGGCTCTCTCTTGAAGATGCGCCGGCAGGGTTCCGATACGGCTGGATCTGCAGCACTGTGCACTTGATGGTGGAATCTTAAGAGAAGAACAGTTGGCGGCGAGTACACACATCGAGCGCGCGAACAAGAGTACAGTTCGGCGCGAATCGCGCATCGCGGGGGGAACTGTACGTCTTATGAAATGGCCGGACGGCCGGTTGGCCAGCACCGCGCGGCCGAATCGGCCCGGGATGCCCGCCCACGCTTCACCGGCACGGCGCGCGCCGGGGCGCCGTTGCCGATCGGCGGGCGCCATTCGGTGGTGTTTTCGGAAGTCGCGCGTGCGGTCGACCTGCTCGTCAGCGTGTCCGTGTCCACGTTCGCGCTCGACGACGATGCGCCCCGTACGGCGGCCGGTGCCCGCGCGACGAATCCGGTCCGCCAGCGCGATATCGGGACGCAACGCTGGCGCCGCCTGAACCGCTTGTAGGATTTACCACCGGGTGTGATGGCGCGACAGCGCAGGCAGGTGCTGTCGTCGTATTCGTCGAATCGGTTGCGCACGGCAAGATCTCGTTCGACGAGCGCGGCGACCTGATCAAGCCGCCGTACACGCTGTTCCGTGTCGAACAAGGACAGTGGCGCAGCATTCGCACGGTCGGCGGCGCGTCGAACTGATCGACGCCGAGCGGCAGGCGGCAGGCGGCGTCATCGCGCCGTCTGCTGCCGCTGCACCTCCTGCGCTTTCATCTGCAGATACGCGCCGCGCTCCACTTCATGCAGTTGCTGCGGATACTGCTCGGTCGCGTCGAACCAGCGCGCGAGGCGCTGGTCGAGCGGCTTGTCGAGCGTCGCGAGGTAGGTGTCGATCGCGAGGTAGTAGCGCATCGTGTTGCGCTCCAGCAGCCCGCGCACGCCGCCGATGTACTGCGGCTGCGCGGCCGACGCGCCGCTGGCGGGCGTGAACCCGACCTTGTCGCTGCCGACCGTCGCGAGGTAGGTCTTCATCGCCATCCGGCCGACCGTGCCGAAACCATACGAATACGTGAGGTGCAGGAACGTGCGCGACGCGCCGACCGGCACGGCTTCGAGCGCAATCCGGTAATCCTTCGTGCCCATCGGGCCGCTGTCGGCGGTCAGGTCGACCTGGAAATAGTCGGGCGTCGCGGCCGCCACGCGATAGCGGAACTGCACGCGATAGGTATCCGACAGCTTTTGCTCGACCTTGCGGCCGAGGTTCACGTCGAGCACCGGGCCGTTGCCGCCGCTCGACGCACGACAGTACTTCGTGTTCAGGTGCAGGATCAGCACCGCGCACCAGTTCGCGGGGCCTTGCGCGGGATCGTTGAGCTGGCCGTTCACCACCGCGAACGGATAATCGACGACCGCATAGATGTCGCCCTTCAGCGAAGACGACGCTTCCGACGATTCGAGCACCACCGGCCGGTGAAACGCGTTGTCCTTCAGTTGCGCGCCGAGGCTGCGATAGCGCTCGAGCAGCGCGGCCGCGCCGTTCGCGCCCTCCGCGCCGAACGACAGCGCGCTCCATCCCACGCACACGGTCACGACGAGCGCGCGCCAGGCGCGGCGCGCCAGCCGCGTGCCGCGCGAAGCTCCGGATGTCTCCATGTTGGTACTCCCTGGCGC
Organism: Burkholderia anthinoferrum; assembly: GCF_002925705.1. Lineage (NCBI taxonomy): Bacteria > Pseudomonadati > Pseudomonadota > Betaproteobacteria > Burkholderiales > Burkholderiaceae > Burkholderia > Burkholderia anthinoferrum. Next base: position 219,348 of record NZ_LFZP01000067.1, read on the forward strand.
ACGATGGTCGCGCGCATGTGTCACAGAATACGCCTGCCTGCTATGCGGTGCGGCATGCGGCGCGTTCGTCATCGGCCGCGCTTCACCGGCAGCGGCAAGCGCGCGGCGGTGATCCGGATCGGCGTCGCCAGCCATGCGCGATCGTCCCGGCGATCGCCGAACAGCTTGCGCGCCGATACCGTACCGGCCGCCGCGATCTGCTCGACGATGAAATCGACGTACCCTGGCTCGATGCCATAGCGATCTCCGGAATCGAAAATTCGTCTGACCTGCGTCGATGCCGTGCCGTTCCACTCATTTGTCGATACCGAACGCGCTCGACATCTGCCGTGCCCGCTTCACGTCGTCGCCATGCAGATAGATCGACGTCGTCGAGATCGACGCGTGCCGCAGGTTGTCGCGCACCGTCGTCAGCTCCGCGCCGCGCGCCAGCGCGTGCGTCGCATGCGTATGCCGCATCCAGTGCGGGCTCGCCTGGCGCAGCTTGTGCGCGAGCGCCGGGTTGTCGGCTTCGACGGCATCGGCCGTCTGCGCGAAGAAGCGCTGCATCACCTTCCACAGCCGCACGCTCGTGATCGCGGCCGCGTCGTCTTCCGCGAGGCTCGGAATCAGCGGCGTATCGGGCCGCCAGCGCGCCGGCGTGACCGGCAACCGGCGCGCGACCAGATAGCGATCGAGCGCCGTGCGCGCGAGCGGCGGCAGCGCGACGCGGGCGGCCTTGCTGCCCTTGCCGACGACCTTCAGCCACGCGTCGCCGTGCGCGTCCGTCTCGATGTCGCCGAGCGTCGCGCCGACCAGTTCGCTCGCGCGCAGCCCGGTCGCATAGCCGAAATCGAGAATGAAGCGCAGCCGTTGCGCGGCGGCCGGCGTCCAGCCCGACCGCGGCGCACCATCGGCCGTGCGCTTGCCGAATTCGAGCCCGTCGGCGATCGTGCGGACCAGCAGCCACTCGCCTTCGGTGAATGCATGCGACGTATCGAGTGCGGTCACGCCGCGCGTGTCGCGCACCTTCACGCCCGCGAACGGATTCGCGAGCAGGTAGCGCTGCTCGATCAGCCAGCGGAACAGCGCGCCGAGCACCGACAGCGTATACGCCGCCGATCGCGCGGACAACGCACCCGAGAACGGCCGCCAGTCGGGCGCGCCGCGCGGCCGCACGGGCCCGACCCAACGCTCGTGCGGCGTCGGGCGGCGGATGAACGCGCGATAGGCGAGCGCGTCCTCGGTCGTCAGCGACGACAGCGCGCGGCCGCGCTCGACGATCGCCCACAGGATCAGCCGCTCGGCCTCCTTGCGGTACGCGCGCCGCGTCGCGGCCGATTCGTGCAGCGACAGCCACGCGTGCACGGCCGCGTAATCGTTGTCCGCGTCGAGCGTGCAGGTCGCGCGCGGCGCGCGGAACGTGCCGGCCGAGCCGTCGACTTCGTGCGGCAGCTTCAATTGCTCCCACGGCACGATGCTGCCGCGCGGCGTCGCGGCGATCAGCGCACGCGCCCGTTCGGTCAGGTCCGGATGCGCGGCGAAGAACGCCTCGATGCGCCGCGCGCCGGCCATGCCGAGGCCCGCGATCGTGCGCCACCACTGGCGCCGGCGCGGAATCCGCACCGTCAGGTCGGCGAGCGTCGCGATGCCGTGCGCACGCAACGCAACGACCGCGCGTGCCGGCAGCCACAGGCCGACGTCGTCGCCCATCTGCGGGACCGGTGCGCGCGCATGACGCAACTGGCCGATCGCGTCGGTGGCCGCTTTCGCCTGCCGCAAACGCTCACCGTCCGGATGGCCGAGCCGTTCCGCGAGATCGGGGCGGCCGACCTGCCGCGCGACGCGCACGAGGCGGCGGCGAATCGCGCCGATCACGCCGCGCGCCGAGCGCCCGTCGCCGAGCCGGTCGGGCAGATAGCGCTCGACGGCCTGGCGCACGGCCATGCCCGCGTACCACGCGCGCAGTGCGGCCAGTTCGTCGGCGTCGGGAAAGCCTGCGGGCGCAGGCGTGGAATCGGGGGAAAGCTGTGCAGTGAGGCGCGGTTTCATGGGCGCCAGTTTGACAGAAGCGCGGGCGGCCGGGTACGTCGCGCGCGAACCTCCAGAACGCAACGATGCGCGTGCGCGACCCCGAACCCTCCTCCGGGCATCACGCGAGCGCATCGGACCGTTCGAACCGACCTCAACCCGTGACGACAGGCGTGCGGCGCACTTCGGACAGGTAGATGAGAATCAGCGACACCCACACGATTCCGTACAAAAACATGAAGCAGGTCGTGCGCACGCGCAGCAGGTCGAGCAACATGCCGAACAGGATCGGCAGCAGGAAACCGCCGAGCCCGCCCGCGAGCCCGACGATGCCGGTGACGACGCCCATATTGTCCGCGAAATCGTCGGCGACGTACTTGAACGTCGAGGCCATCCCGAGCGCGAACACCGCACCGAGCACGAAGGTCAGCGCGACGAAGCCGGCCACCGGCATCGCGACGTTCAGCGTCGCGGTGCCGTCGATCGTGTGGATCACGAAATCGGTCGCCGGATACGACAGCAGGAACAGCGCGATCCACGCGACCCACAGCCCCCACCACGTGACCGCATGCGCGCCGAAGCGATCGGACAGCGCGCCGCCGAGCGCGCGCAGCACGGAGCCCGGCAGCGAAAAGCCGGCCGCAAACGCGGACGCCATCACCAGCGACATCCCGTATTCGCTCTTCAGGTACTGCGGGATCCACAGCGACAGCGCGGTGAAGCCGCCGAACGTGATCGAATAGTACTGGCAGAGCCGCCACACGCGCGGGTCGCGCAGCACCTTGAACGAATCGAGCATCGATCCGCCGCGCTTGCCCGCGCCCGGATCGGGCGCCGACGCGAACCAGAAGATCAGCGCCGTGACGAGCAGCGCGACCGCGTAGATGCGCGGCACGACGCGCCAGCCGTACGCGTCGAGCAGCACCGGCGTGACGAACAGGTTGACCGCCGCGCCGCACGTCCCCGCGCCGAACACGCCCATCGCAAGCCCGCGCCGCTGCGGCGGGAAAAAGCGCGCGACATACGGCGTGCCGACCGCGAACGACGCACCGACGCAGCCGAGGAACAGCCCGATCAGCAGGAACTGCCACAGCTGCGTCGCGTAGCTGACGACATAGACGGGCACCGCGCACACGACGAGCAGCACCGTCATCACGATGCGACCGCCGAAGCGGTCAGTCCAGGTGCCGAGCGGCAAACGCATCAGCGCGCCGGTCAGCACCGGCGTCGACGTGAGCATCCCGAACTCGGTGCTGTTCAGGCCGAGATCGGCGCGCAGTTGCACGCCGAGCACGCCGAACATCATCCACACGACGAAACACACCATGAATGCGAGCGTGCTCGCGGCCAGCACCGACCACGCGCGCAGCGGGACGGCCGGCGCGCTCACGACCGGCCCGGCGTTACCTTGTTGAGTTGCCATACGTCAACCTCGTTTTCATTGGACCAGCGGCCCGTTCGCACCGTCGAAGGTCACGCCTTCGACCCGTGCGCCGCCCGCGAGAATCGCCACGTACTGCCGCATCGCCTGCTGCCGTACGCGCGCGGCCAGGTGCGCGGCGATCTGATCGGCTGCTTCGTCGAACGGCACCGCATCGCCCGGCACGCGGCGCTCGATGCGCACGATGTGGAAGCCGAAGCGCGTGTTGACGAGCTTCGGCAGCACGCCGATGCTGTCGGTGTCGAACAGCGCGGCCTCGAATTCCGGCACCGTGTCGCCGCGCAGCAGTTGCCCGAGGCTACCGCCGACTTCGGCCGACGGACAGTTCGACGATGCGCGCGCGACCGTCTCGAACGTATCGGGCGCGGCCACGATGCCGGCGAGCGCCCGTTCCGCGCGCTGCCGCAGCGGCGCGAGCGGCACGCGGTCCGTCATCGCGAACAGCACGTGGCTCGCATAGACGATGTCGTTGCGGCGAAAGCGCGCCGGATGCCGCGCGTAATAGCGCTCGCACGCCTCGCGGTCGGGGTCGGGCACGTGTGTGAGTTCGCGTCCGAGCAATGCGTCGACCGCCGCGTCGTCGAGCGCCGCGCTTTCGTCGAGCAGCGCGAGCGACACCGCGCGCTGCCGCAGCAATTCGCGCACCGCGAGCGCGCGCCGCGCCGCATCGAGCGGATCGGGCGCATCGCCGTGATGCGCGGCTTCGGCCGCGATCGCGTCGTTGCCGATCGCTACGCCGTTGACCGTGAGCGGCGCCGTGACGACTTCGGAGAGAACGTCGTTCATGCAGCCTCCTCAGCGCTTGCGCACGAGCTGGTACGGGCGGATCAGGTACGCGACCGACGCGATCCCGCTCCAGACGTGCACCATCCGCGTGAACGGCGATACGAGGAAGATCGTGAAGCCGAGCAGGATGTGCAGCCGGTACGTGAGCGGCACGCCGACGAGCAGGCTCGCGATGTCCGGACGGAACGTGACGACGCCCTTCACGTAATCGGTGAGCTGTTCGAACATCACGCCGTCCATGTGGCGCGTCGACAGCACGACGGTGCCGAGCCCGAGCGCGAGCTGCACCCACAGCATCAACACGATCAGGATGTCCGACGTGCGGCTGTTCTTGCGGATGCGTGCGTCGCCCAGGCGGCGCCAGATCAGGATCGTCAATCCGATGATCGCCGCGACGCCGGCCGCGCCGCCCGCAACCATCGCGACTAGCTGGTGCCCGGACGCCGACAGGAACGGCGACACGAGCCAGTGCGGCGCCAGAAAACCGCCGAAGTGCCCGAGCACGACGACCAGCACGCCCCAGTGGAACAGGTTGCTGCCGAGTCGCAGCATGCCGTGGCGCAGCAGCTGTGATGAATCGCTTTTCCACGTGTATTGCTCGCGGTCGAAGCGGATCAGGCTGCCGACCAGCAATACGGCGAGACAGATGTACGGGTAGATCCCGAACAGGAACTGATGCAAGTAAGCGTTCATGTCATTCCCCAATTGGGCCCGCGCTCACGCGCCGCGGGCCGGCCGCTTGTCGTGGAACCGCACGGTCTGCTCGGTCGACGCCGGCGTTGCCGCGCCGACGAAGCGCACGGCCTCGTCCGCATACGACGCGTCGAGCGTGCGGTAGTCGTCGGCACTCGGCCGCTCGGCGGCAACGTCGTCGTCGGCAGCGTCGGGCGCGTCGGCCGGCGCGAGCCCGGCCATCGGCAGCAGCGCGCCGACGACGAAGCTGTAATGGCTGCCGCGCTGCGCGAGCTGGCCGGCCAGCGCGCTCAGGATCTCGCCGGTTTCGGCGAGCAGCTTGCGGGCATCGGGCGCCGGCAGCCGCGACAGGTATTCGAGAAACACGGGCAGGTAGTCGGGCAGCTCGCCCGGGTTCAGGAACAGCCCGTGCCGCTCGTACATCTGCAGCAGGTCGACCATCGCCTGCCCGCGGTCGCGCGATTCGCCGTGCACGTGCTCGAACAGGTACAGCGACGTCGCGCGGCCACGGTCGAACAGCCCGACGTAGTTCTCCTGCAGCGTCAGCAGATCGCGCTCGCGCACGTACGCAAAAAACCGGTAGAGGCCCGCGCGCACCGCTTTCGGCAAACGCGTGCGCTCGCGCAGGTGCGCGTCGATCGAATCGAGCGCGGCGACCAGCGATTCGTCGGGATAGTCGAGCAGCGCCGCGAGCGCCGCATAGGTCGGATCGGGTGCGGTGCTCGTCATCGGGCAGCCTCGTGAATCGGAATCGTCTTGTTGCCCTTCCTCGGGCTGAACAGGCTCGTCTCGGAACGGCCGTCCGAGCAGCCGTTGCCGAACGAAAAGCCGCACGACGCGCGCAGGTCGTACGCGTTCTCCGCGTATTCGCGGTGGGTGGTCGGGATCACGAAGCGATCCTCGTAGTTCGCGATCGCCAGATAGCGATACATCTCCTCGACCTGCGCGAGCGACAGCCCGACCTGATCGAGCACGCCGCGCGCATCGATGCCGTCCACGTGGCGCGCGCGCATGAACGCGCGCATCGCCAGCAGCCGTTCGAGCGCGCGCTTCACGGGCGCCTCGTCACCGGCCGTCAGCAGATTGGCCAGATAGCGCAGCGGAATGCGCAGCGATTCGACGTCCGGCAGGTAGCCGTTCATCCCCAGGTCGCCGCTATTGGCGGCCGCGTTGATCGGCGACAGCGGCGGCACGTACCACACCATCGGCAGCGTCCGGTATTCCGGATGCAGCGGGAACGCGATCTTCCAGTCGATCGCCATCTTGTAGGTCGGCGAACGCCGCGCGGCGTCGATCCACGCGGCCGGCACGCCGTCGCGCTCGGCCTGCGCGATCACGGCCGGATCGTCCGGATCGACGAACAGCGACAGTTGCGCTTCGTACAGATCCTTCTCGTTCGCGGCACTGGCCGCCTCGCCGATCCGGTCGGCGTCGTACAGCAGCACGCCGAGGTAGCGGATGCGGCCCACGCAGGTTTCCGAGCACACGGTCGGCTGGCCGGCCTCGATGCGCGGATAGCAGAAGATGCACTTCTCGGCCTTGCCGCTCTGCCAGTTGTAGTAGATCTTCTTGTACGGGCAGCCCGACACGCACATGCGCCAGCCGCGGCACTTGTCCTGGTCGATCAGCACGATGCCGTCTTCCTCGCGCTTGTAGATCGAGCCCGACGGGCACGACGCGACGCACGCCGGGTTCAGGCAGTGCTCGCACAGGCGCGGCAGGTACATCATGAAGGTGTTCTCGAACTGCCCGTAGATGTCCTTCTGCACGTTCTCGAAGTTGATGTCCTTCGCGCGCTTCTCGAACTCGCCGCCGAGGATTTCCTCCCAGTTCGGCCCCCACTCGATCTTCTCGAGCCGCTGGCCGCTGATCACCGAACGCGGCCGCGCGACCGGCATCGCGCGCGTGTTGCCGGCTTCCTGCAGGTGCGCGTAATCGAATGTGAACGGCTCGTAGTAATCGTCTATCTCGGGCAGGTGCGGGTTCGCGAAGATCTGCGCGAGCAGCCGCCACTTGCCGCCGAGGCGCGGCTCGATCCTGCCGTCCGCGCGCCGCTGCCAGCCGCCGCGCCAGCGATCCTGGTTCTCCCAGTCCTTCGGATAGCCGATGCCCGGCTTCGTCTCGACGTTGTTGAACCACGCGTATTCCATTCCTTCGCGGCTCGTCCACACGTTCTTGCAGGTCACCGAGCAGGTATGGCAGCCGATGCACTTGTCGAGGTTCAGCACCATCGCGATCTGTGCGCGGATTTTCATGACGTTTCTCCGATGCGAACGGCCTGCGTTGTCGGGTCGCTCGCGGCGTCTTCCCCGTCGAGCCAGTCGATCCTGTTCATCCTGCGCACGATCAGGAACTCGTCGCGATTCGAGCCGACCGTGCCGTAGTAGTTGAAGCCGTACGACAGTTGCGCATAGCCGCCGATCATGTGAGTCGGCTTCAGCGCGATGCGCGTGACCGAGTTGTGAATGCCGCCGCGCGTGCCGGTGATCTCGGATCCCGGCGTGTTCACGATCTTTTCCTGCGCGTGGTACATCATCACCATCCCGGACGGAATCCGCTGGCTCACGACGGCCCGCGCGCACAACGCGCCGTTCGAGTTGTAGCACTCGATCCAGTCGTTGTCGGCCGCGCCGATCGCCTTCGCGTCGTCCTCCGACATCCATACGATCGGGCCGCCGCGCGACAGCGTCAGCATCAGCAGGTTGTCGGTGTACGTGCTGTGGATCCCCCACTTCTGATGCGGCGTCAGGAAATTCAGCACGCGCTCCGGGTTGCCGTTCGAACGCTTGCCGACCATGTGCGCGTAGCTGCCGGTGTCGATCGGCGGCTTGTATGCGCACAGCGATTCGCCGAACGCGCGCATCCACGGGTGATCCTGGTACAACTGCTGACGGCCGGTCAGCGTGCGCCACGGCACCAGCTCGTGCACGTTCACGTAGCCCGCGTTGTACGACACGTGCTCCGATTCAATCCCGCTCCACGTCGGCGACGAGATGATCTTGCGCGGCTGCGCCTGGATGTCGCGAAAGCGGATCTTCTCGTCCGCGCGCGCGGCGGCCAGGTGCGTGTGGTCGATACCGGTGATGCCGGACAGCGCGCGCCATGCCTTCACCGCCACTTCCCCGTTGGTCTCCGGCGCGAGCGCGAGAATCACCTCGGCCGCGTCGAGCGCGGTGTCGATGCGCGGGCGGCCTTGTGCAGCGCCTTGAGCGACCGTGTAGTTGAGCTCGCCGAGCAGCTTCACTTCATCCCGCGTATCCCACCCGATGCCCTTGCCCGCGTTGCCGAGCTTGTCCATCAGGGGCCCGAGCGACGTGAAGCGCGCATACGTGTTCGGGTAGTCGCGCTCGACCGCGATCACGTTCGGCATCGTGCGACCCGGCACCGGTTCGCATTCGCCGCGCTTCCAGTCCTGCACGTCGAACGGCTGCGCGAGCTCGCCCGGCGTGTCGTGCGCGATCGGCGCGAGCACGACGTCGCGCTCGACGCCGAGATGCCCGTCGCACAGCTCGGAGAAGCGCTTCGCGATCCCCTTGAAGATCTCCCAGTCGCTCTTCGATTCCCATGCAGGATCGACCGCCGCCGACAGCGGATGAATGAACGGATGCATGTCGGACGTGTTCATGTCGTCCTTCTCGTACCACGTCGCGGTCGGCAGCACGATGTCCGAATACATGCAGGTCGTCGACATCCGGAAGTCGAGCGTGACGAGCAGGTCGAGCTTGCCGCGCGGCGCGTCGTCGCGCCAATTCACTTCCTCGGGGCGCGCGCCGCCCGTCGCGCCGAGGTCCTCCCCTTGCACACCGTTGGTGGTGCCGAGCAGATGCTTCAGGAAATACTCGTGGCCCTTGCCCGACGAGCCGAGCAGGTTCGAGCGCCACACGAACAGGTTGCGCGGGAAGTTGCCGGGTGCGTCCGGGTCCTCGCACGCCATCCGCAGCGTGCCGGCCTTCAACCGTTGCGCGATGTCCGCACCGGCCCGCGACGGGTCGTCCAGGCTCGCGCCGACCTTCAGCGGATTCGCCGCGAGCTGCGGCGCGGACGGCAGCCAGCCCATCCGTTCCGCACGCACGTTGTAGTCAATCGGCGAGCCGTGGAACTGCGCCCTGTCCGCGAGCGGCGACAGCAGCGCGCCCGGGTCCATCGTGTCGTAGCGCCACTGGTCGGTGTGCGCGTAGAAGAACGAGGTCGCATTCATGTGCCGCGGCGGCCGGCTCCAGTCGAGCGCGAACGCGAGCGCGGTCCAGCCGGTCTGCGGGCGCAGTTTCTCCTGGCCGACGTAATGCGACCAGCCGCCGCCCGGCTTGCCGATGCAGCCGCACATGATCAGCATGTTGATGATCGCGCGGTACGACATGTCCATGTGGAACCAGTGGTTGATCCCCGCGCCGATGATCACCATCGACTTGCCCTGCGTCTTGTGCGCGTTCTCCGCGAACTGCCGCGCGACCGAGATCACGTCCGCGCGCTTCACGCCGGTGATTGCCTCCTGCCATGCGGGCGTGTAGGGCAGGTCGTCGTCGTAGCTCGCGGCCACGTCGCGCCCGCCCAGCCCCTGGTCGAGCCCGTAGTTCGCGACGAACAGGTCGTAGACGGTCGCGACCAGCATGTCGCCGTCGCGGTTCGCCACGCGCCGCACGCCGATCCGGCGCGACAGCTCGGATGCGTGCTGCGTCGAATTGAAGTGCGCATGCGGCTGGTTGCCGAAGTACGGGAACAGCACGTCGACCACGTCGTCGTGCGCGGTCGTGCACGACAGCCGCGGCGACAGCGCCGCGCCCTTCGACGTCTCGCCGCGCAGGTTCCACTTGCCCTTGTCGCTCGATCCGTCCTTGCCCTGCTGGCCCCAGCGGAAGCCGATCGAGCCGACCGGCACGACGAATTCACCGGTCGCGTCGTCGATCATCACGGTCTTCCACTCCGGATGCGCGGCTTCGTCGAGCGCGTCGTCGAAGTCGGACGCGCGCACGAGGCGCTCGGGCACGTAGCCGTCGCCGTGCGGCACGAGGCGCACGAGCGCCGGCATGTCGGTGTAGCGCTTGCAGTAGTCGATGAAGTAGTCGCTCTTGCGCGCTAAATGGAACTCCTTCAGGATCACGTGCCCCATCGCGAGCGCGAGCGCCGCGTCGGTGCCCTGCTTCGGATGCAGCCACAGGTCGCCGAATTTCGCGCCTTCCGAGTAGTCGGGGAACACCGACACGACCTTGGTGCCGCGATAGCGCGCCTCGACGAGGAAGTGCGCGTCGGGCGTGCGCGTCTGCGGGACATTGGAGCCCCACATCATGATGAACGTCGAGTTGTACCAGTCGGCCGATTCCGGCACGTCGGTCTGCTCGCCCCAGGTCTGCGGCGACGCGGGCGGCAGGTCGCAATACCAGTCGTAGAAGCTCAGGCACACGCCGCCGATCAGCGACAGGTAGCGCGAGCCGGCGGCGTACGACACCATCGACATCGCCGGGATCGGCGAGAAGCCGACCACGCGATCGGGGCCATGACGCTCGACCGTGTAGACGTTTGCGGCCGCAACGAGCTCGTTGACCTCGTCCCAGCTCGCGCGCACGAACCCGCCGAGCCCGCGCCGGCTCTGGTACGACCGGCGTGCTTCGTCGTCCTCGACGATCGAGCGCCACGCGTCGACGGCGCCCAGCGTGCGGCGGCGTTCACGCCACAGCTTCACGAGCGCGCTGCGCACCATCGGGTGCTTGAGACGGTTCGCGCTGTACAGATACCACGAGTACGATGCGCCGCGCGAGCAGCCGCGCGGCTCGTGGTTCGGCATGTCCGGGCGCGTGCGCGGATAGTCGGTCTGCTGGGTTTCCCACGTGACGATCCCACCTTTCACGTAGACCTTCCACGAGCACGAACCCGTGCAGTTCACACCGTGGGTCGAACGGACGATCTTGTCGTGCTGCCAGCGCATCCGGTAACCGTCTTCCCACTTGCGGTCTTCGTCTGTGACGGCGCCGTGTCCATCGGAAAAGCGTGGCCTCGTGGTGGAGAAATAACGCAATCTATCCAGGAAATGGCTCATGGGGATCTCGTTTTTCCGGTCTTTTTGCAGACCCTGATTATTTAAGGAGGTGAAATGCCGGTTGTAAAGGACGATCGGATTTCGATCATTTCGCCCTGCTCACCGTGGTCGAACCCATTGTCAGACGGATCCAAATATCACAAGTTGATACAAATCACGGAATCGTTCATCTGCCCGCAACAATGAGGGCAAAGGGAGAGCGCTCGAATCGCGCCGCCTGCTATGCTGCGCGCAACAACCGCGGCCGAACGTGCGCGACCGGCTGTTTCTGCCCGGCCAGGTCATTGCGGGGGCGCCCGTCAAGCCGGACCAGCACGACAGCGTGATCTTCGGCACGACGGACGCGGCCGGCCGCACGGCGAGGATTCGCCTGCCGAAATGGCATCCGCAAAAGAAGTGGGTGTTCAACGCGGTCGTCGGCGACGGCGACCTCGGCGAGTCGTTCCATCTGATCGACCCGGGCGGCCAAAAGGTGCACGCCGGCGTCCCGTATCTGCTAGACGTGGAGAACGGATATCTGCCGTGCGGCCATTCGGATGCGAACGGCTACCCCGACTACGCGCAGTCGCGCACGCCGAGCAACGTCGATCTTTCGACAGGATTCCGGACGATCTGCTGAACGACGTCGGCTATCGGCTCGCCGATGCGGGCGTCGCGGTCGAGCGCGGGCTCGCGATGATCGACACGCATCTCGCGCAATCGCCGGACGTGGCGTATGCGCTCGACAGCAAGGGCTGGGCGCTGTATCGCCTCGGCCGCAACGACGACGCGCTCGCATGGTTCGACCGCGCGATCGCAATCCTCGCGAAGGACGACGACGCGCGCGAAGCCCTGGCGATCGGGCTCGAGCGCAAGGGCGAAGTGCTGTGGAAGCTGGGCCACCGGGATGAAGCGCGCAACGCGTTCGCGCAGGCGGAGAAAATTCAGCCGGCGAACGCCGCGCTGGCGGAAACGTTGAAGCGGTTGAACGTGCAGGCGCGCTCGGCCGGTGCGACGGCGCCCGGTACGAGCCGCACGTGACGACACGCGCGGCAAGCCGTGATCGTCGGGAAACCCCACATCACGGCTGGCGCGGATCGTCGCGGGACAGCATGTCGACGTGTGCGGATGCGTTCGCCATCGCGCGCGACGCGACGCATCACTCCTCGCCTTTCGGCCCCGGGTTCAACATCACGACGAAGCCGGCCACGCCGACGATCAACGCGAGGGCGCCGCCGCGCAGCACCGTCGCGGCATCGAGCAGCAGGCCCGTCACGACGGCCATCATTCCGGCGAGCGACATGAACACGGCGATCGCCGCGACGACGATGCGGGACTGGCGGCGTATCATCGCGCGCGCCGCGTCATGCCGCGGCCGAGGCGGCCTTCACGTCGGCGTCGTCGCCGCGAATCAGCAGCACCGGGCACTTCGAGCCGCGGACGAAGCGCTCGGCGACGCTGCCGAGCAGCACGCGCCGGATGCCGCGCCGCCCGTGCGTGCCGACCACCGCGAGATCGATCCCGTGCTCCTTCACGTAGCGCTGCAGGCGTTCCGCGATGTCCTCGCCGATGCTCTCGGTCTCGACCAGTTCCGCGTCGCCCTTCGCGCCGGCCAGCGCGATGACCTGTTCGGCTTCGCGCAGCACCTTGCGCCCGTCGTCGCGGATTTCCTCGACGAGCGCGTGCGGATCGATACGGCCCGCATACGTGAACAGCACCGACTTGTCGACCACATACACGACGCTGACGTGCGCGTCGCCCGCCAGCGCCACCTTCACGGCCTCGGCAAGCGCCTGTTTCGACGAAGCGCTGCCGTCGACGGCCACCATGATCTTCTCGTACATGCGAACCTCGCTGGGGTGAGTTGCCGCGCGCGCTGTCGCGTGCGGCCATGTCGTCATCATCGGCCGACAGCGGGTTCCGGTCTTGACGACGATCAAGCCGGCAAACGTCCGGCCTGCGACCGGACGACGCGGGCGCCCGGACAAGCGGCGAAGCGGAACCGGAAGTGCGAACCACGTCGTCGATCAGGCCGCCGATCCGCATGTCGGTCCGAGCGTCCGGGCGGATTCCGCCGGCTTCCGTGCTCGCGTTGCCGCTGTCGATCCCGACACGACCGAACAGCCATCGCGCCGAAGGCGCTATCATCAACCATGCGACTTTCGTCCGGCCCTTTTTTGCCGGCCCCACTTTCAACTCGCTCAACCGACATGACAACGACTATCGAACGCGTGGACGGCGCCGCCCAGCATCTGGTCGCCGCCCGCCATGCCGGCTCGCCCGGCCCGCTGTTGCCCGATGCACTGCGTCCCGACGACATCGAGACCGCGCTCGCGATCCAGCAGCGCGTGGCCGATTTGCTCGGCGAACCCGTCGGCGGATGGAAATGCGCGCTGCCGCCGCCCGATCGCGTGATCCTCGCGCCGATCTTCGCGTCGGCGATCCGCGAAGCCGATGCACCGTACCGCGTCGTCGGCGGACCGATCGTGCGGATCGAACCGGAAATCGCATTCGTGCTCGATCGCGACCTGCCCGCGCGCGAGCAGCCGTACGACGAAGGCGACGTGCGCGCGGCGATCCGCGAGGTGCGCATCGTGCTCGAGGTGCTCGGCTGCCGCTACGCGGAGCCCGCGCGCGCGTCGAAGTTCGAGCTGCTGGCCGACGGGCAATTCAACCAGGGGCTGTGCGTCGGCCCGGTCGTGCCCGATGGGTTGAACGTGCCGCTCGCGACGCTGGCGTTGTCGTTCGAAGGCGCGCTGAACCGCACGATCGACGGCAGCCATCCGGACGGCGATCCGCTCAAGCCGCTGGTGTGGCTCGTCAATTTCCTCGCGTCGCGCGGCGACGCGGTGCGCGCCGGCCAGATCGTGACGACCGGCTCGTACGCGGGCGCGATCGACGTGCCGCTCGGCGATGTGCTGACGGTCCGCTTCGGCGAGCTCGGCAGCCTGTCGGTGACGTTGACCGCGTGACGGTTCGGTCGCTTTCACGCTCCCGTCCGCCATGTCGCTGACACCGCTTCCCGCCCTGCTCGACGCGACGCTGCGCACCGTCGCGCGCCGTTACCGGCTGCCGCCGCTCGACCGCGCGTCGGCACTGACCGACGCGACGAATCCGGCCACCGCGCTGGCGATCGTGATCGAGGAAGCGCGCAGCATGCGGGCGGACGGCCACGCGCCCGGCGCGGACTTGCGGCAGCGCTTCATCGACGCGCTCGGGCGGATGATCCGCGATGCGATGGATCCGTCGTCCGGCGATCCGTCGTTTCAGGCATCGGTGCTGCGCCACGATGCGCCGAGCGTGCGCGAATACGCGTCGTTGTCCGCGCACGCGGAGCAGGACCGGCGCGCGCTGCACTCGGCCGTCAATGCGATCGCGCACCCGGCCAAGCTCGAGCGCAGCGCCCACGCATGGCAACGCGACGGCCTCGCGCGCCTGCACGCGGCCGCGGCCGCGGCGTCGTGGGCCGAACTGCACGCGGCGCTCGCGCACCTGCTCGCGCGGCCCGAGACGGCGACCGACGCGGCATTCGAGCAGGACATCGTCAGGCTCAAGGACAGCCCCGCGCTCGAACGCATGCTGCGGCTCGATGCGCTCGCCGCGGACGAGGACGTCCGTCGCTACCGCGCGTTGTGGGTGCGGCAGGGGCCGCTCGTCGGCAGCACGGTGGCCGTCGCGCAAGGCGCCGCGTCCCAGCGGCGCGGCGCGGCCGTCGAAGCGCTGGCGGCACAGGCGCTCGACGCATTGGCGCGCCGGCTCGACGCGGCGGACGAGCAGCGTACCTACCGCGTGGTCACGTCGATGCGCGTGCCGTCGTCGATCCCGGGCCGGCACGACCGCGCGAAAACCGAATGGGACGCGATCCTGCTCGAACGGGCGCGCGGCAGCGACCCGGCGCCTGCGTGGAACGTGCGCTTCCTCGTCGAGGCGAAGGCCTCCGCGGATGCCGCGACGACCGATCTGCCGCGGCTGCTGCGCGGCCTGAACCTGCTCGCGCAGGCGGATCCCGACACGGTCTATGCATTCGAGACGCACCAGGGCACGGTGCGCGTGCATGGCGCATCGCTGCACGCATTGACGACCGACGAAGCGGCGCTGCCGCGCGAAGTACTGTATTGCTGCGACGCGTCCGCGGACGCGACGCCGCGCCTGCTGGGCGCTGCGAGCCGGATGCAGTTGCTGTCCGCGCAGGCGAGCCTCGAATACGCGAGCGCGCTCGCGCGGCGGCCGGACGCCGATCCGGACGGCCTCGGCGTCATCTGGCATGCCCTGCTGACGCTGCCGCAATGGCAAGCCGTGCTGCATCAGTACCCGTCGTTGCGGCAAGTGCGCGAGCTGATGGTGGCCATCGACGATTTGCGCGCCACGCTCGACGAAATGAACGACGGAGGCATCGCCAGCAGCGTGTGCGCGTGAGGCGCGGGCACGGCCGCGACGCTCGCGCGCGCCCGGCTCGGTTGGCGCCCCGCCGGCCGTCACGCGCCGTGAGGTACGATACGCGCCGGGGCAGCGCGCCCCCTGAGAGACCCGGCCGTCGCGGCCCCTAACCAGCACAAGAAAAATGCGAAAAACACCGACGCTGCACCGCCACCTGTTCGCCGCGCTGGCGGCCAGCCTGCTCTGGATGCCGGCCGCCCATGCCAGCGGCGACGACGGCTGCTACGTGCCGACCACGCTCCGGCAGGCTTCATACTCGTGCGGCAACGTGCCGATGCTGACGCCCGCCAACGACACGCGCATCAACGCGATGCTGATGATGGCCGACAGCGCCAAGGTCGCGCAGGTGTTCCCGGACCCGAAGACCATCCCGGCGAAAGAGCGGATCAACCAGATCGTCGTGCCGTTCCCGATGGATTTCTCCGGATGGATCTACATCGGCCAGAAGGAGCCCGACAAGACCGGTAGCGCGGCGGACGCCGATGCGTCGTCGAACCGGTACGCGGACGGCGAAGGCAGCATCTGCCGCAGCATGAGCGCCGGCGTGGACGCGTTCAACGAAGCACTCGGCGGCGCCGGCGGCCTGCCCGCCGACGAAGCCGCCCGCCTGCGCGCGGCGCGCGCCGACATCGCGCAGAAAACCTGTGGCGCGGGCGCCGCGAGCGCCGCATGGGCGAAGCCGCCGGTCAAGTCGCCGCTCGGCCAGCAGTTCGCCGCGTACCTCGACGGCACGAACGCGTTCTATCGCGCCGACTTCCTCACCGCGACCCGCGCCTTCGCGAACGCATCGCACAGCGCGGACCCGTGGCTGAAGGAAACCGGCCTCTACATGGCCGGGCGCGCGCAGTTGAACGCCGCGCAAGCCAACGTATTCGACCACGACAGCCCGACGCCGACGCGCGCGCGCGTGACGAAGGTGTCGCTCGACGCGGCGAACACCGTGTTCCGAACCTACCTGAAGGTGTATCCGAAGGGACGCTATGCGGTGTCCGCGGCCGGGCTGTTGCGACGGGTCGCGTGGCTCGGCGGCAACGTCACGCAGCAGGCCGACCTGTACAGCCATGCACTCGCGCGCTGGTCGCCAGCGACGTCGAACGTGCCGCTGATGCAACTGGCGAACGAACTCGACAGCAAGCTGCTGTTCGGCCCGGAATTCGACGCCGGCCAGATCCAGTCGCCGACCGTACTCGCCACCGTCGACCTGCTGCGCATGCGCGCGTCGGACAGCAGCGATGCGAGCCGCAAGCCGATGACGCTCGACGAACTGCAGGCGCAGAAGCCGCGCTTCGCGAACGCGCCCGCGCTGTACGACTACCTGCTCGCGACCTGGTACGTGCAGATCGGGCACAAGCCGGACGCCGCCCTCGATCTGCTGCCGCGGACGCCCGCCGCGCCGCTCGACTACTTCGGCCTCAGCCAGCAGGCGCTGCGCGGGTTCGCGCTGGAGGACAGCGGCCAGAACGACACGGCCCGCCAGCTGTGGCGCGACCTGATCCCGCTCGCGAAATTCCGCTTCCAGCGCGAAATGCTGGAACTCGCGCTCGCGATCAACCTGGAACAGGCCGGGCTCGTCAACGACGCATTCGCCGACGATTCGCTCGTGCAGAACGCCGCGATCCTTGCGGTGCTGCTGCAGCGCGCGGCCAATGCCGACCTGTTGCGCGCGCAGGCGCAGAATCAGGCGACGAGCGGCGCGCTGCGCGACACCGCGCTGTATACGCTGCTGTACAAGGAACTCACGCGTTCGCACTACGCGGACTTCCTCGCCGATACCGCGCTGGTATCGGGCACGCCCGCCGATCCGTTGAAGCCGTTCATCGCCGCCGGCGCGAAAAACGAGGACGGCTACACGTGCCCCTCGGCGCGCGACATCGCCGCGACGCTGCAGCAGAATCCGGCCGATCCGAAAGGGCTGAACTGCCTCGCCGATTTCGTGCGCGTGCATCCGCCGGCGTCGGGCCTCGAAATCGATCCGGTGCCCGCGTGGGTCCGCAACGGGTCGAGCGCGGCCGCCACGCGCGTGCCGCCGACACTCGGCGCGGCGCCGTCGCAGTTCGCCGGCAAGCCGTACGAGCGGATGTCGAGCTACGTGACGGTGATGGCCGATACGCAGGCGAACCCGAACGATCGCGCGTACGCGTTCTACCGTGCGATCAGGTGCTATGCACCGGCCGGCGCCAACGAATGCGGCGGCAAGGAGGTGTCGAAGAGCACGCGCAAGCGCTGGTTCGACACGCTGAAGACGGCCTATCCGGGCAGCCCGTGGGCGCAGAAGCTCCGCTACTACTGGTAGGCCGCATGAAGCGCATCGCGTGCGTCGCGCTGCTGCTGGCCGCGCGCGTCGCGCTGGCCGGCACCGTCGACGCCGCGCGGTACGACGCGTTCTGGCTGTGGGCGGGCGTGAAGCCGCAGGCGGTCGTGCGCGACGCGCGCATCGTCTACGTGCTGCAAGGACAGATCGAGGCGTCGCCGCGGGACGAGTCGCAGGTGCGCGTGATCGCGCAGGGCGTCGCACTGCCGCCCGCGCCCGACGCGCGCGTGTGGCTCGTCTATCGTGCGCATACGCTGCGCTGGACACCGCGCGTCACGCAGATCATGCTCGCGCAGCTCGCGCGCTGGCGTGCGTCGGGCCGCACGATCGCCGGCATCCAGATCGATTTCGATGCGGGCACGCGCCACCTGCAGGATTACCTCGCGTTCCTGCGCACGCTGCGCGAGACCTTGCCCGCCGATTGCCAGCTCAGCATCACGGGGCTGCTCGACTGGAGCAGCCGCATCGATACCGACCAGGTCAACGCGCTCAAGGGCATCGTCGACGAGGTGGTCGTGCAGACCTACCAGGGCCGCCGCACGATCCCCGACTACGCGGCGTACCTGCCGCGCGTCGCGCGGCTGCAACTGCCGTTTCGCATCGGCGTGATCCAGGGCGGCGACTGGGACGCGCCGCCGTATCTCGCGACGAACCCGTGGTTCCGCGGCTACGTCGTGTTCCTGCGCAACGGCTGAAACCCGTCCACGCTGATAACGGGCCGCACGCGGCGCCAACGAAGCGGTAACGCCGAACGCCGCGGCAGTACGCTGCACTAAGCGGCGCCCGCGATCATGCTGCCGAGCCCGGCGAGCGCAATCGCGAGCAGCGCGAGCGCCGACGACGCCGAGATCCATCGCTGCTTCCGATGCATCGCCGGGTGGTTGATCGCCGCCATATAGCCGGTCAGGATCGTGAAATCGACCGCGATCCACAACGCGGCGAGGATCGCGAGGCTCACGCGCGAATCGGGCGTGATGGCGACGAACTGCGGAAAGAACGCGACGAAGAACAGCAGGTCCTTCGGGTTCGCGATGCCGACGAGGAAACCGCGCACGATGCCCGGCAAACCGCGCGGCCGCGCCACGGGTTCGCCCGCCGCGGGTTCGCCCGCCGCCGCCTCCGCTGCGGCCGCGCCGTCGCCGCCACGCTCGCGGGCGGCGCGCCATTCGCCGAGCAGCGTCCGGATGGCAAGCCCCGCGATGAACAGGCACCCCGCGACATGCAGCCCGGCAAGCAGGCGGGCGCTGACCATCACGACGCCGAACACCATCAGCATCGCACCCGCGATCATCACGAGGCTCGCGGCGTTCGCGCCCACCGCGGTCAGCACGCCCTGACGGAACCCGCGTCGCGCGACGGTGCCCGTCACGAGCATCACGACCGGGCCGGGCGTCGCGATGAGCAGCACGATCGCGGCGAGGTAGGCGAACAGCAGCGGGTAATGGAGCGTCATGACAAAAAGTTCTGTTTGATGAGTCGGGGGCGTGTACGTCACAGTGGCATCATGGAGGTCCGATATCGCGAAAGACACGGCGATAAGCAGTATCACGCGCCCGCTCTGTCGAGCTAAAACGGAAAATCCTGTCTGATGACATGAGTTTTATTCATATTCGAAATCCATGAAAGCCAAACCGCTTCCGCCCGTCTACGCGTTGCGCGCATTCGAGAGTGCCGCGCGCACCGGCTCGTTCACGCTGGCCGCCGAGGAACTGAGCCTGACGCAAAGCGCGGTCAGCAAGCACGTGAAGACGCTCGAAGCCTACTTCGGCCGGAAGCTGTTCGTCCGACGCGGGCCCAGGATGACCGTGACGGCGGAAGCCCATATCTTCGCGGCCGGCCTCAGGCGCGGGTTCCGGCAGATCGAGGAAGCGTGCATGCTGTTCCGCACGCAACGCGACGTGCTGCGGCTCAAGGCGCCCTCCACGCTCACGATGCGCTGGCTGCTCGACGCGCTGGCCGCCTTTCGCGGCACGCGGCCGGCGTTCGAGGTGCAGATCGCGAGCGTGTGGATGGATGTCGATACCGTGGATTTTTTCAGCGAATCCTACGATTGCGCGATCCTGCTCGGCGCGGGCAAGTTCGGCGAAAGCACGCATTGCGTGAAGCTGTTCGACGAATGGCTGATTCCGGTGTGCTCGCGGGCCACCGCCACGCTCGCGCGTACGAATCCCGCCGCGTGCGAGCTGATCCATCCGTCGCCCGACCGGCGCGACTGGCGCCGCTGGCTCAACGGCAGCGGTCACGATCTCGATGTGGACATCACGCGCGGGCAGGTGTTCGACATGCTCGAACAGGGGATCGCGGCGGCCATCGCCGGCCACGGGATGTCGATCGGCGACCTCGCGCTGTGCGCGACGGCCCTCGACGAGAAGCAGCTCGTGCTGCCGTTCAAGACGGCCGTGAGCACCGGCGATGCGTACTACCTCGTGTGGCCGGAAGACTCAGCGAAGACCGCGCAGGTGCGCGAGTTGCATGCGTTCCTGGCCGGCCGGATGCCGCGCCTCGCGCATCCGGGCGTTCGCTTCGTCGATTTGGGGTGAAGCAGAGGGCGGGCGATCGGCCCTTTTGCTCGCGCGGCCGGATCGCCGGTTTTCAATCGCGGCGCCGCCCGCCGCGGCGGGCCGGCGCCGCCACCGTCATGCCCGCACGAACGCCAGCAGATCGGCGTTCAGCACGTCCGCATTGACCGTCAGCATGCCGTGCGAATAGCCCGGGTACGTCTTCAGCGTGCCGTTCTTCAGCAGCTTGATCGACTTCAGCGCGGCATCCGCGATCGGCACGATCTGATCGTCCTCGCCATGCAGCACGAGCGTCGGGACGGAGATCGACTTCAGGTCGTCGGTCTGGTCCGTTTCCGAAAACGCCTTGATGCCGTCGTAATGCGCCTTCGCGCTGCCTTCCATCCCCTGCCGCCACCAGTTGCGGATCACGCCCTGGTGCACGGTCGCGCCTTCGCGATTGAACCCGTAGAACGGACCGCTCGCCACGTCGAGGAAGAACTGCGCGCGATTGTCGGCGAGCGCTTTCCGGAAGCCGTCGAACACCTCCAGCGGCAGGCCTTCGGGGTTCGATTCGGTTTTCAGCATCAGCGGCGGCACCGCGCTGACCAGCACGGCCTTCGCGACGCGGCCGGCCGGCTCGCCGTGCTTCGCGACGTAGCGCGCCACTTCGCCGCCGCCCGTCGAATGGCCGACATGCACCGCATTGCGCAGGTCGAGCGCCTCGACGACCGCGAACGCGTCCGCCGCGTAATGGTCCATGTCGTGGCCGTCCCAGACCTGCGCCGAGCGGCCGTGCCCGCGCCGGTCGTGCGCGATCACGCGATAGCCGTGCTGGACGAAGAACAGCAGTTGCGCATCCCAGTCGTCGCTGGACAGCGGCCAGCCGTGGTGGAACATGACGGGCTGCGCGTCTTTCGGACCCCAATCCTTGTAGAAAATCTCGACGTTGTCCTTCGTGGTGACGTATGGCATCGCGGTACTCCTGTGAGGTGGATGAACGTGGCGAACGGGCCGCCGCCATTATCGGCTTTATTGTGAAACCACGACGCTATCGTGCAATGCGATGGCCGATCATCCACCGGCAGGAAACGGACGCGGCGGCACGCGTCAGCCGTCGGTCGACACCGTCAGCGCCTCCCACGCGCGGATTTCGTCGTCCAGCGCCGCCAGCTTGCTCCGCACGAGCCGCAGCGCGTCGCTGCCGAGCAGCAGATGCGCGGGCGGATGGTCCGCCGCGATGACGGCGAGCATCGCCCGCGCGGCCTTCGCGGGGTCGCCCGGCTGCTTGCCGCTCTTTTCCTCGCGCGCACGGCGGATCGGGTCGAACAGCGCGTCGTAGTCGGCGATCGAGCGCGGCGTGCGCGCCATCGAGCGGCCGGCCCAGTCGGTGCGGAACGAACCCGGCGCGACGGCCGTCACCGCGATGCCGAACGGCTCGAGTTCCTTGCCGAGGGTCTCGGAAATGCCCTCCAGCGCGAACTTGCTGCCGCAGTAGTACGCGATGCCCGGCATCGTGATGTGCCCGCCCATCGACGTGATGTTCAGGATGCGGCCGCGCCGGCGTTCGCGCATGAACGGCACGACGGCCTTCATCATCGCGACCGCGCCGAACACGTTCACGTCGAACTGCCGGCGCATCTCGTCGAGCGGCGACTCCTCCATGATCCCTTCGTGCCCGTAACCCGCGTTGTTCACCAGCACGTCGACGGGCCCGACGTTCGCCTCGATGTCCGCGACGACGCCGTCGATCCGCTCGAAATCGGTCACGTCGAGCACGCGTGCGACGGCCGCCTGCGCGGACAGCGCCTCGAAGTCGCGCGCCGCCTGCGCGCTGCGCACCGTGCCGACCACCGTGTGGCCGGCGGCCAGCGCTTCCTGGGCCAGCGCGCGGCCGAAACCGCTGCTGACGCCGGTAATGAGCATGATGTTGCCGGATGCCATGTGAGCTTCTCCCGAATGTCGATTCAAGCGTGCATACTAGTCTGACGAAGGACGCCGAATAAGCCCGATTCCGCTGATTTTCTTGCACAAAACTATGAGCATCGTGCCCGTCTCCGCCCAACCTCCAGCGCTGTCGCCGCGCGACCGGAAGCGCCTGGTGGCGCTGCTGCGCGCGCTGGCGCCGAACGAGGGCTACAACCTGACCGCGCTGCCGAGCGTGCGCATCCTGCGCTCGAACCGCGCGCTGTCGCGCACGCCGGTGCTGTACGACCCGGGCATCGTGATCGTGTGCCAGGGGTCGAAGCGCGGCTACTTCGGCGGCGAGTGCTATCTGTACGACGAACACCATTACCTGGCCGTCTCCGTGCCGGTCCCGTTCAGCATGGAAACCGACGCGACGCCGGAGCGCCCGCTGCTCGCGCTGTACCTGCACCTCGATTTCACGCTGGCCGCCGAACTCGCCGCGCAGATCGATCGCGCGGGCGTCGCGGAAACGGTGCAGGCGCCGAAGAGCATGATGTCGACGCCGATGGACGAAGCGATGCACGCGTCGGTGCTGCGTTTCGTCGACGCGATGCAGCGGCCGCTCGACGCCGCCGTGCTCGGCCCGGCGCTGCTGCGCGAGCTGTATTTCCGCGTGCTGACCGGCGCGCAGGGCCATGCGATGCGCAGCGCGCTGGCGATGCGCGGGCAATACGGCCGGATCGGGCGATCGCTGCGCATGATCCACGCCGATTACGCGCGGCCGCTCGACGTGTCGCAACTGGCCGACGAAGCCGGCATGAGCGTGCCGAGCTTTCACAGTCACTTCAAGGCGATCACGCAGGTGTCGCCGATGCAGTACCTGAAATCGACGCGGCTGCATCAGGCGCGGCTGTTGATGGTGCGCCAGGACCTGACGGCGGAGGCGGCCGGCTATGCGGTCGGCTATACGAGCCCGTCGCAGTTCAGCCGGGAATTCAAGCGCCTGTTCGGCTTGACGCCGGCGAAGGAAGCGCGGCGCATGCGCGCGAGCTTCGCGATTCCGGAGGCGTTCGACGATGCGGTGTTCGTGTCGTCGCATTGACGTCGTTGACGTGCGCCGCCCCCCCGCCGCGACGCGCGCGTTCATCGCGCCGCATCGAGCGCGCGGCCGGGCGGCGACTTCAGGATGAACGCGGTCACGCCCCGGATGCCCTGCGGCGCCAGCGCGAGACTTCGGCTCTCGGGCCGGCCGCTGGCCGTCGCGGTCGCGGACAATACCGAGGCAGTGATGGCGGAATTCGGCGACCCGTCGCCCGACCACGCGACGCTGACGACCCATCCGGTCATCGCGCTGCTCGCGGTCGAGTCCATCAAGGCCGACGTGAGCGGCCGCGTCTTGATCGACGCGATGAGTCCGGCAGAATACCGGAAAGTGCTGAAGCATCCCGACATGCAGGCGATGCTCGCACCGCTCGACAAACAGGGCTGACCCACACGAGATACCGATGACCCAGTACACCTTCCGCCTGCTGAACGTCTTCGCCGAATCGACGTTCGGCGGCAACCCGCTGTGCGTGTTCGACGATGCGCGCGGCATGGACGACGCGACCATGCAGGCGCTGGCCGTGCAGTTCAATCTGTCGGAGACGACCTTCGTGCTGCCGTCCGAGCGCGCGCATGCACGCGTGCGCATCTTCACGCCCGGCTACGAGATGGCTTTCGCGGGCCATCCGACGCTCGGCACCGCGCACGTCGTGCGGGACCTGCTCGAGGCAGGCGATGCGCTGTCGCTCGAATTCAAGGCCGGCGTCGTCGACGTCGCCGCGCGCGGCGACGTGTGGACCTTCATCGCGCCGCACGCCGGCATGCCGAACACGGCGCCGTGCGCGTTGCCGAATGCGCAGGTCGCGGCGCTGCTCGGAATCGCGGAAAGCGACCTGCTCGCGCCGCCGCTGTGGGTCGACACCGGTGCCGACCAGTTGCTGGTCGCGCTCAAGGACCCGGCCGCCGTGCGGCGCGCGCAGCCCGATAGCGCGCACCTCGACGTCTGGCCGCGAAGCAGCCTCGGCCGCAAGACCGCCTATGTGTTCGCGTTCGATGCCGCGCGCCCGGGGACGGTCGTGTCCCGCTACTTCTTCGTGAAGCAAGGCGGCGGCGTGTCGGAAGACCCAGGCACCGGATCGGCCTGCGCGAATCTGGGCGGCTGGCTGCTCGCCGCCGGACACGATCTGCCGGCCGCGTTTCGGGTCGAGCAAGGCGAAGCCGTCGGCCGGCCCTGCCTGCTGCGCTTGTCGGTCGATGCCGCGGGCGAAATCGGCGTCGGCGGGCGCGTGATCGAAATCGGGCGCGGCGTGATCAACGTGTGACCGACGCACGCCCGCCGATGCCGACGCCGACGCTCATCGCGCGCCTACCCGCCACACCGTCACTTCGTGCAGCGTCTCGCCCGGCTTGAGCGCCGTCGACGGGAAGGCCGGATGATTCGGCGAATCGGGAAAATGCTCGGCCTCCAGCGCGAACGCATCGGTTTGCCGGTAGGCCGTCCCGCCCTTGCCCGCGACACTGCCGTTCAACCCGTTGGCCGTATAGAACTGCAGCCCCGGCTGCGTCGTGTACAGCTCGAGGAACCGCCCGGACGCCGGGTCGTAAGCACGCGCGGCAAACGCCGGCGCCGTCTGGCCGCCCTGGTCGAGCACCCAGTTCTGGTCGTAGCCATGCGCGATCGCAAGCTGCGGATACGCATCGCGCAAATGCGCGCCGATCGGCGTCAACTGGCGCAGATCCATCGGCGTGCCCGCGACGCTCGCCAGTTGCCCGGTCGGAATCGACGTGCCGTCGGTCGGCGTGAAACGCGATGCGGCGATCTCGATCAGTTGCCGCTCGACGCTACCGGCTGCCTGCCCCGCCAGATTGAAGTAGCTGTGGTTGGTCAGGTTGACGACCGTGTCCCGGTCGGTCGTCGCGCGGTAGTCGATGCGGATCTCGTCGTCGCGGGTCAGCGTGTAGGTGACGTCCGTCGTCAGCGTGCCGGGGAAGCCGTTCTCGCCGTCGGGGCTCACGTAGCGCAGCGTGACGCTCGAACCGGCCGCGTCGCTGTGCGTACCGGTGACCTTCCACACCTTCGCGTCGAAACTGTCCGGGCCGCCGTGCAGCGTGTTCGGCCCGTCGTTGACCGGCAGCGTCCACGTCTTGCCGCCGAGCGTGAAACGCCCGCCCGCGATGCGGTTCGCATACCGGCCGATCAGCGCGCCAAAATGGATGTTGCCGTTGTGCGCTTCGTAGTCGCGCAGCGAATCGAAGCCGAGCACGATGTCGGCAACGTGGCCGGTGCGGTCGGGCACGTCGAGCGCGGTCACGATGCCGCCGTACGTGATGACTTTCAGCGTCACGCCGTGCCGGTTCGCGAGCGTGTACTGGCTCACCGCCTGCCCGCTCGCGGTCGTCCCGTAATCGGCGCGGCTGATCGACACGTCGGGCGCCGCCGATGCGGCGGCTGCATGCAGCGCGAACGTTGCGAACACACCTATCGCGAGCATCGGTTGTCGCGGCCAGCGTCGTTTCATGAAAATCTCCAAGGTGGTGCGGCCCGTGCAGGCGCGCAAGTTGCATGCCCGCACGGCGCCACGTTTGCCATGCTGCGCGCATCGTCCGCCCGAGCGATCGCCGTCATGAACGCCGTCTCCGCCGATATCGCACGCACGCTGCGCGCCGCCCGCGATGCCTGCTTCGGCGCGGCGGCCGTGTGGCCGCTCGTCGAGCGCGCATACGGCGAGCTGCGGCGCTTCGATCACACGCTCGCGCATCTGGCGGAATTGTTCGCGCACCTCGCGCCGTATCGTACGGAACCGCCGTGGCCGGCCATCGAGCTCGCGGCTTGGGCCCATGATGTCGTCTACGCGACGACGCTGCAGGACGACGCGGACAACGAAGCGCGCAGCGCTCGTGCGGGTCGCGAACACGCACTGTACCGCGTCATGGTTGCACGCGCACGCATCGCATCCGTCCATGGGCCGCGATCTCGTGCTGGCCACGCAGTTGCACCGGCTGCCCGAAACATACGCCGCCGATCCGCCATGGCAGCGCGCGGGGCGGACCGGCGCACCCCGCCTTCGCATCGTGACGATCACGATCACGTATGGTCCGCGCGCCACCGGCGAGGCGTGACACCGGTCAAGCGCGTGAAGGTTCGCGAGAAATGGCTCTGATCGGCGAAGCCGCACGCGGCGGCGATCAGGCTCAACGGCACGTCCGGGTTGCGCATCCATTCCTTCGCCCGTTCGACGCGCTGCACGATGAGCCAGCGATGCGGCGGCAGCCCGGTCGTCCGATGAAACGCCTTGACGAAATGACTGCGAGACAGCCCGCACGCGCTCGCCACGTCGGCCAGCCCGATGTTGCCGTCGAGATGCGCGAGCAGCAGTTCTTTCGCACGGCGCGCCTGCGACGGCGTGAGCTTGCCGTCCGACTTTTCCCGCCGTTCGCCGATGCCGCCGTACCGGCACGCGACGTGCGCCTGAAACGCCAGCCCCACGTGATCGATGAAGATCTGCGACGCCTCGCCAGGCCGGGCCAGCGCGGGCAGCAGCGCGCGTCCGAGCGCATGGATGACCGAATCGTGGGTGCTCAGATGCGGCGGCAGATAAAGCTGCGGCCGCCGCCGGCCGCCGAGGTCGTCGACCGTTTCCTCGAGCATGGGGCGCGGCAGGTGGAAATGCAGGCAATCGAACGCGCCCTTCAGGTCGGCCACCCAGCGACGGTCGAGATCGTAGATCGACACGGTTCCCGCGTCGTACGGAACGAACGGCGCGGGGCGGCCATCGAGCCACAGATCCTGTTCGCCGAACGCATGCAACTGCAAGACGATCAGATCCGTATTCTCCAGTTCATAGGGCGCGGTCAGCCCCATGTTCCGGCGCAAGGTCTTGAGTCGGACGATACCGATTTGCCCCTTCGGCAACGCCTGCGTGACGATGGTCTGCCTGACGTCGGCCGGGATGAAATCGGAGGATGCGGTGTCCGGCTGAGCGGTGGTCATGGGACGATGCGAAGAGACGAATGACAGGAGTGGCCACTCTAGCAAATCACGGTGACGCGCGCCGCTCGCGCCGCGGCGGCACTGGTATGATGCGCCAGCCACCCCCTACCGGAATTTGCGATGAAGCTGTCATTCGAAGCGCTCGAAGCCCTGGACGCGATCGACCGCACCGGAACCTTTGCCGAAGCCGCGGAACTGCTGCATCGCGTGCCGTCCGCGCTGACCTACCTCGTGCAGAAACTTGAAAGCGATCTCGGCGTGGCGCTGTTCGACCGCAGCGGCCGGCGCGCGAAGCTCACGCATGCGGGACGCATCGTCGTCGAGGAAGGCCGCCGCCTGCTGCGCGCGGCCGAGCAACTCGAGCTGAAGGCGCTGCGTGCGCAACAGGGCTGGGAAACGGAAGTGCGCGTCTGTATCGACGAAATTCTGCCGTTCGGCGCGCTGTGGCCGTACGTCCACCGCTTCTACGCGCTCGGAATGGACACGCGGCTGCGCCTGTCGACCGAAGTGCTCGGCGGCGCGTGGGATGCGCTGATTTCGCGGCGGGCCGATCTCGTCGTCGGCGCGGCGGGCGAACCGCCGGAATTGCCGGGCATCGTCGCGCGGCCGATCGGCTCGCTCAGGCACGTGTTCGCGGTCGCGCCGTCCCATCCGCTCGCGGCGTTGCCCGAACCGCTCGCGATGGCGTCGGTCGTCCAGTATCGCGGCGCGGTGATCAGCGATACGTCGCGCGAATTGCAGCCGCAGTCCGTCGCGATCGATGCGGGCCAGCCTTACCTCGCGGTACCGACGCTGGCCGCGAAACTGGAAGCGCAATGCGAAGGGCTCGCGGTCGGCACGCTGCCGGAATGCATCGCGGCGCGCGCGATCGCCGACGGCAAGCTCGTCGCGCGCCAGGTGACGGGCATGCGCGACACCACGCACTGCTATCTCGCGTGGCGCGGCGACGAGGCGGGCCGCGCGCTGCACTGGTGGGTCGAGCAACTCGACCAGCCGGATCTCGTCGAGCGTTTCACGACACCCGACTGACGCACCCGTTCCCCGCCCGCCGGCACGCCGGGGCCGCACGCGCTGCCGCCCGGCCGCCCGCCGATGACTGACGGCCCGGCATCGCACGCGTCACGCAGCGCCCCGGCACGGCGCCACGCGCCGCGACGGCAAGCGCACGTCCATCCCGTCCCGCCGGCGACCCTCGCCATCCGCGCCGCGCGTCAGCCGAGCGAATCGTGCAGCCGCTTCATTTCCTTCTCGAGCCATCCGATCAGGCTGAACCCCGCGTGCGCCTGCTCGACCGGCGGAATCATCATCCTTTCCTCGGTCGCGACATGTTCGGTGAGCGACTCGCACATCAGCCTGCCGAGCGCCGGCTTCCTGCCGATCAGCGCCGCCAGATCCTCGCTGCGAAGCTGATGCACGGTCATCGCGGTCACCGCGTGGACGGTCGCATGAAGCCGCGTGCCGGCGAGCACGACCGACTGCCCGATCGCATCGCCGGGCGCCATCCGACGGACTTCGACGTCGCCCGCCGCGCCCGGCACGAACACCGCCGCGACACCCGATTCGACGATCGTCAGCACGCGCGACTCGGCATTCGACGCATAGATCACGTCGCCCTTGCCGAACGAACGCGATACCAGCGCATCGGCCAGCACGGCCAGATCGTCGTCGTCGACGCATGCGAACAATTCGACCGCCCGCAACAGCAGCAGCCGGCGCGATACCGGATGCGCTTGCGATGTCGATGGCGACGCACACGCCGGCGCGGCGCCCGCGAGCGGCCGCCACGCGACGCCCGCCGCGGCCAGGTGCCGATGCGCGAGATCGTAGAGCGCGTTGCGCACGGTGGTTTTCTTCTGCAGTGCGTCGACGTAACAGACGAGTTCGTACTGGATCGCGTTCGCGCGGAACGCCTTCACGACGGCGATCGGCGCGGGGCGCGCGAGCACGTCGAGCGAACTCGCCGCGGCCCGCTCCAGTGCGCCGACGGCGACGGCCGGCCGCACCGCGGGATCGAGGTCGAGCGCGAGCGTGACGCCGTGCAGGCCGGCCGGCTCGCTGAGGTTCACGATCGTGGCGCGCGCCGCCGCGCTGTTCGGCACGACGACCAGGTTGCCGAGGCTGTCGATCAGCTTCGTCGCGCGCCAGTTGCTCTCGACGATCCGCCCTTCGAGCTCGCCGATCGACACCGTATCGTCGAGCCGGAACGGTTGCGTGGTATTCAGCACGAGCCCGGAGAACACGTCGTTCAGCGTGTTCTGGAGCGCGAGACCGAGTATCACCGCGACGGCGCCGGAGGTCGCGACGAGGCCGCTCAACGGCAGGCCGAGCACGTAGCCCAGCGCGGCCACCGCGGCCGCGCCGAACACGATGCCCGCGGCGATGTCGTGAAAGAGCCGCTGGCTGTGCCATGCACGCGGCAGCAGCAGATGATTGAGCAGCAGGCTGAACACGATCGCGCACTGGAGCCACCATGCGATGCAGATCGCCTGGACCGCGATCCGGTCGAGCCCGCCGATTGATGCGGGCACCGCGAGCGGGCTCACGCCGGTCGCGAACAGCACGGCGCTCAGCGCGGCGAACGCCGCACAGCGCCGGATCGCGCGCGTCACGGGGCGCGCGTGCCCGAACAGCCGCCACGCGGCGAGATCGGCCAGCACGATCGGCGCGCCGTAGATCGCCGTATCGGAGAAATTCAACATGTCGGATCGCCAGCGCGGCGCGCGAAAGGGTCAAGGCGGCAAGACGAACGTCGCCGCGGGAACGGAATCATCGGACGCATCGCGTGCCGGCCGCCGTCGCGCCGGTCGCGGCTAGTCCCGCCGGCGCGCGACGCCCGGCAACGGCAACACGTAGCGGCCGGCGCCCGCGATCGCGATCGTGCCGAACAGGATCAGCAGCATCCATGCGAACTGCGCATCGCGCAGCGGCCAGTCCGGGTGCACGAACACCAACGCGACGAGCGTGACGATCATCACCGGCAGCGCCGCGAGCCTCGGGTACAGGCCGACGATCATGAAGATCGGGCACACGACCTCCGCGAAGATCGCGAACACGATCGACAGCGTGCGGCCGAGATGGAACGGATCCTCGATGGCCGCGGCTTCGGCCGTGTAATGCAGGATCTTCGGCAGGCCGTGAACCACGAGCAGCAGCACGCTGGCGGATACACGCAGGAACAGCAGGCCGAGATCGGTCGCGTGGCTGGAAAGATCGGAGTGGGCAGGATTCATACGGCGTTTCGTCGATTGAGCGGGATGCACGGCGGCGTGCGCCGGGTGGCATGCCGGCGCCCGCCGTCCAGGCAATCTACGCGTGCCGCCTGCCGCTGTCCTGTATCCGGGCTGAATCGTTCTGAAACAGGCGAGCAGCGCGCGAACCCGGCGTCACGACTCGCGCGACGGCAACTCGGCCTCGGCCGCATCGAATCCGAGCGCGTGCACTTCCGACCACGCATCATGCGCAGCCTGCGTCGACTCCGCCGTATGCGCGAGCGCAGCCGCATACGCGGCCAGCAAGCGCACGCGCGCATCGTCGGACACCAGGGCGGCATCCGCGTCGCGCATCGCATCGAGCGCGACGCGCGCGCGCTCCCGACATTCGTCGACGAGCGACAGATCGAACAGGCAAGGCACCGCGACGGCCGCGAGCGCGATGCCGAGCGCCGCGTCGCCGCGCGCCGAAAATGCCCAGTCGAGCGCAGCACGCAGATTGCCGAGTTCGCACCGGACCGCGTCGAGCCGGGTCGTGCCGCCCGGCTCGACGCCCGGCTGCTCGCCGCCGTGGGTCGCGCTCCGGAACAGCGCGAGGAAGTAGGCCGCATGCGCGCGGGCGGCAGCCTCGCCCTCGCCGTGACTGTCGAGCTGCTGTTGCGCGTAGGCCCGCGTGGTCGTCAGCAGCCGGTAGCGCGGCGCGCCGTGCGCGGTCTCGAGGATCAGCAGCGACTTCGACACGAGGCCGGCGATCGTATCGAGCAGGTCGGCGCCGGCCAGCCCGTTGGCGCCGACGACCTCGCGCACGGCCTCGATCGCGAAGCTGTCGCGGAACACGCCGAGCCATCGCAGCAGCAGGCGCTCGGACTCCCCGAGCAACCGGTAGCTCCAGTCGTACATCGCCTGCAGCGTCTGATGGCGCGGCAACGCGGTGCGAAATCCGCCGGTCAGCAGCCGGAAGTGATCGTCGAGATGGGCGGCCAGCACGTCGATGCCGAGCACGGCGGCGCGTGCCGCGGCCAGCTCGATCGCGAGCGGCAGGCCGTCGAGGCGGCGGCAGACCGACGCCATCAACGACAGGCTGCGCGCATCGAGCGGAAAGCGCGGATCGGCCGCGCGGGCGCGCGCGGCGAACAACTGCACCGCGCTCGCGCCCATCGCCTCGTGATCGCCGGCGCCTTCGCCCGGTATGTCGAGCGGCGGCACCGGGCACACGCGCTCGCCGTGGATGCGCAGCGATTCCCGGCTCGTCGCGAGCACGCACAGCCCGTCGTCCGCATCGGTGAGCGCGCTCGCGATCCGCGCGGCGGCGTCGAGCAGGTGCTCGCAGTTGTCGAGCACGAGCAGCATCCGGCGCCGCGCGACGCTGGCGAGCACCGCTTCGAGCGTCAGCGAGCCGGTCGGCTGCGTGATGCCGAACGCGCCGGCG
Organism: Burkholderia anthinoferrum; assembly: GCF_002925705.1. NCBI lineage: Bacteria > Pseudomonadati > Pseudomonadota > Betaproteobacteria > Burkholderiales > Burkholderiaceae > Burkholderia > Burkholderia anthinoferrum. The sequence goes on from NZ_LFZP01000067.1 coordinate 251,115, forward strand.
AGCGCGTCCGGCACGAAGCGCGGACACGCGACGGTGGCGAGCGAAACGAATACGGTGCCTTCCGGAAAGCGCGCGTCGGCGCGCGCCGCCGCTTCGATCGCGACCCGCGTCTTGCCGATGCCGCCCGCGCCGACGAGCGTCACGATGCGCGCCGTGCGCAGCGCGGCCAGCACGTCGGCGACCGTCTGTTCGCGGCCGAACAACGCGCCCGGCGCGGCGGACGGCCGCCACGTGGCCGGGCGCACGGGCGCGGCGCCCGCGTCCTGCCCGGAAACCAGCCGATAGCCGCGACCGGGTACCGTCACGATCAGGTTCCGGTCGCCGGCCAGCGCCTTGCGCAGCGATGCGATGTGCACCTGCAGGTTGTTTTCCTCCACCACGGTGTGCGGCCACACGCGCTGCATGATTTCATCTTTCGATACCAGCGCACCGTTCGCCCGAATCAACAGTTCGAGAATTTCGAATGCGCGGCTGCCGATGCGCAGCAGCTTGCCGTTCGAACGAATTTCACGTCTGTCGAGAAAAACGTGAAGTGTTCCAATCCGGATCATGGGAATTTCTTGAGGGTGACATTCAACGGCGCCCGGCTGAAATCGGGTGCCGGTTCGCCATCAATGCTACGGTATTTGCATGATCGAATGATTCAAATTATCAGAATGGACGGCTCGAATTTTTTGAAATGACGAAAATGCCGCGGCGGGCTCGGCGCCCGACACGTCCGCATGCACCGGCATGCGGCACGACGATGCCCGTTTCATGTGCAAATCATGGATGCGCCCATGAACGCGATTTCGATATATCAGACGAAATTGCCGAGCGCGGAAATGCCGCGCATTTTCCTTTTCGATTCGCCCGGCCGATTCCCGATTCATTTTCCGCTCGATCCGTTGCACCGGCCGAATATCCGCGGGATTATCGGCATCGCCTCGAATCGATTCGCCGCGCGGTGCCGCGGCGCGCGCTCAGGACCGCGCGAACGCCAGCAGCTCGTCGTTCAGCCGCGTCGCGTGCGTCAGGTAAAGCGCATGCGGACCGCCTTCGTAGACGCTCAGCGTCGCATGCGGGACCAGCTTCGCCGTCGCGGCGCCGGTCAGCGCGAGCGGAACCGTCTGGTCGTCGTCGCCGTGAATCACGCGCGTCGGCACGTCGAATCGTTGCAGGTCGGCCCGAAAATCGGTCTCGGAAAACGCGCGAACGCAATCAAGCGTGCCCTTCAGCCCGGCCTGCCACGCCATGAACGACGTCCAGTCGAGCGCGGCGCGCGAAACCGTCGAACCGTCGCGGTTCGACCCGGTAAAGAGGGGCCAGAAGCCGTCGAGAAAGGCGGCGCGATCGGCCGCGATGCCCGCGCGAATGCCGTCGAAGAGCGCGACGTCCACGCCTTCCGGATGATCGTCGCGGCGCGCGATGAGCGGCGTCACCGAACCGATCAGCACCGCCTTCGACACGCGCTTCGTGCCATGCCGGCCGATGTAGCGGGCCACCTCGCCGCCGCCCATCGAAAAGCCGACGAGCGTCACGTCATGCAGGTCGAGCGTGTCGAGCAGCGTCGCGAGATCGTCGGCCAGCGTGTCGTAGTCGTAACCGCCCCACGGCTGGCCGGAGCGGCCGAAGCCGCGCCGGTCGTATGCGACGCAGCGCAGGCCGTGCGACGCGAGATGGTGCATCTGCACGTCCCACATGTCGGCATTCAGCGGCCAGCCGTGAATGAACACGACCGGGCGGCCGCTGCCCCAGTCCTTGTAGTGAATCGACACGCCGTCGCGGGTGGTGAACGTGCTCATGAGGGTTCCTTTCGAATAGGGAAGCCGCGCCCGCGGATGTGGGCGCGGCCGAAGCGTGCGGCGCGGCGCGTCATGCCCGGGACTGCCGGGCGGCGAACTGCTCGAGCGCCGCCGCGAGAATCATCTCGCGGCAGTTCGCGGGGCGTCTCTCGCCGCGCCATTGGGGTTTGTAGATCACGTCGCCCACCCGGATCGGTTGCCCGGTGAGCGCGCAGCGCGCCAGCCTGCGCGCCTTCGCGCAGATCCAGCGTTGCTCGTCGTAGCGACAGCGCGTCGGATCGCTCCATGACACCAGCATCGACGAATCGGTCTGCCGCTCGACGGCGACGATCGCGCTGCGGCGGCGCACGTCGCCGCTCGATGGCGTCGGCGCGTCGTCCCGATGCGGGCGACAGGAGCCGTCCGCGGTCCGCTCGCGCGGCATCATCCGGAGGCTCGCGGCGGGCGACGGCCTGAGCGACGTGATCATGTGCTCCCAACGATTGAAGGCGTCCATGGCGGCTTATCCAGGCAAGTGACGGGCGGTGCGGGCGTGGGGGCCCGCTCGCGTCGCGGCAAACACACGGCGGGTGACCCGATGCTGACGATAGTCGCCGTGCGCTGAAGAGTCCCGGTCACGCGCTTAATTTTTCTGCAGTGCGGCAATGCCGCTCGCGGCGCCGCGGCGTTCAAGAAAATTCAGCCGGATTTCAGTACGGCGCGCACCGCGCCGGGATACGCTCCTGACGGCATCCGATCGTCCGCGCGCACCAACCGACGCGACGGCGCACGCCGGACGGCCGCCGGGCGGGATGGCCGCGGCCGGCCGCCACCGATCCACCATCCCGCGGCCTCGCCGCCGCACACCTCAGGAGTCCAGATGCATCCCGAACAGACCGACGCCGTTTCGTCGGCTCGCCGCCGCGACATGCTGCTCGCCGGCGCGACCGCCGTCGCGGCCGCCGCGCTGCCCGCGATGGCGGCCGCGGCCGGCACGCCCTCCCGCCACCCCTCTTCCGCGCATTCAGGAGCGCACACGATGAACACGATCACCACGAAGGACGGCACGCAGATCTACTTCAAGGACTGGGGCAGCGGCCGCCCGGTCGTGTTCTCGCACGGCTGGCCGCTGTGCGCGGACGCGTGGGACGCGCAGATGCTGTTCCTCGTGCAGCACGGCTATCGCGTGATCGCGCACGACCGCCGCGGCCACGGCCGTTCGAGCCAGCCGTCGAACGGCAACGACATGAACACGTACGCGGACGATCTCGCCGCGCTGCTCGACGCGCTCGACGTGCGCGAAGCGACGCTCGTCGGCCACTCCACCGGCGGCGGCGAAGTCGCGCGCTACATCGGCCGGCATGGCACGAAACGCGTGTCGAAGGCGGTGCTGATCGGCGCGGTGCCGCCGCAGATGGTGAAATCGGCGACCAATCCGGGCGGCCTGCCGATGGAGGTATTCGACGGCATCCGCAAGAACGTTGCGGAAAACCGTTCGCAGTTCTACAAGGATCTGGCCGTGCCGTTCTTCGGTTTCAATCGCCCGAACGCGAAGGTGTCGCAGGGCACGATCGACGCATTCTGGTCGCAGGGGATGATGGGCGGCATCCATGGCCAGTACCTGTGCGTGAAGGAGTTTTCCGAAGTCGACTACACGGACGACCTGAAGAAGATCGACGTGCCGACGCTCGTGCTGCACGGCGACGACGACCAGATCGTGCCGATCGACGATTCGGCCCGGCTGTCGTCGAAGATCGTGAAGCACGCGGTGCTGAAGGTGATCGAAGGCGGCTCGCACGGCATGTGCGTGGTGAGCGCCGATCGCATCAACGCCGAGTTGCTCGCGTTCCTGCAGGCGTAAGCCTGCCGTCCGTCGCGGCGGCGCGCATGCCGCCGCGACGGACGCCGCCAGCGCCGTTCAGGACTTTTCAGGACATTTCAGCCCATGCGGCGCCGCATTCACGGCGCCCGCACCGGGCGCAACAGGATGCCGAGCAGTGCGCCGGCGAGCGCGAACGCCATCGCCACGCGAAAGTTGTCGGCCAGCGCGAGCGTCGTGGCCTGCACGCGCACCGCACGATCGACGAGCGCATAGGCCGCCTCGTTGCCCGTCGCGAACGTGGCGCCGTGCGCCACCAGCGACGCCGCGCCGGCCCGCAGTCGTTCGAGCGTTTCCGGATCCGACAGCGACACATGCAGACCGACGAGATTCGAATGGGTAGCCTCCCTGATCCGCTGAATCACCGCGATCGACGTCGTGCCGAGCTGCCCGCTCAGCAGGCGCGTCGTCTGCACGATCGCGCCGAACGTCAGCGCATGCTCGGCCGTCACGTGCCTGCCGAAGAAGACGATGACCGACGTGAGCGCCATCGTCTGGCCGAGCGCCTGCAGCAATTGCGACGGAATGAAGTCGGGTTCGGCCCACACCGGCGTGAGCCGCGAGCCGAGCGCAAACGCGATCGCCACCACCGCGAAGCCGGCGACGATCAGCCGGCGCGGGTCGACACGCTGCAGCAACAGCGCGACGCACGGAGCGAACAGCAACTGCGGAATCGCGATCCAGCGCAGCGTATCGCCGATCTGCAGCGGGCGCAGCCCGTACGTACTCGCGAGGAACAGCGACGGGATGAAGCTCGTGTTGAGCACGGTGAAGCGCACGAGGCCGACGAGCACGATCAGCAGCGCGACGTTCGGCCGCGCGAGGTAGCCGAGATCGATGCCGGCGCGCGGCGACGCGAGCTCGTGGATCAGGAACGCGGCGACCATCAGGATGCCGACGGCCAGCAGCGCGACGATCAGCGGCGACTGCAGCCAGAACAGCCGCTCGCCCTGGTCGAGCGCGATGCACAGGCAGGCGAACCCGCCCGCGCCGAGCAGCATGCCGCGCGCGTCGATGCCGGACGCGAAGCGCTTGACCGGCTCGTCGGCGAGCGACAGCATCAGGCAGGCAATGAACGGCAGGGTCAGCACCGCGTTCTGCCAGAACAGCCAGCGCCAGCTCAGGTGCTCGCTGTACCAGCCTTCGAGCGTGGCCGACAGGTTCAGCGACATCTCGAGATTCATCGCATACGCGGCGATGCCGAACGGAATGAGCCGCGGCGGCAGCGTGCGCACGACGAAGCCGATCGTCAGCGGCACGAACACGCCCGATGCGCACCCGGCGAGCGCCTGAAACACGATGAACGCACCGAATCGCGTGCAGAGCGGCAGCACGCTTTCGGCGCAGAGAAACACCACGGCGCCCGCGAGCAGCACGCGGCGTGTGCCGAACAGGTAGGCCGCGGCGATCGCCAGCGGCCCGATGAACATCTGCGACGCGGTAAATGCGGTGTTGATCCACGCGCCTTCGTCGACGCCGATGCCGAGCGCGCCGCGCACGTCGGCCAAGCCGAGCGACGTGATGCGCGACGTCAGCGTCGCGATGACCGCACCGAGCAGCACGGCCGCGATCGCGGCGATCGACCGGAACGTCGGAACGTCGGAGGCCGCGCCCGAGGCCGGCCCTGGCGCGGCACTGCCGGTGGCGAACGTCGTGTTCATCGTCGAGCGGCTCCCGTTTGTCAAGCTGGCGCCAGCATAACGCGATGCGCCGAATCCCGTCCGTACGATGGAGTGTGCCGATCATGACCCCGCCCTCGCCCGATACCCGATCTTCCGCGGCCTCCGCGCCTTCCACGCCCGCGCCCGCGCGCTCGCGCCGGCCGGCCGTCGTCGCGATCGCCGTGCTCGCGCTGTTGCTCGTCGCGTTGCTCGTGTACGAGTTCGACGCACGCGATCGCGGCACCGACGACGCGTACGTGACCGGCCACCTGCACGTGATCTCGCCGCGCGTGGCCGGCGCGGTCGAGCGCGTGCTCGTCGACGACAACCAGTTCGTGCATGCGGGCGACGCGCTCGTGCAGATCGACCGCCGCGATTTCGACGTGCGCGTCGCGGTGCAGCGCGCACGCGTCGCCCAGGCGCATGCCGATGCGAGCCGCGCACGCGCGCTGATCGAACAGGCGGACGCGGCGCTCGTGTCGGCGCACGCCGATGCCGAAAAAGCCGAACTTGATTACGCGCGTGCCCGCGAGCTGACCCGCGAGACGCCGCGCGGCTTGTCGAAGCAGGAGTTCGATGCGGCCGATGCCGCACGCAAGTCGGCCCGCGCGCGCGTCGCGGCGGCCGATGCGCAACGGCGCAGCGCCGCCGCCGCCGCTCAGGCCGCCGATGCCGCGTCGAGCCAGAACGATGCCGAGCTGCGCGACGCGCAGTTGCAGCTCGGGTACACGACGGTCGTCGCGCCGTCGGACGGCTACGTCGGCAAGAAGACCGTCGAGACCGGCGAGCATGTCGCGCCCGGTCAGGCGCTGCTCACGCTGGTCGAGCCGCATCCGTGGATCGTCGCCAATTTCCGCGAGACGCAACTGCGGCACGTGCGCGCCGGCGACGCCGTGCAACTGCGCTTCGATGCGCTGCCGCAGCGCGCGTTCACCGGCCGCATCGACAGCCTGTCGCCCGCGACGGGCGCGCAGTTCGCGCTGCTGCCGCCCGACAACGCGACCGGCAATTTCACGAAGGTCACGCAACGGGTGCCCGTGAAGATCCTGCTCGACGGCCCGGCGGCGACGGAGCCACGCATCCGGCCCGGGCTGTCGGTCGTCGTCACGCTGCAACCCGGCGGTGAATCGCGATGAAGCGCGCATGCATCCTCGTCGCCGCGAGCGTGCTGGCCGCGTGCTCGATCTCGCCGCAACCGCTCGCGCCCGTCCCGGTCGGACACGACGGGTTCCGCCATGCCGATCCGTCGACCGATGCGGGTGCGCCGTCGCTCGCGGCATGGCCCGCGTGGTTCGGCGATCCGCAGCTCGGCCGCCTCGTCGACGCCGCGCTCGCGCACAACCTCGATATCCGCGCGGCGGCCGCGCGCGTCGACCAGGCGCGGGCGCTGCTCGGCATCCGCGATGCCGCGCTCGCGCCGACCGTGCGCGTCGATCCGTCGTTCAGCCGCACGCGCGTATCGGGCACGGTCGACAACGCGCTGCCGAAGCGGACGATGCACAACTGGTCGGTTCCCGTCGCCGCGAGCTACGAAGTCGATCTATGGGGGCGCTTGCGCGGCGACGCCGACGTCGGCGAACAGAACGTGCTGCAGGCCGCGGCCGATCGCGATGCGATCCGCTTGAGGATCGCGACCGAAGTCGCCGTCGACTACCTGACGCTACGCTACGTCGACGACGATCTCGCGACGCTCGACAGAGCGATCGGGCTGCGCCGCACCGCGCTGGACGTGATCGCCGCACGCGTGCGGGCCGGCGCGGCGAGCGACCTCGACGGGCTGCGCGCGTCGGCCGACCTCGATACCGCGCATGCCGATCTCGCGGAAAGCCGCCGGCTGCGCGACAACCTCGTCGACGCCATCGCGGTGCTGACCGGCGTGTCGCCGACTGCGTTCGACGTCGACACGCGCGCCGTACCCGTGCGCGTGCCGGACGTGCCGGCCGGGCTGCCGTCCGCGCTGCTGGCGCGACGCCCCGACGTGTTCGCGGCCGCGCGGCGCGCCGATGCGGCGTCGCTCGAACTGGGCATCGCGCGCACCGCGTGGTTGCCCACGCTGACGCTGACCGCCGACGGCGGTTTCGCCACCCGCGACCTGCGCTCGTTTCTCGACCGCAACAGCTCGCTGTGGAGCCTCGGCGCGAACGTCGCACTGACGCTGTTCGACGGCGGCAAGCGCGACGCGGCGGTTGCCGCCGCGCGGGCCGGCACGGACATCGCCGACGCGAACTATCGCGCGACGGCGCTCGGCGCGCTGCGCGACGTGCAGGACGCGCTCAACGACATCGCCGCGCAAAAGGAACGGATCGCACGCTACGCCAGCGCCGCGCGCGCGACCGACGCGGCGGCGCGCCTGTCGCTGAGCCGTTACGCGCACGGTTACGTCAGCTACCTCGAAGTCATCGATGCCGATCGCGACGCACTGAACGCGCGGCGCCAGCTGATTCACAGCCGGCAGGCGCTCGCGATCGCGACGGTGAGCCTCGTGCGTGCGTTGGGCGGCGGGTGGACGCCGCCGGCGCGGACGGGCCGTGACGGGTCGCGCGATGACGGGTCGCGCGGTTCGACGCAGGCCGACGCCGGATGAAACCGCGATCCGGGGCGGTCGCGACGCCTTCGCACGCGCGTCAGGCCCTCGCGAGGCGATGTGCGTCCTCGCCGAGAAACCGGTGCACGAAGGTCACGGCCATCGCGCCTTCGCCGACCGCCGACGCGACGCGCTTGACCGACCCCGATCGCACGTCGCCGGCCGCGAACGATCCCGGCACGCTGGTTTCCAGATGGTACGGCCGGCGCTCGAGCGGCCACACGCGCTCGAACGCCGGACAGTCGTACAGGTCGCCGCCGGTGACCAGATAACCGTCCGGATTGCGGATGATGTCGGTATCCTTCGCCCAGTCGGTGTTCGGCGCGCCGCCGATGCACACGAACAGGCGCGTGGCCGGCAGCCGTTCGCGCGTGCCGTCCGCCGAGCGAAGCTCGATCGCGTCGAGCCAGCCGTCGCCGTGCAGGGCAACGACGCTCGACTGGTAGCGGACCTCGATGTTCGGCGTCCGCTCGATCCGGTCGATCAGGTAGCGCGACAGCGTGTCGGCGAGCGACGCACCGCGCACGAGCATCGTCACCTGACGCGCGTGCCGCGAGAAATTCATCGCGGCCTGGCCGGCCGAGTTGCCGCCGCCGACGATGAACACCTGCTCGCCCGCGCACATCGGCGCTTCGCTCGAACCGGCGCCGTAGAACAGCCCTGCATTCAGGAACGCCGGCTCTTCCGGCAGGCCGAGGCTGCGATATTCGATGCCGGTCGCGCAGATGTTCGCGCGCGCGACCAGGGTCGACCCGTCGGCGAGCTCGACGCGGATCTTGCCGTCGACAAAGGTCGCATGCACGCCCTCGCGCATCGTCAGCAGCTCGACGCCGAACTTGACCGCCTGCTCGCGCGCGCGTTCCGCGAGTTCCGCGCCCGGAATGCCGTCGGGGAAGCCCATGTAGTTCTCGATCAGCGAACTCGTGCCGGCCTGCCCGCCCACCGCGCCGCGCTCGATCACGACCGCGCGCAGCCCTTCGGACGCCGCGTAGACCGCCGCCGACAACCCGGCCGGCCCGGCGCCGTAGATCGACACGTCGTATTCGACGAAGCGCGGCCGCGCGACCCAGCCGAGCCGCGCGGCGATGTCGGCCAGCGTCGGCTGGTACAGGCGCGAGCCGTCCGGAAAGATCACGACCGGCAGCCGGATGTCGCGCAGCGGCGCGATGCCGAGCTCGCGCGCGCAGTCGGCGTCGGACGTCAGCTCGCACCAGTCGTACGCGACCATGCGCCGCTGCAGGAAATCGCGGATCGCGTACGCGTCCTTGCTGTGCGGCAGGCCGACGATCCGGACCAGTTGCGACTGAATCATGCGCGGCTCCCGAAGAAATCGATGCTGGATGCGGTCCGGCCGTCGCCAGGATAAAAGGGTGAGCCGGACGCACCGCGACTGTACGCCGCGCCGACGCGCCGCACGCGCGATTTCATAACAATTAAGGCGCGGCCGCCGCGCGGCGCCGCACAATGCGGCATCCCCGTCCCCGCTTGCGGCATCGCGCCGGCCGCGTCGCAAGCGTCGTTCCCCGCGCCGGCACCGGAGCGCAAGATGGCCATCGCCTGTACGCATCTCGACGAAGCACGCGTGCTCGACACCGACAAGGACTACTGCGAGGAATGCATCAAATCGGGCAGCGGCTGGGTGCATTTGCGGATGTGCCTGATCTGCGGACACGTCGGCTGCTGCGACTCGTCGCCGAATCGCCACGCGAGCCGGCATTTCCGCGACACCGGACACCGGCTCGTCCGCTCGATCGAGCCCGGCGAGCGCTGGATCTGGTGCTACGAGGACGAAGTCGTCGCCGGCGAGGTGCCGTCGTAACGTGACGCGCGGCGCACTCGGCGCCCGTTCGTCGCCGATTCGCCCCCGGTTCCGGGCCAAGGGTTAACACGGCTGGATCACGGCTTTGCGCCGCGTCGTTTTCGGCCTAGAATTTATCGAACGATAACTTATCCTTCGATAAACAAGAGGTTCGCCATGCCTGTCTCGCGACTCGCGCATTACTCGATCCGCACGCCTGATCTCGAAGCCTCGTGCCGCTTCTACGAACGCGTGCTCGGCTTCAGACGCGGCTACCGCCCGCCGTTCGACTTTCCGGGCGCGTGGCTCTATCTCGGCGACGACGAAGCCGATTACGGCACGGTCCACCTGATCGGCATCGATCCGGCCAACCCCCACGGGCTGGCCGCGTATCTCGGCGACAAGCCCGTGCCGGCCGCGGGCACCGGCACCGTCGACCACATCGCGTTCGTCGCGACCGGCGTCGAGGCGATGTGGCGCACGCTGCGTGACGAGCGCATCGCGTGGCGCGACCGCACCGTGCCGAGGCTCGGGCTGCATCAGGTGTTCATCGAGGATCCGTCGGGCGTGACGATCGAACTGAACTACCCGGCCGCCGAAGTCGCCGGCCTCGACATACGCGGCGCCGCAGCGGCCGCCGCCACCCGTGGAGACTGACATGCGCACCACTTCGACGCATCGCAAGGCCGCCATCGTCGGCGGCTCGCTGGGCGGGCTGTTCGCCGCCAACCTGCTGCTGCGCCACGGCTGGGACGTGGACGTGTTCGAACGCGTGCCCGACGCGCTGTCCGGCCGCGGCGCCGGCATCGTCACGCATCCGGAGCTGTTCGACGTGCTGCGCGCGGCCGGCGTGCGCATCGACGCATCGATCGGCGTGAACGTCGAATCGCGCATCACGCTGGCGCGGGACGGTTCGCTCGCCGCCGAGCGGCAACAGCCGCAGACGCTGACCGCATGGAGCAAGATGTACCACGTGTTGCGCGCCGCGCTGCCCGACCAGCACCATCACGCGGGGGCCGTCGTCGCCGATGTCGCGGACGGGCCCGAGCGCGCGACGCTCACGCTGGCCGACGGATCGGTCGTGCATGCCGACCTCGTCGTCGCGGCCGACGGCTTCCGTTCGGCGATCCGCGAACGGTTGCTGCCGGACGCGCGTCTGCGGTACGCGGGCTATGTCGCGTGGCGCGGCCTCGTCGACGAACGCGAACTGTCCGGGCGCACGCATGCGGCGCTGTTCGACAAGTTCGCGTTCGGCCTGCCGCCGCACGAGCAGATCCTCGGCTACCCGGTCGCCGGCCAGCACAACAGCACGCAGCCCGGCGAGCGCCGCTACAACTTCGTGTGGTATCGCGCGACCCGCGAGGACACCGACCTGCCGAACCTGCTCACCGACGCGACGGGCAAGGTGTGGGCGGCCGGCATTCCGCCGACGCTGATCCGCCGCGACGTGCTCGCCGACATGGAAGACGCCGCGCATGCATTGCTCGCGCCGCAGTTCGCGGAAGTCGTGTCGCGCGCCGCGCAGCCGCTGTTCCAGCCGATCTACGATCTCGAGGTGCCGCGCATGGCGTTCGGCCGCATCGCGCTGCTCGGCGATGCCGCATTCGTCGCGCGGCCGCATTGCGGAATGGGCGTCACGAAGGCCGCGGGCGACGCGCTGGCGCTCGTCGGCGCGCTGGCCGCGCATGCCGATCCGCTCGACGCACTGCACGCGTACAGCGAAACGCGCACCGCGTTCGGCGCCGCGATCGTCGAACACGCGCGCCATCTCGGCGCGTACATGCAGGCGCAACTGAAGAACGACACCGAACGCGAGATGGCCGAGCGTTACCGCACCGCGGAAGTCGTGATGCGCGAAACGGCCGTGCCGCCGTCGCTCTGACCACCGGCGGGCGCATGCACGACGTGTCGCGCCCGCCGCATCGCGCCCCATCCGATACCGACAAGGAGACACCGTGAACCGCTCGATTCCGGCTGCCGCCGGCCCCGCACCCGATCCGGACCTGCCCGCCGCGGCCACGCATCCGCTGCCGCGCGATGCCCGCTTCCGCCATCTCGTCACGCGAAGGAGGCGATTCGCGTGGTCGCTGACCGCGGTCATGCTCGCGCTTTACTTCGCATTCATCCTGTCGCTGGCGTTCTCGCCGGCATGGCTCGGCCGGCCGATCGTGGCGAGCCGCCCGACCACGTGGGGCATCCCGGTCGGTTTCGGCATGTTCGTCGCGACGTTCGCACTCGTCGCGCTGTACGTGTGGCGTGCGAATGCGGTGCACGACGCGCTCGTCGCGTCGATCCGCGACGGAGGCGGCCAATGAAACGCACCGTCGCCATCCTCGTCACCGCGGCCGCGGTCGCCACGGCGCCGGCGTTCGCGGCCGGCCCCGCCGCGCTCGCCCACGTGCACAATCCGGTCGCCATCGGCATGTTCGTGCTGTTCGTCGCGTCGACGCTCGTCATCACGCGCTGGGCCGCCCGCCAGAACCGCAGCGTCGCCGATCATTACGCGGCCGGCGGGCGCATCACCGCGCTGCAGAACGGCTGGGCGATCGCCGGCGACTACATGTCGGCCGCGTCGCTGCTCGGCATCTCGGCGCTCGTGTTCACGAGCGGTTACGACGGGCTGATCTATTCGGTCGGCTTTCTCGCGAGCTGGCCGATCATCCTGTTCCTGATCGCGGAGCCGTTGCGCAATCTCGGCAAGTACACGCTCGCCGACGTCGTGTCGTATCGGCTGCAGCAACAGCCGATCCGTGCGTTCGCCGCGTCGAGCTCGATCGTCATAGTCCTGCTGTATCTCGTGTCGCAGATGGTCGGCGCCGGCAAGCTCGTCGAGCTGCTGTTCGGGCTCGACTACACGGTCGCGGTGGTGATCGTCGGCGTGCTGATGGTCGTCTACGTATTCTTCGGCGGCATGCTCGCCACCACGTGGATCCAGATCGTCAAGGCCGTGCTGTTGCTCGCCGGCGCAGCCTTCATGGCGTTCATGGTGCTGAGCCGCTTCGGCTTCAGCCTCGACGCGCTGTTCGCGCAGGCGTTGCGCGTCCATCCGAAGCACGCGGCCATCATGCGGCCGGGCGGCCTCGTGTCCGATCCGGTGTCCGCGGTATCGCTCGGCCTCGCGCTGATCTTCGGCACGGCCGGCCTGCCGCACATCCTGATGCGCTTCTTCACGGTCGGCGACGTCGGCGCGGCGCGCAAGAGCATCCTCCATGCGACGGGCATCGTCGGGGCCGGCTATGCGCTGATCATCGTGATCGGCTTCGGCACGATCGCGCTCGTCGCGGCGGACCCGCGGTATCACGATGCGTCCGGCGCGGTCGCGGGCGGCGCGAACATGGTGGCGATCCATCTCGCGCATGCGGTCGGCGGCAACTTTTTCCTCGGCTTCATCTGCGCGGTCGCGTTCTCGACGATTCTCGCCGTGGTCGCCGGGCTGACGCTCGCCGGCTCGTCCGCGATCTCGCACGACCTCTATGCGAACGTGCTGCGCCGCGGCCGGGCGACCGACCGCGACGAAATGCGCGTCGCACGCGCGACGACGCTGGTGCTCGGCGTGCTCGCGATCGTGCTGGGCATCGCATTCGAGAAGCAGAACATCGCGTTCATCGTCAGCCTCACGTTCTCGATCGCCGCCAGCTCGAATTTTCCGGTGCTGCTGCTCTCGATCTACTGGCGCGGCCTGACGACGCGCGGCGCGGTGGCCGGCGGCACGATCGGCCTCGTCACGGCGGTCACGCTCACCGTGCTGAGCCCGACCGTCTGGGTCCAGGTGCTCGGCCACGCGCACGCGCCCTACCCGTACGAATATCCGGCGCTGTTCTCGATGGCCGCCGCGTTCATCGCGATCGTCGCGGTATCGGCCACCGACGGGTCCGCCCGCGCGCGACGCGAACGCGCGCGCTTCGACGCGCAGCTCGTCGCATGCGAACTCGGCACCCTGCCGCGCCACGGCGCGCGGCAACACGACAATCCCGACCTGGAGACGATTCGATGACCTGCCCCTGCTGTCTGTCCGCCGGGCGCCGCCGCATGCTCGGCGCGTTCGCCGCGCTTGCCGGCGCGGCCGTTGCCGGACGCCCCGCCGCGGCGGCGCAACCGGCGCCCGCGTCGGCCGCGTCGCCCGCGTCGGCCGCTTCGGCCACGCTGGCTGGCCGGCGTCCGCGCGCGATCGACATCCACGCGCATTACTACCCGGAAAGCTTCTGCGACCTCGTCGGCGGCGAAGGCAAGCGCTTCGGCGGCGCATTCGCGTGCGACGGCACGACGTTCACGTTCCGCACGCCGGCCGGCGGCCTCGGGCCGCTGCCGATGAAATTCATCGACGTCGATGCGCGGCTCGCGGACATGGACGCGTCGGGCGTCGACGTGCAGGCGCTGTCGCTGAGCGTGCCGATGACGTACTGGGGCGACCGGCCGTTCAACGCGAAACTGGCGCGCGCATGGAATACGGCCGCGTCGCGCGTGCACCAGCAGCATCCGGCGCGCTTCGTCGTACTCGCGACGCTGCCGATGCTCGACGCGACCGACGCGATCGACGAGCTCGAGCGCGCGTCGACGCTGCCGGGCGTGCGCGGCGTGTACATGGGCACGAACATCGACAACCGCGACCTCGACGATCCGCGGTTCGCGCCGGTGTTCGCGCGCATCGAACAGCTCGGGCTGCCGGTGTTCCTGCATCCGCAGCAAACCGTCGGCGACGCGCGCCTCGGCGATTTCTACCTGAGCAACCTGCTCGGCAATCCGTTCGATACGGCCATCGCCGCTTCGCACCTGATCCTCGGCGGCGTGCTCGACCGCCATCCGGCGCTGCATGTCGCGCTGCCGCATGCGGGCGGCGCGCTGCCGATCCTCGTCGGCCGGCTGGACGCCGGCTGGACCGTCCGGCCGGAAACGCGCCGGCTCGCGCACAAGCCGAGCAGCTACCTGCGGCGCTTCAGCTACGACACGGTGTCCCACTCGGGGCCGGTGCTGAGCTTCCTGATCGAGAACGTCGGCATCGACCGGCTGGTGCTCGGCAGCGACTATTGCTTCGACATGGGCTACGCGCAACCGGTGCGTTTTCTCGATCGGCTGGACCTGCCCGACGACCAGCGCGCGATGGTGCTCGGCGGCAATGCGGGCCGGCTGCTGCGGATCTAGCTGGCGCGCGCGTGCCGGATGTCGCCGAACCGGCCCGGCCCGCCGTTCAGAACGTTTCAGCCGGACTTCAGGAAATGATGCGGGCGTCTGCGTAGACTGGCTGCAAGAGCGACCGCGCTGGTCAGCCGGCGCGCCTTTTCGACTGATGGAGTGACGACGTGAATCCAGTTGCCAATTACCGCCTCGCCGCAACGCGTTCGCGGCCCGGCCGGCCGACGCACGACGGCCCGGGCACGCCGCGCGCGACGTGCGGCATACCGCTTCGCGCGGAGCGCGCATGAAGCACAAACGACTCTGGTTCGGCGCGGCCGGCATCGCGTTCGCCGGCCTGGCGATCGCGATCGGCATCATGGTGCGGCCGTCGATCGCGCCGATCGACCCGCCCGCCCCCGCTTCGTTCGATCCGCAACTGGTGCGCGCCGGCGCGCGCGTCGTCGCGCTCGGCGACTGCGTCGTGTGCCACACCGCGAAGGACGGCAAGCCGTTCGCGGGCGGGTTGCCGCTCGCGACGCCGTTCGGCACGATCTACGCGACCAACATCACGCCGGATGCCGAAACGGGGATCGGCCGCTGGTCGCGCGACGCGTTCGCCCGCGCGCTGCGCACCGGCATCGGACGCAACGGCCAGCCGCTCTACCCGGCGTTTCCGTACATTCATTTCACGCGGATGTCCGACGACGACATCGCCGCCGCATATGCGTACCTGATGACCCGCGAGCCGGTGCGCGCGACGACGCCCGCCAACGACCTGATATTCCCGCTGAACTTCCGGCCGCTGGTGGCGTTCTGGAACGTGCTGTTCCTGCACGAAGGCGCATATCAACCCGACCCTGCGCAGTCCGCGCAATGGAACCGCGGCAGGATGCTCGTCGACGGGCTCGGCCACTGCGCATCGTGCCATTCGCCGCTGAACGCGATCGGCGGCGAGCAGCGCGGCCGCGCGTTCGACGGCGGCATTGTCGACGGCTGGGAAGCGCCGCCGCTCAATGCGCTCGGCGATGCCGCGCGGCCGTGGACGCAGGCGCAGCTCGTCACCTACCTGCGCACCGGCCGCGCGAGCGAGCACGGCGCGGCGGCCGGGCCGATGCTGCCTGTCACGCGCGACCTCGCGACGGTGCCGGTGGAGGACGTCGAGGCGATCGCCGCGTACATCCTGTCGATCCAGAAACCGGCGAACGCACGTGCGGCCGCGGCCGCGCATCCGGTCGAACGCGTCGCGACGACGCCGGCCGCGCAGCGCGGCGCGGTGCTGTTCCAGGCATCGTGCGCGCAGTGCCACGGGCCGGCCGCGCCGATGCAGTCGATCGGCGAACGGCCGACGCTCGCGTTCAACACGGCGGTCAACGCAGACACGCCGCGCAACGCGATCCAGATGATGTTCAACGGCATCGGCTGGCACGGCGAGGATACGCTCAACTACATGCCGTCGTTCATCGACCAGTACGACGACGCGCAGATCGCCGATCTCGCCGCGTACGTGCGAGAAACCTATACCGACCGCCCCGCGTGGTCGGGCGTCGACGCGATGGCCGCGAAGCTCAGAAAAGAGGACACCGCACGATGATCACCCTCACCGTCAACGGCGTGCGCCACACGCTGGACATCGACCCGTCCACGCCGCTGCTGTACGCGCTGCGCAACGACCTGCACCTGCACGGCGCGAAGTTCGGCTGCGGCCTCGGGCAGTGCGGCGCGTGCACCGTGATCGTCGACGGCAAGCCGACGTTCTCGTGCCTGATGCCGGTGGCCGCGGTCGGTTCGCGCAGCGTGCGTACCATCGAGAGCCTCGGCACCGCCGAGCGTCCGGGCCCGCTGCAACGCGCGTTCATCGAGCACCAGGCCGCGCAGTGCGGCTACTGCATCGCCGGGATGATCATGCGCGCGCAGGCGCTGCTCGAACGCAACCCGAAACCGACCGAACAGGAACTGCGCACGCACATGGAACCGAACCTGTGCCGCTGCGGCACGCACATGCGGATTCTCGCGGCGGTGCGCTCGGTCGCGGGGCTGCCGGCCCCCGAACCCGCTTCCGCTCCCGTCACGATCAGCAAGGGGCTGTAATGAATTCCCACGACGACATCGACGAAAGCCGCCGGCACTTCATCGTCTCCGGCGCGCTGTTCGTCGCGTTCAGTCTCGCGCCCGCGTCGCGCGCGGCCGCGCAGCTGGTGATCGCCGACGAAGGCGCGGCCGTGCACGTGGCGAAAGCCACGCAGGCGCTCGCCGGCAGCCTGAAGACCAATCCGCTGCTCGACGCGTGGATCAAGATCGCGCCCGACGGCAAGGTCACCGTGTTTACCGGCAAGGTCGAGCTCGGCACCGGCGTGCGCACGGCGCTGCTGCAGGTGGCCGCCGAGGAACTCGACATGAAGCCGTCGCTGATCACGTTCCTGACGGCCGACACCGGCGCGTCGCCCGACGAGGGCCTGACGGCCGGCAGCCACACGATGGCCGACAGCGGCTCCGCGCTGCTGAACGCGGCCGCGCAGGTGCGTGCGCTGCTGGTGGAAGGCGCGGCGAAGCGCTTCGGCGTCGAGCCGCGCGTGCTGACGACCGCCGACGCGGTGATCACGGCGCCCGACGGACGCACGATGACCTACGGCGACGCGATCCGCACGGTCGACCTGCATCGCAATGCGACGCCCACGTCGCCGCTGAAGAACCCGGCGACGTTCGCCGTGATCGGCACGTCGCTGCCGCGCGTGGACATCCCGAACAAGGTCACGGGCGGCGTCAGCTACGTGCAGGACATGCAGTTGCCCGGCATGCTGCACGCGCGCGTCGTGATGCCGCCGGTATATGAAGCGAAGCTGCTGTCGTTCGACGAAGCCGCGGTCCTGAAGCTGCCGGGCGTCGTGCGGATCGTGCGCAACGGCAGCATGCTCGCGGTCGTCGCGCAGGGCGAATGGCAGGCGGTGGTCGCGCAGCGCGCGCTCGCCGCCGGCTGCCGCTGGTCGCCGGGCCGCACGCTGCCCGAGCGCGGCACCGTGCACGCGGACCTGAAGCGGATCGCGACACAGCGCATCGAGATCGCGAACACGCACGCGGCCACCGCACCAGCCGTGAAGACGCTCAATGCGACGTTCCTGAAGAACTACCTGCTGCACGGGTCGATCGGGCCGTCGTGTTCGGTCGCGCATCTCGAGAACGGGATGATGACGGTGTGGACGCACTCGCAGGGCGTCTACCCGCTGCGCGACGCGCTCGCCGAGATGCTGTCGATGCCGAAGGCGAGCATCCGCTGCATTCACACCGAGGGGTCGGGCTGCTACGGGCACAATGCGGCGGACGACGCGGCCGCGCACGCCGCGCTGATCGCCGCCGCGATGCCGGGCAAGCCGATTCGCGTGCAATGGATGCGCGAACAGGAACACACGTGGGACCACTTCACGCCCGCGATGGTGACGGAGGTCAGCGCATCGCTGGACGCGAGCGGGCGCATCGTCGACTGGAACTATGCGTTGTGGAGCAGCTCGCACAACGAGCGGATCGTCAACGCCGGCCGGCTGCTGCCCGCGCGCATGCTGGAGCCGCCGTTCGTGCCCGCGCCGTCGACGCCGATGCTGCAACCGGAAGGCGGCGGCGACCGCAACGCGATTCCGCTGTATGCGCTGCCGAACCAGCACATCGTCAACAACTTCTCGCCGACGATGCCGCTGCAGACCTCCGCGATGCGCTCGCTCGGCGCGCACACCAACGTCTGGGCGATCGAAAGCTTCATGGACGAGCTCGCGCATGCGGCCGGCGTCGATCCGGTCGAATTCCGGCTGCGCCACATGGACGACCATCGCGCGCGGCAGGTGATCAAGCTCGCCGCGACGCACTTCGGCTGGCCGCGGCCGCCGCGTGCGCGCAACCGCGGCGTCGGCTTCGCGTTCGGCAAGTACAAGAACCTGATGGCCTACGTCGCGATCGCGGTCGAGGTGTCGGTCGTGCCGGAAACCGGCCAGGTGACGCTCGAGCGCGCGGAAGCGGCGGTCGACGCGGGCCAGGTCGTGTCGCCGGACGGGATCCGCAACCAGATCGAGGGCGGCATCGTGCAGGCCGCGAGCTGGACGCTGTACGAGGCGCTGAAGTACGACACCGAACGGATTCGCAGCTTCGACTGGAGCAGCTATCCGATCCTGCGTTTCTCGGCGGCGCCGCAAAGCGTGAAGGTTCATCTGATCAATCGTCCCGGCGCGCCGTTTCTCGGCGCGGCCGAGGCGTCGATGGGGCCGACCGCCGGCGCGCTGGCCAACGCGATCTTCGACGCGACCGGCCAGCGCATGCGTGAAATGCCGTTTGCCGGCGACGCGCTGAGAAAGCGCATCGACGCATAGCGGCCCGGTCGCCCCCGCTACGCGATACCCGATATCCGACCAGACGGCGCCGGCACGCACCGGCGCCGCATGCCGACAGGCTGGAGAACTTTCGACGATGGATACCTTGCTTTCGATGCGCGTGTTCACGCGCATCGTCGAAACCGGCAGCTTCACGCGCGCGTCCGACACGACCGGCCTCACCACGCCGCGCGTGTCGGCGCTGCTGAGCGGTCTCGAGCAGCACCTCGGCTGCCGGCTGCTGAACCGCACCACGCGCCGCATCTCGCTGACCGAGGACGGCCAGGCCTACTACGAACGGTCCGTCGCGGTGCTGCGCGAGATCGACGACATGGAGGCGTCGGTCTCGCAGGCGCGCAACGTGCCGCGCGGCCGGCTGAAGGTGAACCTGCCGCCGGCGATGGCGAAGCAGGTCGTGGTGCCCGCGCTGCCGGCGTTTCTCGACGCCCATCCGGACATCATGCTCGAACTCGGCGTGACCGACCGGCAGATCGACCTCGTCGGCGAAGGGGTCGACTGCGTGGTGCGCATCGGCGCGCTGGACGATTCGGGAATGATCGCGCGGCGGATCGGCAGCCTGACCACCTGCACGTGCGGCTCGCCCGCGTATTTCGCGCGGTTCGGCGAGCCGGAGACCGTCGACGATCTCGCGCGGCACGTCGCGGTCAGTCACATCTCCGCCGATACCGGGCGGCCGCGCGCGTGGGACTACGTGGTCGACGGCGAGCCGCGCATCGTGCAGATGTGCGGCACGGTGGCCGTCAACGACGCGGACAACTACATCGAGTGCGGCGTCGCCGGCATCGGGCTGATCAAGACGTCGCTGTACCTCGTCGAGCCGTACCTGAAATCGGGCCGGCTGCGCGAGGTGCTGACCGATTTCAACGCGCCGGCCCGGCCGATCTCGGTGCTGTATCCGCCCAATCGCCACATTCCGGTCAAGCTGAAGGTGTTCGTCGACTGGCTCGCGGGGCTGTTCGAGCAGATTCCGACGCTGCAGGGCAAACGCGGCTGAACCCGCCCGGCGCGACACCTTTGCGTGCCGCGCAACGCTCGATTGCGCGGCGTTCCGCTTCCGGCTTTATCGATTGATCAATAGTATTGACGGCAATGCGGTGCACCGTATCGCGGCCGGCCTCCATGCCGGCGCGGCGCTCCGGTAGCCGGCCTTTCCCTTTTCCAGGAGTCGACCATGTCAACGGATTCAACACCGCTCGCGCCGCCCGCGCACGGCGCCAAGCTCACGCAGGGGCTGATCCTGCTGTTCGCCTTCAGTTGCGGCGCGATCGTCGCGAACCTGTACTACGCGCAACCGATCACCGAGCTCATCGCGCCGAGCCTGCACATGTCCGGCGACACGGCGAGCCTGATCGTGTCGCTGACGCAGATCGGCTATGCGTTCGGCCTGTTCTTCATCGTGCCGCTCGGCGATCTGCTCGAAAACCGCAGGCTGATGATCGTGACGGCCGTCGTGTCGATCGCGAGCCTCGCGGCGGCGGCGCTCGTGCGCACGCCCGGGCTCTTTCTCGCGGTTTCGCTGCTGATCGGGTTCAGCTCGGTGGCCGTGCAGATTCTCGTGCCGCTCGCCGCGCACCTCGCGCCGGATCATTCGCGCGGCCGCATCGTCGGCACGATCATGAGCGGGCTGCTACTCGGCATCCTGCTTGCCCGTCCGCTGTCGAGCGTGGTGGCCGACGCATTCGGCTGGCGCTTCGTGTTCGCGGCCGCGGCCGTGCTGATGACGCTCGTCACGGCCGTGCTCGCGCTGACGATTCCGTCGCGCCAGCCCGATCACCGCGCGACCTATTTCGAGCTGATCGGCTCGCTGCTGCACCTCGTTCGCACGATGCCGGTGCTGCGCCACCGCGCGTTCTACCAGGGCCTGATGTTCGCGTCGTTCAGCCTGTTCTGGACGGCCGTGCCGGTCGAACTGACGCGTCACTACGGGCTGTCGCAATCGGCGATCGGCCTGTTCGCGCTGGTCGGTGCGATCGGCGCGACGTCGGCGCCGGTAGCCGGGCGTCTGGCGGATGCCGGCCATACGGTGCGCGCGACGCTGATCGCGCTCGTGGCCGGCGCGCTGTCGTATGCGGTCGGGTTCGTGCACGGCACCGGCCTGTACGGGCTCGTCGTCACCGGCATCGTGCTCGACTTCGCGGTGCAGATGAACATGGTGCTCGGCCAGCGCGAGATCTACGCACTGCACGCGGCGAGCCGCAACCGGCTGAACGCGCTGTACATGACGAGCATCTTCGTCGGCGGCGCCGTCGGCTCCGCGCTCGCGAGCCCGCTGTACGAGCGTGGCGGCTGGCCGCTCGTCGCCGCGGCGGCCGGCGCGTTCCCGATCGTCGCGCTCGCCCACTACCTGCTCGTCGGGCGGCCGCACGCGCAACGTCACGCCGCGGGTTGAGCCGCCCTCACCCATCGAATCGATCCGTTCGCGGGGCGCGCCGCCGCCCCGCTCCACGTCGAACCACAGGAGTCCATCATGTCTTCCCTGCTCAGTGCCTACGATCTGCGCGGCCTCGCGCTGCCGAACCGCGTCGTGATGGGGCCGATGACGCGCTCGCGCGCGCCGTCGCGCGGCCTGCCCACCGAACTGATGGCCGAGTACTACGCGCAGCGCGCGTCGGCCGGCCTGATCGTGACCGAGGCCACCAACGTCAGCGCGGCCTCCGCGGCGTTCGAGCTGACGCCCGGCCTCGTCGACGATGCACAGGCCGCCGGCTGGAAAATCGTCACCGACGCCGTCCACGCGAACGGCGGGCGCATCTTCGCGCAGCTGTGGCACGGCGGCCGCGTCAGCTCGCTGACGCTGCTCGGCGGCGCCGCGCCGCTGTCGCCGTCCGGCGTGAACGACGACCTCGAACAGTTGCAGGTCTGGGCGCAGTTGCAGAACGGCTACTACACGAAGATTCATGCGACGCCGTCGCGCGCAATGACGACCGATGAAGTCGTCGCGACCGTCGACGAATTCCGGCAGGCGGCCGCGCGCGCGATGGCCGCGGGCTTCGACGGTGTCGAGATCCATGCGGCCAACGGCTACCTGCCGCACCAGTTCCTGTCGTCGACGCTGAACCGCCGCGACGATCGCTACGGCGGCTCGGTCGCGAACCGCGCGCGCTTTCTCGAGGAAATCGTCGACGCGGTCGGCGGCGTGATGCCGTTGAACCGCGTCGGCGTGCGCATCTCGCCGTACGCGAAATACAACAACGTGCGCGACGCCGACCCCGACGCGACGCTCGCCTACGTCGGCCGGATGCTCGACGCGGCGGGCGTCGCCTATCTGCACGCGGCCGATACCAACGGCTGGAGCGGCGAGCCCGATCTGCCGCGCATCGTCGAGCACGCGCGGCGGTCGTTCCGCGGCACGCTGATCGTCAACGGCGGCATTTCACCGGACGCGGCGAACGCGCTGATCGACGCGGGCGACGCCGATCTCGTCGCGTTTGCGCGTGCGTACATCGCGAACCCGGATCTCGTGGAGCGCATCGCGGCCCGCGCACCGCTCGCGGAGCCGAAGACCATCGGCTGGTACGGCGGCGACCGCGCCGGCTACGTCGACTATGCGCGGCACGACGCCGTGCAGTCGCACGCATGATCCGCGCATGCGGCGCGCAGGGCCCGGCATGCCGGGCGCGGTGCCGCGACGCGTCCGGCCACCGCGTGCCGGAGCGGCGCCGTCACGTATCGTTCCACCGCGCGCCCAGCACGCGCCCGCAGAAATTCGGCCGATGAAAATCCGGATCCGCGCGTTCGAGCACGTCGGCACTCCACGTGCCGAACGTCGATTGCGGCCGATGTTCGACGCCGCGCGCGACCGTCGCGAGGAACGTTTCGCGAAAACCGCTGCCGCGCGGATACGCGGCGAGCAACGCGTCACGCTCGTCGAGCGTGTATGCGTCGAAGTCGGTCGCCATCAGGTCGGTCGACACGGCGGCCGCCAGCGCGCGCGCGAGCGGCGACGCGCGGGCGGCCACGCCGGGCGTCGTATGCAGCGCGATCGCCTGCCACACGTCGTCGCGCACGCGCCGCGAGCGCCGATGGCGCAACAGCAGCGCGCATGCGGCATCCGCGCCGTCGAGCTCGTAGCGCTCGGTCGAGCGGCAATACGCGTGGCTCAACCCCATGTTCGCGTACATCGCGGCGACGTACAGCGCGTCGGCGTCGCATGCGTTGCATGCGTCGCCTGCCCGCCGCGCGGCGAGCGACGCGAACACGAACACGCGCGCCGCGTGATCGACCAGCACGGCGGGCAACGACGCGCGGGCCGCGTCGGCCGCATCGAGCGCAACGGGCGTGCGCGGAATGCGAACGCCGGCCACTTCGTCGCCGATGGCCGGTGCGCGCGGGTGCGCAGCATTCATCCTGTCTCCTTCATGCCCCGCGCACGGGGCGGAAAATCGTTCAATGCCCGGGGGCGTCCGGCGCGCGGCGCGTCGCGCACCGGCACGCGCCGCTCAAAACGCGACGCAGCAGCGGCCGAACGCTTCGCAGCGCTCGGCGGCCGCACTTGCCGTCGGATAGCGCGGCCGCGCGAAGCGGCGGCCGTGACCGCGCGCCCGGCACGCATCGCTGCCGGGCGCCGCGCATGCGTCGCCCGCCGCCGACGCATGCGGACGGGCGAGCGCCGCGCCGCCGACGCCGCCTTCCGCGACCGGCGACCATGCGGGACTGACGGGCGGCGGCGGCGGCGCCAGCGGCGCGAATTCCTGCTCCGCGTGCACGACCTTCCCGTCGACGACCGTCAGCACCGACGACAACGCGGGGATGCGCCGTGCGTCGATCGTGAAGTAGTCGTCGCTCAGCACCGCGAAGTCGGCGTACCGGCCGGGCACCAGCGCGCCCTTGCGGTGCTCGTCGGCGGAGAACCATGCGCTGCCGACCGTATAGCGGCGCAGCGCCTCCATCCGGCCGAGCCGGTTGCGCGCCGGATACAGCGCGGTGCCGCCGACGGAGCGCCCCGACACCATCCAGTACAGCGCGACGAACGGGTTGTAGCTCGCCGCGCCCGTCGCCCCGGAGCCCGCGCCGACCGGCAGCCCGGCCGCGAGCATCGCGCGGATCGGCGGCGCGCGCGTGGCCGCCGCCGCGCCGTGGCGGGCGATGAAGGCTTCGCCCTGGAACGCCATGCGCGGCTGCACGGTGATGCCGCCGCCCAGCGCCGCGACACGCGCGATATTGGCATCCGAGATCGTCTCGCAGCGGTCGAAGCACCAGCGCAGCCCGTCGAACGGCGTGTCGCGATCCACCGCTTCGAACACGTCGAGGAAGCGGCCGATCGATTCGTCGTAGGTCGCATGCAGCCGGAACGGCCAGCGATGGCGCACGAGCAGCCGGACGACGGCCGCCAGTTCCGCGTCGACCGACGCGGGCAGGTCGACGCGCGGTTCGAGAAAATTCCCGAGATCGATCGCCGAGCACAGGAGCCGCTCGCCCGCGCCGCTCACGCGTAGGAACGCGTCGCCGTCGCCGTCGCCGGGCGCCGTCCGCGCGATCCATGTCGCGAAATCGTCGAGTTCGCGGCCGGCGTGCCGCGCGCCCAGCGCATAGGCGATGCGCGTCGTCAGTTCGCCGCGCCGCGCGAGCGTCGCGACCGCCGCATAGTCGTCCGGATACGCGAGGCCGTCGCCGCCGGCGTCGATCGCGCTCGTCACGCCCACGCGGTTCAGCGCGCGCATGAACTGCCGCGTGGAGTTGACCCGGTCGGCCGCATCGAGCATGGGCGCGCGGGCGAGCGCCGCGAACAGCACGGCCGGATCCCGACGCGCGAGCAGCAGCCCGGTCGGCCGCCCGTGGCGATCGCGCCGCAGTTCGCCGCCGGGCGGATCGGGCGTGTCGCGGCCGTAGCCGAGCGCGCGCAGCGCGGCCGCATTCAGCCACGCGCTGTCGCCCAGATGCTGAATGAATACGGGCGTGTCGGGCGCGATCGCGTTGAGCTCGGCCACCGTCGGGCCGCGCTTTTCCGCGAACTGCAGCGCGGTCCAGCCGCCCGCCACGCGCGCCCATTGCGGCGCGGGCGTGCGTCGCACCTGCCGGCCCAGCAGATCGAGCGCGTCGGCAAGCGACGGCACGCCGTCCCAGCGCACCTCTAGGTTGAAGTTCATGCCGCCGCGGATCGCCTGCAGGTGGGCGTCGATCAGGCCCGGAATCACGGTACGGCCGTTCAGATCGATACGGGTCGTGTCGTCGCGCGCATGGCGCAGCACGTCGCGATCGTCGCCGGTCGCGACGATGGTCCCGTCCTTCACGGCGAGCGCGCGGACGAACGAGCGTCGTTCGTCCTGGGTCGCGATCTTGCCGTTGAAGACGACGAGGTCCGCCGAGCGCGCGGGTTCCGTCGCCCTAAGCACCGTCGGGCCTCCCGTGCGCATCCGCGCGCGACGCGCTGCGCGGCGACGCTGCCTGAAACGCGGCCGCACCGCGCGCGTCGGCACGCATGCCGCGATCGCGCGGGCGCGCTGCTGCACCGGATTCGCGCATCGCTATGCCGCCTGCTGCGCCGCGTCGGCGGCATCGCGTCGCGCGCGCGTCCGGCACGGCGCGAGCGGCGCCTCCTGACGGACGAAGTTCTGCACGCGCAGCAGGCGGCGCACGTCGTGCGCGCGCGAATCCGGATCGAAGTGCCGCGCGCCCGCGGCGACCAGCGTCGACGCCTGCGCGGTGTGCCCGCGCTCGATCAGGTGATCGGCGAGATCGAGCGAACTGCGCAGCGCCCACATCGCGGCGCCCTGCGCGTTCGCGGTCTGGATCGCCATCTGCAGATGACGATGGCCGTCGGCCTCGTACGCCACCGCGAGATCCGCGCCGACGGTGCGCGCCTGTTCGAGCATCGCGACGCCGTTCACCCGCAGCAATTCCGGGACGAACAGGTGCTCGCCGTGCGCGCGGCAGCGCGCGAGCGTCGCATCGAGCCGGGAGCGCGCTTCGTTCGCGCGGCCGGTCCGCACGAGGCCCTCCGCGTACGCAACGGTCAACGGCGCGAGCAGACGCCGGAAACCGCTCGCCTCGACGCGCCGCAGCGCCGGTTCGAGGCGGGCGAGACCGGCGCCGGGATGGCCGGCCTGGATGTCGAACTGTCCGGTCAGGCATTCCGCGTGACTGCGCCAGATGTCGAAGCCGTGCGCGTCGGCGGTCGCGCGCAGCGTCGCGAGATAGTCGGAGGTGATGTCGTGATCGCCGTAGCGCAGCGCGATCGGCGCGGCGGCCGCACCGAGCACGATGCACAGCGTGAGCGCCGACGGGCCGCGGCGCGCGCACTCGACCGCCTGCGCGGCGACGCGCATCGCATGCTCGGGCTCGCCTTGCATCCAGAGCAGACGGATCAGCATCGTGCGCCCCAGCGTCGCCATGTCGACGCCGAGCGCGGCCTGCGCGCACGCCGGTTCGTCCGCGTCGGCGAGTTCGGCCGTCGCCGCTTCCAGCCGCTCGCGCGCCTGCGCATGCTCGCCGAAGTAATGCAGCGACGTCGCGACCATCGTGTTCGCCAGCAACCGCTGCGACCGGTCCCCGCGCCGCTCGGCCGCGCGCTCGAAGCGCGTCGCGTAGCGCAGCGATTCGTGGATGTCCGACAGCGTCAGCATCGTATGCCACAGCCCGACCAGCGCGCGCGCGTCGAACGCATCGTCGCCGATATGCGCGGCGAGACCGAGCGTGCGGTTCCACATCGCGGCGGCGGCCGGCGCATCGCCATCGGTATGCAGCAGCGCCGACGCGCAGGCCGCCCGCAGCCGCATCTCGCGCGCGGCGTCGACCGGGCCCGCGGCGCCCGTGTCGAGCGCGTCGAGTACCTGGCGCGCGCGCGCCGTGCACGCGCGCATCCGCGCCGGCTCGAGCAGCGCGCGCGCCAGCCGGTCGGGCTCGGGCACGCCTGCGGCCACGGCGGCCTCCGCCGGTTCGTCCGCGGCCGGCGCGGGTGCATCCGCGGGCAGCGCGTCGGCCAGCGTCGCGGGACGCGCGGGCGCATGCTCGCGCTCGTACGCCGCGTGGCGCGCGACGATGCGTTCGAATTCGCCTTCGTTGTGCAGTTTTTCCAGCGCGTACGCGCGCGTCGATTCGGTCAGCCGGTAGCGCGCATACGCGCCATGGAACTCGACGGTCACCAGCGACTTCGCCACCAGCTCGCCGAGCACCGCGATCATGTCCGCGGCCGACGTGCCGGGCTCGGTCGCGACCGCGCGCGCGGCATCGAACGAAAACGGCCCGATGAAGCATCCCATCCGGCGAAACAGCGCGCGCGCGGCCGGATCGAGCAGCACGTAGCTCCAGTCGAACGTCGCCCGCAGCGTCTGATGACGCGGCAGCGCCGAGCGCAGCCCGCCCGTCAGCAGGTTCAGCCGGTCGTCGAGACGCGACGCGACGACCGCGAGCCCGAGCGTCGCCACGCGCGCCGCGGCCAGCTCAATCGCGAGCGGCAGCCCGTCGAGGCGCCGGCAGATGTCCGCGATCACCCGCACGCCGGCTTCGTCGACCGGGCAATCCGGCGCGGCCGTGCGCACGCGCTCCAGGAACAGCTCGACGGCCGAACAGCGGACCATTTCCGGGACGGACGCGCCGCCGTCCGGCACCGCGAGCGGGCTCATCCGCAGCACCGCTTCGGCCGAGATGTGCAGCGGCTCGCGGCTCGTCACGAGCACGCGCGGCGAGCCGGCGCGCGACGTCAGCGTTTCGACGAGGCTCGCCACCAGATCGACGATGTGCTCCGCGTTGTCGAGCACGAGCAGGCAGCGCGACGTCGCGAACGCGTCGCCGATGCGCTCGATGGCCGGCACGCCCTGCGTGTCGAGACCGAGCTCGGCGGCCAGCGCGATCAGCATGTCGTCGCGCGTCGACGCGCGCGCCAGCTCGACGAACAGCACGCGCTCGCGCGAGCGGCTGCGCACGCCGTGCGCGACGCGCACGGCAAGACTCGTCTTGCCGATGCCGCCCGCGCCGACGAGCGTGACGACCGGCGTGCGCTCGAGCATGTCGACGATCTGCGCGATTTCGGCGTCGCGCCCGACGAGCGGCGCGAGCAGCGACGACGCGGGGACGTCGGGCGGCGCCGCGACGGCCGGCGCGTCGGCCGCGGGCACGAGGTCCGGGCCGGGCGACGGGCTCGCGACCAGCAGATAGCCGCGCCCGGGCACCGTCTTGATCAGATCGCGGCTCGCGCCGAGCGCCTTGCGCAGCGTCGCCACATGCACCTGCAGCCGGTTTTCCTCGACGATCAGGCCCGGCCAGACCGCATCCATGATGTCGTCTTTCGACACGACCGAACCGCTCGCGCGGTGCAGGACCTCGAGAATGTCGAGCGCGCGCGCGCCGATGCGCAGCGACGCGCCGTGACGGCGAATGTCCCGCTGCTCGAAATCCACCGACAAAGTTCCGATCTGGACCATGGCCGCCTCCGGGTACCTCGGGATGAGCGCCGGGTGAACGCGGCAGTTCGCCCGGCGGAGAGTCCAAGTCCGGCGTGCTGCCGCGCCGGACGATAAATGTCGAAATACGGGTCGAGTGTAGAGGGGCATGCCGTGAAAATCTTGAAGGAAAATGCGCTGTCCGCGCATGCCGCGCACGCGCGGCCGGCACGATCGCTTGCGTGTAAAAGTGGGGCGCTATACTCTGCCGGGCCGCTCGCGCAGGCGTCGCGCCGGGGCACGCACTCACCGCGCGCACGCATTGAAAGCAATTTGTCAGGATGAAGAGCGGACGTTTATGCAAATTCATTTTGAACGTTCGCGCGCGCATCTAAACTGGACTCGTCATTTCACGCTCCGAGTCCCTCGCTGGGGAATTCCATGTCAGACTCCGTCATCGCAGCCCCGACGGCATCGCCTCCGCCACGGCCGAAAGACACGCTCGGGTGCGTGTCGAGCCTGCTGGCGAAGGATGTCGAGACGGCATCCGGCGGCCTGAAGCTCCACCGCAAATGCATGCGCGAAGCGCACGTCGAACGGATCGACATGCCCGCGTGCGACCGCGGCTTCCTGGTCGGCGTGTCGCTGAACGGCGGCCACCGCCGCACGCTCTATGGGCGCGCCGGCGCGAGCGAGCGCCGGTTCCAGCATCACTCGATCTACATTCGCGACTTCTCGCGCCATTTCCACGCGGACCTGTACGGCAACTTCGACTTCGTGCTGGTCGAGCTGCCGCACCCGTATCTGGCGCGCATCGGCCCCGAACACGGCGGCAGCCCGGTCGACGGCCTCACGTGCCGCGTCGATGCGCGCGACCCGGTGCTCGGGCATCTCGCGCACGCGGTGGCCGACAGCCTCGACGCGCCCGGCCCGCTGAACGCGCTGTTCATCGAGCAGGTCGGGCTCGCGATGGGCACGCATCTCGTGCGCCGCTACGGCAACGTGCGCGCGCGCGAACTCGAGCACAAGGGCGCGCTGTCTCCCGCGAAGGTGGCGCTCGCCAAGGAGCTGTTGATGGAAAAGGCGGACCTCGGCGTGTCGATCGAGGAAGTGGCGAACGAATGCGACCTGTCGCGCGGCTATTTCATCCGCGCGTTCTCGCGCACCACCGGCCGCACACCGCACCAGTGGCTGCTCGAACAGCGCGTGATGCGCGCGCGCGAGCTGATCGAGACGTCCGACATGACGCTGGCCGACATCGCGGTCGCGTGCGGCTTCGCCGACCAGAGCCACCTGAACCGCGTATTCGCGCGGATCGTCGGGCACCCGCCCGGCGCGTGGCGGCGCGCACGGGCACGCTGACCGGCGGCATGGCGCACGCCGGGCCGCACGCCGGGACGTCACCGCACCGGCGTCGCGTCGTAGTTGACCGGCACCCAGTCGTATTGCGCACCGTCCCGGCGCAGGTGGCCGAGCCCGGGAAACGCGATATGCGCGGCCCCGACGAGATAGCGCCGCTCGGCGACGCGCTTCAGCGTATCCCGCCGCGTGCGGCGGGCGGCCTCGGCATCGCTGTCGTACTGGACCGTCGCGTCGACGTCGCGCAACTGGATCGCCGCCACGTGCACGATGTCGCCCCACGCGAGCAGGCCCGCGCGGCCGCTCTCGATCAGGTAAGCCGTATGGCCCGGCGTATGGCCGGGCATCGGCACCGCGCGAATGCCGGGCGCGAGCGTCGCGTCGCCGCGAAACGTCTTGAAGCGGCCGGCCGCGACGTACGGCGCGACCGCCGCGGCGGCCGCATCGAAGAACGACGCGAGAAACGCCGGCGCGTGCGCCTTGTTCGCCGGATCGAGCCAGTACGCGGCCTCGACGGCGTTCACCCGCACGACGGCATTCGGAAACGTCATCGCGCCATTCGACGCAATGCCGCCGACATGGTCCTTATGCAGGTGCGTGAGCAGCACTTCGTCGATCTGCGCGGGCGCGTAGCCGGCCGCGCGCAGGTCGTCGAGCAGCTTGCCGCAGCAGTCGCCGTACAGCGTGCCGGCGCCCGCGTCGACGAGGATCCGCTTCGATCCGGTATCGACGAGGAACGCGTTGATCGACCCTTGCACGGGCGGCTCGAGGAATGCGCGGTCGAGGTCGCGCCGGATCTCGTCGTTCGAGATGTCGCGAAACACCGAGTCGACCGGAAACGGATGCGTGCCGTCGGACAGCGCGATCACCGTGAAGTCGCCGATCTTCAGCCGATAGAAGCCGGGCGGCTGCCGGCCCGCGGCGGGCACCGGCGCGTCAGGCTGCACGCCGGACGCCGCATCGGCCCGCACGCCGGCCTGCGCATGCGCCGCAGGCGCCAACAGGCCCGCGCACCCGGCCACGATCAACCACCGGGCCGCCTGCGCGACGCACGCGTGCCGAAACAGGTTCTTCATCGGATCTCCGTGACGAATCGTGCGCGTGGCCCGTCACGAACGGAACGGCCAGCGCAACACGCGATGTCGCGCAGCTTATCGGCCGCCGCGGCGAAAATCCTGAGCGACGCCTGAATTGTCCTGAAGACACGCCGCACGCGATCGGCCGCCGCGCCGCCCGGCGCTAGAATGCGAACCGCATGTAACGCGACGTTGCCACCCGCCCAAGGACGATCTCATGGACAAATTCTCCGCGCTGCGCGCGTTCGTCGAAGTCGCGGAAGCCGGCGGCTTCTCGAGCGCGGGGCGCCGGCTCGATCTCGCCGCTTCGTCGGTCGTGCGCGCGGTGGATGCGCTGGAGGCGTCGCTCGGCACCGTGCTGCTGAACCGCACGACGCGGCAAGTCACGCTGTCCGACGCGGGCGCCGTCTACTATGCGCGGGCGAAACGCGTGCTCGGCGAACTCGCCGATGCCGACGCGCTGGTGGCCGACCGCGGCGACGCGCCGTCCGGCCCGCTGCGCGTATCGGTCCCGGTCGCCTACGGGCTGCGCCGCATCGCGCCGCACGTCGCCGCGTTCGTCGCGCGCCATCCCAAGCTCGACCTCGATCTGCAACTGACCGACGAACGCGTCGATCTCGTGTCCGCGCGGATCGACGTCGCGATCCGGCTCGGCGACGCGGCCCCGACCGCGGACGTCGTCGCGCGTCCGCTCGGCACGTTCCGGCGCTACGTGGTCGCGAGCCGCGGCTACCTCGACGCGCACGGCACGCCGGCGACACCCGGCGAACTCGTCGATCACGCGTGCCTGCGCTTTCATTTCGGCGTCGACCAGCAGGCGTGGACGTTCGCCGGCCCGCCACGCACGACGCAGGTCGTCGTCACCGGGCGGCTGAAATCGAATCACAGCGAGGTGCTGCGCGAGGCCGCGCTCGACGGCGCCGGCATCGCGCTGCTGCCCGACTGGCTGGTCGGGGCGGATATCGAAGCCGGCCGCCTGCAGCGGCTGTTCGACCAGTACGACGTGACGCCGGGCTCGGCGCGCGCGGTGATCACGGCCCTGTACCTGCCGAACCAGCGCGGCTCGAAGCGCGTGACCGCGTTCATCGATTTCGTCGAATCGCTCGCCCGCGCGCAGGCCTGATACGCGAGAGCCGGGCGCGGCGCGTCACCAGCCGAACTTCGCTTCCATCCCGACATAGTCGGCATTGCGCGCGCCGAGCGCGCGAATCGACGAGCCGAGCTGGAAGTGCACGGCTTCGAGCGCGAGCGCGACGTTCGCGTTCACGAGCCAGTCGACGCGCGCCTGCGCGTACATCCCCGTCCACGCGCCGCCCTTGCCCGCCGTGCCCGGCACCGCCGACATCCCCTGCCCGTAGATCGCGTCGGCCGTCGTCTGCCGCCACTGGAAGCCGACGGCGGTGAGCACCGTCACCGAGCTCGCCGGCTTGAAGGTCAGCGACGGCTTCACGTGGATCAGGTTGCTGTATCCGGTATACCCGGCGAGCGTGAAGTAATAGCCGTTCGGAAACATCGGGTTGAACGTGCCGACGCGCCGGTCGCCCGGATGCGCGTCGCCTGATGCGCCGTCGACCTGGATGCCGACGCGCGGCGTGCCGGCCGTCTTCGCGAACGTGTAGCCGCCCAGCGCGCCGAACGCCCACGCGCCGATCGTGTCCTGCCCGACGTGGCCCGTCTGCAGCATCGCCTCGACGTCCCAGTCGAACCCGTCGGTCTTGCCCGCGTAGCGCATGTCGAACACGTCGCGCCGCTCGGTGCCGGATGCATCCGGATAGCGCGCGTTGTCGCGCGTGTAGCGCGACCAGTACGCGGACAGATCGCCGGGCCCCGTGCCCGTGCGCTCGACGCGCACGCCGTCGAATCGCAGGTGCCGGTTCGACACGTCGTCGAACGCGGCCGCGTTGCGATACTGCACCGGACGCGTCACATAGCCGATCACGCGCCATTTGCCGATTTCGTAATCGGTCCACAGTCCGTCGTATGCCTGGCGCACGTTCGGACCGTCGCGCACCGACACGAAGCGCTGCAAGTCGAACGCCATCTCCTGCCGGCCGATCCGCGTCTTGAACGTGCCGGGCCCGAGTTGATCGACGTACGCGACGAACGCCTGCTGGAGGTCGAGCTGGTCCTTGTCGACCGGGCCGACCGTATCCTTGCCGAACGGCCGCGCATCGACGAACTGCACGAACGCCTGCAGATGCCCGCGATAGCGCAGGTCCGCATGCACGTTCGCGCGCTGGATCACGTAGTTGTCGTCGTGCGCGGCGCCGAGGCCGAACAGCGGCGCGTTGTTCAGCTCGAAGCGCTCGCGCAGGTTCGCGCCGAGCGACAGATAGGTCGACGGGTCGTCGCCGAGCGGCACGTATTTCAGCGCGTCGAACGGCTTGCGCGGCACGCACGGATTCGCGAGCGCCGACCAGTCTTCCTGCCAGCGGTTGAACAGCACCGTCGGGCGTTTCGCGGTG
The DNA here is from genome assembly GCF_002925705.1 of Burkholderia anthinoferrum. Taxonomy (NCBI): domain Bacteria; kingdom Pseudomonadati; phylum Pseudomonadota; class Betaproteobacteria; order Burkholderiales; family Burkholderiaceae; genus Burkholderia; species Burkholderia anthinoferrum. The sequence goes on from NZ_LFZP01000067.1 coordinate 284,499, forward strand.
CACGAAGCGGCGGCGGCAGCCGGCGACGCGGCCGCGCCGGCCGACGCCGCCTCGGCTTCGGCGCCGACGGCGGTACCCGCGTGCGACGCGGCACCGCCCGCCAGCACGACGCACGACAGCGCGCCGCGCCACGATCGCTTCATCGGCCGGCGCACCGTCATTTCGACCGCGCGTGGATCTCGGCGACGTAGCCGCCCGGGAACTGCACGAGCGCCGCGTCGCGCCCGTCCGACTTGAACGGCGGCACGAGCACCGTCACGCCCGCGGCTTCGGCCTGCTTCAGCGTCGCGGCGAGATCGGCCACTTCGTAGCCCGTCATTTCACGCCCGAACGGGTACGGCAGATGGCCGTCGGTCGCGAGCACGGTCATCTTGCCGAAGCCCGATTCGATGCGAATGCGGCGGTACGCGTCGTTCGGCCGCCCGATTTCGATGCCCGGCGCATGGCGCACGTCCGACACGATCTTGCCGTGCGAGAACGCCGCGAAGTCGCGCGCGAGCTTGCCCGCGCTTTCCGGCGACACGTATACGCGATTCTCCGGCACCGTCTGCAGCGGGTCGTAGTTCGGCGTCTGCGTATGCCAGTACAGCTGCATGTTCACGCCGCCCGGCCAGCGGACGATCGCGTCGCGGCCGATCGGGTCGGGGAACGTCGCCACGACGATGTCCGCGCCATGCGCGCGCGCCGACTTCACCGCGACGTCCATGTCGGTGACGAGATAGCCGGTGCGCTCCTCGCAGAACGGATACGGGATCGGCGTCTTGAAACCGAACACCGAGATCGTGCCGACCGGCGTCAGCACGAGCTGCGACATCGTCTGGCTCGGCGTCGGCGTGACCTGGAACACGCCCTGCTTCGACTTCTTGCCGCCGAACGTCGCGACGAAGCTGTCGGTGAAGCGGTCGAAGTCCTCAGGCGCGACGCACACGTGGGTCGTGTCGTACTGCGGGCCGACCGCAACGGCGGGGAACCGCGCCGCGGCGGCCGGCGACGCGATGTCGTCGAGATGGGTTTCGTCGGCGAGCGCCGGCGCGCCGGCCAGCAGCGCGGCGAGCACGGCCGACGACGCGGCGGTCATGCGCAGCATGTTGCGCAGGTTCAATAAACTCATCGGTTTTCTCCTTGATGGTGATGCGCGCGGCCAGCGCCGCGCGCGGATTCGGATTCAGCGGGATACGGGCCACGCGTCCAGGCGGCCGGACGACCGGCGAGAAACACGAGCGGCGCGCGGCTTCCCGCCCGGCGGGAGACGGCGCAGACTCGTCGTTTCAGCGCGGTCGCCGCAACGTCACCGAATGGCGGGAACGCTGCCGGTCTGGCGTCGTATATCGTCGAGCACGGTGACGCGCTGCTGGATTTCCCCTGGCCGCGACGGCAGCGCGCGGACCTGCGCCGCGGTGTCGCAAGTGGCACGCATCGCCCTGTCAGACCGCCCAGCACGAACAGCCGAACGCGCCCCAGAAACCCTTCGCGTCCGACGTCGGCAATGCGTTCGCCCATGCGCTCGCGTGCGCATGCTGGTGAACGTTGCATTCGTTCGCGCAGCCGCACATCGCGTCTC